>JBOHAM010000132.1:0-20345 GCA_050697735.1 Gaiellaceae bacterium | reverse complement strand
CGCATGCCGTTGGCGCCCGCGCCGCGGTAGAGGATGAGGCGGTTCGAGGCGCGCCGGATGACGATCGCCGGCCCGAGGTCGTCCAGGGTCGTGCGCGGCTCGAGGATCCTGGCGGGCAGCTCTAGGGGCCCGCGGTCCTTGGCGCGGAGCTCGCTCGCCAGCATCGCCTGCAGCTGGAAGCCGTAGAGGCTCCGTCCGAAGCGCGCACGGGTGGCGACGGGCCGCAGCCCGCGGAGCTCGATCTTCGCGTTCCGCGCCGTGCGGTCGAACTCGCGGGCGAAGCGCCTCGTCCAGCGCCTCAGGCCCCGCTCGTCCACGGTGACGTCCAGACGCACCTGCGATCCTGCGGGAGCGGCGAGCGCGTCGCGGACTGCGGTGCCGACATCAGCCGACGCTCCGAGCGTGCGCGGGGTGAAGCGCCAGGATTCGCCGCGGAAGGCCAGCGTGACCGGGCGGCCGGCGAAGCGCTGGAGCCTCTTGCGTACCTGCACGCCCGTCAGGCCGGAGAGATCGACGCCCGCCGCCGTGACGCCGTCTGCAACCACTCTCGGCCCTGCCGCCTCCGCGCTCCTCTGCGACCGCGCGGCCGCCCCGGCGGCCACGAAAGCGAGCGTGACGAGCACGAGCGCGGCGGCCAACAGCCGCCCGGTGCGCCAGACCCGGTAGCGGCGGTAGGTCACGGCCGGATCTCCAGCGACTCGGCGACGCGAATCAGCTCGTCGCGCGAGACGCTACCGCTGACCGTGACGACGAGATCGTCGGTCTGAGCCCACAGATGCGGGACGTTCAGCGGCACGATGAGGACATTCGCTTCGACGTCGGACAGCGGGCCCCTGCCGAGGACGACATGCTCCGGCTCGTCCACGTAGCCCTCGCCGGTCGCCAGTGGGTCGCTCCAGTTGTCGGGCCAGCCCGGCACGTGGCGGAGGCGCGTCGTGACGAGGATCTGGTCGAGGCCGCGGCGGAACGAGAGCGAGACGACGTCGGTCGAGGGAGGATTGCCCGCCTCCACGCCCGTCGGGAAACCGGTCCCCGGCGAGACGGCCACCTCGGCGAGCTCGAAGCCCTTCGGCACCCAGGCGGGGACGAGCGGAGCGTAGCCGACCGCGCCCGCCGCCTCGTCGAGGCCTACGCGCTGGAAGCCCTCGTCGCTCCGCATGACCTCCATCCCCTCCGGGAAGCGGAGCGCGAACGTCCCCCGAGGCAGGGGCTCGTCGACGACGAGCTTCTCGATCCGCAGCTCGTCGAGGTCGCGCCCGTTCTTCCGCTCCAGGACGCGGACCGGGATCCCGGTCTCCTGGTCGACCCAGATGGCGAAGCTGTCGCCCGAGTACTCGGGGACGATCTGGTTCACGGTCGCGGGGACGTCCAGCCGCCAGGCGGGCTTGCCCTGGTAGGTGGTCTCGCGTACGCGGGGGTCGTCGGAGGCGAGCAGCGCGCGCACGAAGGCGCCGTAGTCGTTCTCGAGGATGGGGTCGATCGGGCCCGGATCGGGCGGCCCGGGCGCGAGGCCCGTGCGCTCGGCGGCGAAGAGCTGTCCCTCGCCCCCGAGGCTCGCGCTCGGGTTGAGCGAGCGCTGCACGCCCCGCTCGGCGTCGTAGGTGACGTTCTCCTCGAGCGTCAGCCCGGTGAGGCGGAAGTCCCCGCGTGCGGTGAGCGCGAACCGCCAACGCTGGGTTCCCCTCCAGCCGTAGGCGTTCTCGAAGCTCGGCCCGCGTGCGACCAGCTCGCCGGTGAGCGTCTCGGCGTTCGCGAAAGCCGTGCGCACCCGCGCCTGGATCTGCGCCGCGGTCGCGTGCTCGGGCCGCAAAACCTGGGGCGCGTCGTCGGGGAGGCCCGCCACGAGCCAGACCGCGGCCGCCACCGCGGCGGCGAAGGCGATGCGAACGCCCCAGCGCACGCCGCCGGGCCAGGCGAGCGGGCGTCGCCGGACGGCGGCCCGCCGCTCCTCGCGGATGCGGCGGTTCAGGTCTGCGTAGAAGCCAGGGCGGTGCTCGGGGGTCTCGAGCGCGCGGAGCGCGGCGCCGAGCCCCTCGTCGCGGTAGCGGGTCACGCGGCGTGGCCTCCCAGCTCCGACCGGAGGCTCGCCCGCGCCCGGCTCAGCCGCGAGGCGACCGTTCCCTCTGGGACGTCGAGGATGCGGGCCGCCTCGCGGTAGTCGAAACCCTGCGCGTCGACGAGCAGGACCGCGGCCCGTTCTTCGGGCCCGAGCCGGGCGAGCGCCGCGGCGAGCTCCCCGCGGCGGGCGACGGCCTCGCCGGGATCCGTACCGGGCGCGGGCGACTCGTCCACGTCCTCGTAGGGAACGTCGTGCCGCCGCCGCGGCCGCTTGAGCTCGTCCAGGCAGGCGTTGTAGACGATCCGGTAGAGCCAGGTCCCGAGCCTGGAGTGACCGCGGAAGCGAGGCAGGCCGCGATAGGCCTTCACATACGCCTCCTGGAGCGCGTCGTCCATCAGGTCGCGGTCGCCGAGGAGGCGGTAGGCGAGGGCGCGGAGCCCCGGGTCGTAGTGGCGGATCAAGGCTGCAAACGCCTCCTGGTCGCCGCGCCGGGCCCGGTCGACGACGTCGGCCCCGACGTCGACGGAGGGGCCCGTCGCGGTTGCGGTGGTCATCTCCAACCCTTTGACGAGACGGGACGCGGGTTCCTTCGCGTCAGGGGACGAGAAAGACGGGGATGCGGACCTCGTGCGGCGGCCGGCCGGCGCCGGCCGCGTCGTCGTCGTGCACGACGATCCAGCCCTCCTGCGGGTGATCGATCTCGAACGGGACGGCGACGCGGTACGTGCCCCGGCAGCCGGTCCCGCAGGTTGCCGTCGTGAACGTCTCCGCGATCACGTCCTCGTTCTGGTCGAGCACCTTGACCGTCACGTTCGCCTCGAAGACGTTCGCGCTCCCGCGGACGACCACGGGGCTCCCCGTCTCGGTGTCGAAGGTCGGCGCCGTGACGAGGATGGGAGGCAGGAGATCGATGTAGTCCTGCCGCGTGAGGGGATGGTCGATGACGACTCCCTCGCCGCCCAGCACGTCGATCGGCTCGCCGTCGAGGCTGAAGAGGACGCCCTCGACGGTGGGGAACTGCGTGATCGTGTAGACGATCTGGGCGAGCCGCGTCTGCATGGACGCGCTGCCGCCGCCCGACTCGAACTCGGAGGTCAGATCGACGCGGGCGATGCCGTCGTCGATCGTGAGCCCGAGGAGCTGAGTGCCCTCGGGAACGGCCGTCGAGAGCCCGTTGTCCTGCTCGAGCTCGGTGGGCCCTTCCAGGACGGCCTCGATCGCGGCGGTGCCGACGCGGGGGGTCCTGGCCTGGGTGCGGTAGCTGACGAAGAGGCCGTCGTCGTTTGCCCACCAGACCTGGTAGGTGACGACGCCGTCCTCCCCTTCGACGCCCTCGCCCTGGCCCTCGCCCTCGGCGCCGGTGGTCGTCGGGGGAGGAACCTCTTCGGTGGCCGAGCCGGTCGAGGTCTCGGGGGCCGTGGGGACGGGGCCGGCGGGAGTGGCGTCGCCGTTCGAGCCGCAGCTCGCACCCAGCACGCCGAGGGTGGCTGCGAGGACGAGTGCCGGGACGAGGAGTAGGGCCTTCATGTCTGCCTCCTTGGGGAACGCTGTTCCTCCAGCGTGCTCCCGCCGGGCAACGCCGCCCTCACCGGCGCGTAACGGTTACGTAACGGGCAGGCGGAGCGTGAAGCGGGAGCCGGCACCGGGCTCGCTCGCCACGGTCAGGTCCCCGCCCAGGAGCCGCGCGTTCTCGAGCGCGATCGCGAGGCCGAGCCCCGTGCCCTGTCCCGCGCGGGCGCGGTCGGCCTTGTAGAAGCGCTCGAAGAGGTGCGGGAGGTCCTCGCGGGTGATGCCCGGGCCGCGGTCGGAGACCTCGACGAAGGCGCCGACGCCGTCGCGCCCGACGCGGACGGCCACCTCGCGCCCGCCGTGCTCGAGCGCGTTCCCGACGAGGTTGGCGACGATCCGCTCCAGGCGACGCGGGTCGGTCGTGACGACCACCTCGTCGCTCTCGAGGCGGAGACGCTCGTCCCAGCCACGCGCGCGAATCGCCGACGCGACGAGCGATCCGACGTCGATCTGCTCGGGCCGTAGCGGCTGCGTGCCGGCGTCGAGCCGCGAGATCTCCATCAGGTCTTCGACGAGGTCGCGCAGGCGGGCCACGTCCGCGACGAGCAGCTCGGCCGGGCGGCGCGCCTCGGGCGGCATGCGCTCGATGTGCTCGCCGAGGAGCGAGGCCTCGTTGACGATCGCCGTGAGCGGGGTGCGCAGCTCGTGGGCGACGTCGGCCGTGAAGCGGCGCTCCCGCGCCTGGGCCTCCGAGAGCTCGGTGATCTTCGCCTCGAGCGCCTCCGCCATCTCGTTGAAGGAGGTCGCCCAGGCTCCGAACTCGTCCTCCCGCTCGACCGGCAGGCGTGTGGCGAGCAGGCCCTCGGCCAGGGAGCGGGCGGCCTCGCTCGCCCGCGCCACAGGTGCGAGCATCCGCCGGGCGAGCACAAAGCCGGCCAGCGCGCCGAGGACGACTACGACCCCCAGTCCGGCGAGCAGGATCGTGCGCAGCTCCTCGAGCTCGTCCCAGAGCTCCTCCTCCGAGAAGAAGAAGTACGCCTCGTCCTCCTCCGACCCGGGCACCTGGCCGCCGACCACCAGCGAGCGCGTGCCGGAGACGGTCGCGCGCTCGTAGGCGAGCTGGCCCTCGGCGACGAGCTCGCGCAGGTCGGGCGGAATCTGCTCCTCGCCCAGGGAGAGGCTCGACGGATGCGCCTCGCCGTCGACCAGGAGCACCGTGTCGAAGCCGCCTCTTAGCTGAAGCGCGGTCAGCAGGCTCTCGGGCCCCTCGGCCGGGAGGACCTCTCCCGCCAGGACGAGGTTGAAGCGCGACTGGTCGAGCGCGCGCTCGACCGAGTCGTCGAGGCGGGCGTCGCGCACGAGCAGGAAGGAGCCTCCGGCGAGCGCCGCTGCTGCGAGCCCCGCCGTGAGCGCCACGGCCAGCACGAGGCGGCGGCGCAACCGCCCCGGCTGGATCCTGCGCGGCCGCGGCTGCTCGCTCATGCGCGCTCGAAGCGGTAGCCCACCCCGCGCACGGTGCGGATCAGGACCGGGTTCGCGGGATCGTCCTCCACCTTCGCGCGCAGCCGCTGCACCGCGACGTCCACGAGCCGCGAGTCGCCCAGGTACTCGTAGTTCCACACGCGCTCGAGCAGGAGCTCGCGCGTGAAGACCTGCCCGGGCCGGCGGGCGAGCTCGAGCAAGAGGCGGAACTCGGTGGCGGTCAGCTCGAGCTCGTGCCCGGCCTTCGTCGCCCGGAAGCCGCCCGGGTCGATCTCGAGGTCGGCGGCGTGGATGCGCTCGTCTGTCGTCTCGCCGGCTGCGCGGCGCAGCGCGGCCCGCACCCGGGCGACGAGCTCGGGGAGCTCGAACGGCTTCGTCACGTAGTCGTCGGCGCCGAGCTCGAGGCCGACGACCACGTCGACAGTGTCACTCCGGGCCGACAGCATCACGATCGGGACGCGGCTCGTCTTCCTGATTTCGCGGCAGACCTCGTAGCCGTCCAGCTCGGGGAGCATGAGGTCGAGCACGACGAGGTCGAAGGGCTCCTGCCGGAAGCGCAGGAGCGCCTCGCGGCCGTCGCCGGCCGTCGTCACGCGCAAGCCCGCGCCTCCCAGGCCGAGTGCCGTCGTCTCGCGGATCGAGGGGTCGTCCTCGACGAGGAGCACGCGCGCGTCCATCAGCGGATGACCTTACGCCCGCGGGGCGGAAATCCTCGTTCGGAGCGGCTCGAGGCGACCAGCGGCGCGCTGCTAGCCTAGGTTCGTGGCCGCCTCGCGCGAGCAGATCCTGACCGCCCTCGAGGGTGTGATCGACCCCGAGCTGGGCCGCTCGGTCGTGGAGCTCGAGATGGTGCGCGACGTCTCCGTCGAGGGCGGGCGCGTCGGCGTCACGATCGCACTCACCGTGCCCGGCTGTCCGCTGCGGGCCAGCTTCCAGGAGCAGGTCGACCGCGCGGTGCTCCCCCTCGCAGGCGTCGAAACGGTGGAGCTCTCCTTCGACGTGATGACGCCGGAGGAGAAGACGGCGCTCACGACGCGCCTGCGCGGTGGGGTCGCCGAGCGCACGCCGGGGATCTCGGTGGACGCGAGCACACGCGTCCTCGCCGTGGCGAGCGGCAAGGGCGGCGTCGGCAAGTCGTCACTCGCGGCGAACCTCGCCGCGGCGTTCTCCGTTCTCGGCCACCGGACCGGCGTTCTCGACGCGGACGTCTACGGCTACTCGATCCCGCACATGCTCGGGATTCACCAGCGGCCGGTCGCCGTGGGTGACGAGGAGCGGAAGATGATCGTCCCGCCGGTGCGCGGCGACCTCAAGGTCATGTCCATCGGCTTCTTCCTGGACGAGAACACCCCGGTCATGTGGCGCGGCCCCATGCTCCACCGCGCGCTCGAGCAGTTCCTCTCCGACGTGCACTGGGGCGACCTGGACACGCTGGTCGTCGACATGCCTCCGGGAACCGGCGACGTCGCCATCTCGCTCGGCCAGCTGCTCCCGCGCGCCGAGGCGCTGGTCGTGACGACGCCGCACCGCGCCTCGCAGCAGGTGGCCGTCCGCGCCGCGCAGATGGCGCGGAAGACGAACATGCGGCTCCTCGGGGTGGTCGAGAACATGTCGTACCTGCGCCGCGACGACGGCTCCGAGGAGGCGCTCTTCGGTACCGGCGGGGGCGAGGCGCTCGCCGCCGAGGTCGAGGCTCCGCTCCTGGGGCGGATTCCGTTCGACCCTCGGCTCGGCGAGCTCGCTGACGTCGGCGAGCCGATCGTCCTCGCCGAGCCGGACGCCGAGGTCTCGCGGGCGATCGCCGAGCTCGCCGAGGCCGTCGCCGACACGAGGCGGGAGCAGGGCGTCGGCATCGTCAAGCCGCTCCCGCTCCTCCGCACGTAGCCGGTTGACTCCTCCTCGGCCGCCAGTTTAGGATCACTAAACAGGCAGGCACGGGAAGCCGGCCGTCTCTGACGGCAGGGCGCGGAGGGAGGTGGCCCGCCGCGCCCCCTGGGCTTCCGCATACAACAGGAGGTGGGCTTTCGTGAGGCTTCGTTTTCTTCTCGCGCTGGCGGCGGTGGCGATAGGCATCGTCGCGGCGCCTCTGGCGGCCGAGCCCCGGCCGGTGGAGCACGTCGCCAACTGGGCGGTGACGGACAACCTGCAGGCGATCGGCTTCTCGCCGCGCCAGGTCGAGTTCCCCGGCCCCGCAGCCGGACGTATCAACTCCGACCTCGCGTTCTGGGGCAACCTGGTCGTTCAGGGCACGTACGAGGGCTTCCGCCTGATCGACGCCCGCGTGCCCTCGCGACCGAGGGAGATCCTCAACTACGAGGAGTGCGCTCCCGACTCGACGGCGGGGAACCAGGGCGACATCGCCGTCTACCGCGACATCCTCGTGCGCTCCTGGAACTCGAACGCGCCGTCGACGACGCCGGTCACCTGTGACGGGCAGACGGTGCCGGGCGGGTTCGAGGGCCTGCACATCTTCGACATCTCGGACAAGCAGGACCCTGAGCTGCTCACGTCGATCGACCTCGCGTGCGGCTCGCATACCTCGAGCGCGCTGCCCGACCTCGCCAACGACCGGCTGCTCATCTACAACGGCTCGTCCAGCGGGGCGTGCGAGAACATCGACATCATCGGCATCCCGCTGTCCAACCCGGGAGCGGCGGCAGTGATCCGGCAGGAGCCGACCGCCGACCACCCGTGCCACGACATCGGGATCATCTACAACGCCGACGCGAAGAAGATCGGCTGCGCCGGCGGCACCGGCTTCGAGATCTTCAGCCTCGATCCGGCCGAGGGTGGCTCGCTGACCGATCCGATGGCGATGCACCATGTCGAGATCCCGGACGTGACCATCGGCCACTCGGCCATCTGGTCGACGGACGGCAAGGTGCTGGTGTTCGGGCACGAGCCCGGCGGCGGCGTGAACCCGCGCTGCACGGCGACGGGCACCGTCCTGCCCGGCGGTCTGATCCAGACCGACGACATGAAGTCGTACTTCTTCTTCGACGGCGAGACCGCGGAGCTGCTCGGCAAGTTCGTGCTGCCCCGCGACCAGACCGTGCAGGAGAACTGCACGATCCACAACTACAACATGGTCCCGCTCCCGGACCGGCGCGGGAAGCCGCGCTACGTGCTCGTGGCCGGGAACTACCAGGCGGGCATCTCCGTGGTCGACTTCAGCGACCCGGCCAACGCGAAGGAGATCGCCTACGCCGATCCGCCGCCGATCGTGCCGGAGGCCGACTACGGCGACTGGTCGACCTACTGGTACAACGGCTTCATCTACGAGTCCGACATCTCGCGCGGGCTGACCATCTGGCGCCTGACGGACGAGGGGGTGAAGAACTACCTGCGGACGCCGTACCTCAACCCGCAGACGCAGGAGTTCCGGATCCCCTAGGCGAGCGCGATCTACGGAGGGCGGCCGCGCGTTGCGGCCGCCCTCCGCTAGCTGTCCTCGCCGTACGTGAGCTTGCGGAGGTCGAGGTCGCGCAGGTGGCGATGGTCGGGCGGGACGAGGACGCAGGCGACCTCGGGGCGCGCCAGGGCGCGGGTGACGGACTCCTCGTCGGCGGCGCGCACGACGACCGGCGTGCCGGCGGCGTGAGCCTCGCGGAGTCGTGTCTCGTCGGTCACGCCGTCGAGGACGAGCGCCTCCTCGAGCGGGATCTCGTCCTCGCCCTCGACCGCGATCTCGGGCACCTGGCGCCCGGTCGCCCCGAACCAGCGCTCCCGCACTAGCGCGCCTTCACTAGACCGTCACGGTCTCGCCGGGGTCGGGCGCGAGCACCTCGACGCCCGGGGCGCGCTCGCGCAGCTCCTCCGGCGTTCCCGCCAGGAGCTCGAACGTCCCGTAGTGGCAGGGGATGCAGCGCTTCACGCCCAGGAGCTCGAGCGCGACCGCGGCCTCGCGTGGGTCCATGGTGTAGTGGCCGCCGATCGGCAGGATCGCGACGTCGGGCTCGTAGATGCGCCCGATGAGCTGCATGTCGCCGAAGACGCAGGTGTCGCCGGCGACGTAGAGCTTCGTGCCGTTCTCGACCTCGACGACGAAGCCCGCGGCCTCGCCGGCGTAGGTCCCGTCCGGGCACGCGCTCGAGTGCTTGGCGTCGGTGAGCGTGAAGCGGACGCCCTCCTTCTCGACCGTCCCGCCCTTGTTGAACGCCTCCGTCGCGTCGTCCTCGAGCCCCTGCCGGGCGAGCCACTCGCGCAGCTCCACCTGGGCGACGACCGGGGAGCCGAAGCGCTTGGCCAGCTCCACCGTCTCGCCGACGTGGTCGCCGTGGCCGTGCGTAAGCCCGATCACGTCCACGCGCTCCGGGTTCCGCTCGCCTTCCGGGCACTTCGGGTTCCCGAGCCAGGGATCCAGGTAGATCCGCTTCCCTCCCGGGGTGTCGACCCGGAAGGCCGCGTGACCGAGCCAGGTCACCGCCGTTTCCGCCATACAGCCTCCTTTTCGGCGCGTGGGGCCAGCGTAACGGAGGAGAACCGGCGCGAGCGGCGAACGTCCCGGCTCATGCGGGAGACGCGCAGCGGTGCCGACGCCATGGCGGTGGAGCTGGCCGGCGCGCTCCTCCTCGCGACCGCCGTCTCCGACGCGCTGGGGCTCGCCGGAATCTCGTTCTACCTGCTCGTCCTCGGCGTGCCGCTCACCGCGATCGCGGCCCTCGTCCTCTTCGCCCGGGTCGTAGACACGGTCAACGGCGCGGGCGGCGACGCGCTCGGCCGTGTCCAGACCGCGCTTGCCTCCGTGCTCGTCCTCGCGGTCGTCCTCGGCGCGGCCGTCCGGGCTCCCGCCGTCGCGCAGGACACCGTGCCGCCGGCCGCGACGGCGGCGCTAGCGGTCGCCTTCGCCGTGCTCGTGCTCCAGGCCGTCGTGGCGCTCGTCCCGGTCCGGAGCCAGCGCGCGTAGGACGAACGCGCGCACGGGCCGCTCCTTGCCCTTCACGGGCAGCTCGCCCAGGTCGTCGACCTCAGCACCGCCGCCGAGCGCGGCGCGCGTCCGCTCGGCGATCACGACCTCGCCCGCGCGCGCTTGCCCCTCGAGCCGGGCACCCGTGTTGACGACGTCGCCGGTCGGAGAGAAGGTGCGCGCGCCCGGCGCCCGCACGAGGCCGACGTGCGCCTCGCCCGAGTTCACGCCCACGCGGAAGCGCGGCCACTCGGGATGGCGGGCGGTGATCGGGCCGGTGACCGCCTGGAGCTCGAGCCCGGCGCGGGCGGCCCTCGCCTCGTGCCCCTCGCCCTTGAAGACGGCGAAGATCGCGTCGCCGCTCGTCTGCACGAGCTCGCCGTCCTCGCGCGAGACGACGGGCGTGACGGCGGCGAAGTACTCGTTCAGCATCGCGCGTACGTCCGCGGCCGGGGTCTGCTCCGAGAAGGCGCTGAAGCCCTGGAGGTCGGCGAAGAGGACGCTCAGGTGCTCGCGTCGTCCGAGCGTGCGCTCCTCGTAGAGGTCGGCGAAGATCTCGGCGCCCTCGCGCTGCCATTCCTTCCAGACGCTCCTCGCGACCAGGCCGAAGGCGACCAGCATGAGCAGGTGCCACTCCCACCAGGAGGCGTGCCAGTTGCGTGAGATCGCCACCGCGAGCATCGCCTCCGCGAGCAGTACCCAGGCCGCCACCACGGCGAGCGCGACCGGAGCTCGCCGGTGAACGTAGAGGCGCGCGTACCGAAAGGCGGCGTAGCCGTAGAGAAGCGCGCCGACGACCCAGAGGCCGAGCACGGGGTCGCGCGCCCCCTCGGCCGTGATCGGCTCCTCGAGGGGCGGCATCGTCCCGAGCGCGATCACCGCCCAGACGGCGAGCGCGGTGCCGAGCAGGCCGAACAGGAGCAGCCGGTTGCGTACGATCGCCTCGGCCCGCCCGGGCCCGAGGGGCAGCGCCGAAGCGGCCGCGAACCCGCTCGCCAGGAGCAGCCCGACCGCCGACGCGACCTGGAAGCCCGCGTTCGACCCGTCCAGCAGGACGCCCGGCGTGGCGAGGGCGTGGAGGGCGAGGAAGCCCGAGCTGGTCAGGAACGCGAGCGCGATCAGGAGCACGCGCGCATCGCCCCGCCGTCCGGCCGACTCCGCCATCAGGAAGCCGAGCCCGAAGCTGAGGATGGCAGCGGTGAGCACGAGCCAGAAGTGCCCGGGGTGGTTCTCCCAGACGACGTCGAGCCGCGGGACGCCGAGGAGGAGGAAGAGACCGGCCAGCGGGACGGCGAGCGCGACCGCCCTGAGGGCGAGCCCGCTCACAACGCGGCGCGGAGCTCGCGCTCGTACTCGGGCCCCCGGAAGTCGTTGAGTTGGTGGGGCGGGAGCAGCAGCTCGCGTACGCCCGTGCCGTCGGACACGTAGACGGCCGGGTAGACGTCTCCGGCCGCGTTCATCTCGACGGCGACGGCGGTTGCCCGGCCGCCCGGGTTGTCCAGCCAGGCCGCGAGCGGGAGGATCGCGGTCTCCCCGTCGTCGGAGACCACGCGGGCCAGGTAGGACTTCTGAGCCCAGAGCTCGGGCGCGCTCGCCGCCTCGGCGAGCAGGTAGGGCACGACATCCCCCTGCACCCGCTCGCGGGGCACCTCCGCGCCCAGGTGGGTCTCGGCGAGCTGCCGGGCCATGAGCCTGGCGTTGTAGCGGAAGCCGTGCACGGCCGCCGAGGAGGCGCCGACGCCGTGCTTGCGCAGGCCGGCCGCGCCCTGGGTGGCGTTGCCGGCGAAGTAGATCCCCGACCCGGGCGCGCTCTCCCAGAACGGCGTCAGTGCAGGGATGCGGCCCTGGGCGACCGTGCGGACGCCCAGCGAGGGCAGGTCGAGGAGCGGCGCCGAGAAGCCGGTCGCGGCGATCACGTCGTCCACTTCGAGGTCGATGGGGCCGGGCCGTGTCGTTCCCTGCCCGACGACGCCCCAGCGCTCCCCCCGGTGCTCGATCCGCTCCACGGCGAGGTCGACGGCGAACGTCCCGCCGCCGAGCCCGTAGTCCTCGTACGGCTGGAGGTAGCGGACGCGCACCGTCGAGAGCGCGACCACGGAGGTCTGCACCGGTCGCGGTGAGCCGAGGATCACCTGGCGCGCCCACGGGAGCAGCCCGTCGGCGATCTCGAAGCCCGAGTTCCGCTTGCCGACGACGAAGACGCTGCGACCGCGGTAGTGCGACGGCTCCTGGCAGTCGACGTAGTGCGGCACGTGCTCGATTCCCGGGATGGGCGACCTCCAGGGCCTGGTCACGCCGACGGCGAAGACAGCCGCCTTACAGCGGTACTCGCCGTCCGACGTCGTCAGGACGAGGCGCCCATCGTCGTCCCGGCGCGTTGCCTCCCAGCGGCAGCCGTAGCGAACGCCGACCGGGACGCGCTCGGCGAACGCGGCCAGGCCCTTCTCCATCTCCGGCCGCGACGGCACCATGAAGGCGCGGTCCATGAACTCCGGCACGAGCGCCTGGTGCTCGGGCTCGTCGGCCAGGAGGCTGTTGTGGTCGAACCACTCGTAGGCGCGGGTGCCGCGCTCGGCGGGGGCGTCCGGCTTCGACCAGGAGAGCAGGCGCTGGAAGATCGGACAGAGACGGAACATGCCGCCAGGCTCCTCGTCGGCCGAGACGACCGCGTGCTCGACGCCGAGGCGCGAGAGGAAGTAGCTCGCCTGCAGCCCTCCGGGACCGCTCCCGACCACGACCACGGGGTAGTCCCCCGGCGGAAAGGGGCGCTCGTCGCGTCCGGCCACTACTCGAGCAGATCCCGCAGCCGGCGCGTGACCGTCTGCAGCATCCGGAAGGTCACCCGCGGGTACTGCAGGAGAAACGCCTCGAGCTGTGGCCCGGGGATCTCGAGGCAGTGGAGGTGTGTTCGGGCGACGACGTCGGCGGTCGGCTTGCAGACGAGCAGGGTGGAGACCTCGCCGAAGAAGTCGCCGCGGCGCAGCCGGCGCGGGTCGCTGCCGTCCGGGAGCTCGACTGCGGCCTCGCCGTCGAGGATGACGAAGAGCCCGCCGCCGGAGAGCCCGCGGCGGAGGACGCGCTCGCCCTCGGCGAAGCTGCGCTCCCATTCCGGGTCGGCGATCGCCTCGAGATCCGGGTCGCCGAGGTCGGCGAAGAGCGCGAGTCCGCCGAGGCTGCGGACGAGCTCGTCGCGGGCGTCCACCGACATGAAGACGAGGCTACAGGTCCAGATCGCGGGCCGCGAAGTGCACGGCCTCGGAGAACGTGGGGAACGGCTGAATAGTGTCGCGCAGGACGTCCACCGGCACCGAGGCGCGCACCGCGAGCGTGAGCTGCCCGATCCACTCGCCGGCCTCGGGGCCTACCGCCGTCGCGCCGACGAGGACGCGCCGCTCCGGGTCGGCGTAGAGCTTGAGCAGGCCGGGGCGCTTCGGCTTCTGGAAGGTCGAGGTGCGCGAGACGGACTCGATCTTCCAGGACGACGTGACCGCGCCCTCGCCGGAGGTCTCGCCGACGGAGGCGACCTGCGGGTCCGTGAAGACGGCGGCCGGGATCGCGGTGTAGTCGGCGCGGGCGTCTCCCCCGGCGACGTTCGCCGCCGCGATCCGCCCTTGGTACTTCCCCACGTGCGTGAAGAGGGCCACGCCCGTGACGTCGCCGGCCGCCCAGACGCCCTCCCCGGCCCGGAGGCGCTCGTCCACGACGATCCCCTTCTTCTCGATCGTGATGTCGAGCTGCTCGAAGCCGAAGCCCTCCACGTGCGGCTTGCGGCCGGTGGCGACGAGCAGGCGCTCGGCCTCCACCGGCTCCTCGCCCTCGAGCTCGAGCCTGAAGTGGGAGCCGTCGCCGCCCTCGACCCGCGTCGCCTTCGCGCCCAGCCGAAGCTCTATCCCCTCCTCCCGGAACGTCTCGGCGAGGATCTCGCCCGCCTCCGGGTCGTTGCGGGGGAGCAGGTGCGGGCCGCTCTGCACGAGCGTGACGTGCGAACCGAGACGCGCGTAGAGCTGCGCGAGCTCGCACCCGACCGCGCCGCCCCCGACGACTGCCAGGCTCTCGGGCACGACGCTTTCGCTCGTCGCCTCGCGGCTGCCCCAGTGGTTCGCCTCCGCCAGGCCATCAACCGGCGGGGTGACCGGGAGCGAGCCCGTGGCGACGAGCAGGTGGTCGTAGGGAAGCTCGCGCCCGTCGACCCGGACGAGCCCCGGCTCGGCGACCACCCCCGTCCCGCGGACGAGCTCGGCTCCCTGCTTGTCCAGCCACCTGGCGTGGCTCGAGTCGTCCTTCTCGGCCACCTCGTCGCGCCATTGGAAGACGCGCGCGGCGTCCACGGTCGAGATCGCCTCGGCCGCCCCGGGCGCGCGCTTCGCGCGGTAGAGGACCTCCAGCGGGCGCAGGAGGGTCTTCGAGGGGATGCAGGCCCAGTAGGAGCATTCTCCGCCGACGAGCTCGTGCTCGACGACGACGACCTCCGCGTCCGGCGCAAGCCGCCGCAGCGCGGCGACGAAGGCCTCGCCGGTCGCGCCCGCTCCGAGGACGACCACGCGCACTTAGCCCACCGGGAACGGGAGGAAGTCGACCGCGTCGCGGGCGATGTCGACGAGCGGGTCGGCGGCGAGCAGGCTGCCGACCGCGACGACCACCGAGGCGGCGACGGAGGCCACGAGCAGGCGGTCCGGCGGCGGCGAGCCTCCCGCGACGACCGCAAGCTCCCTCGGCTGCATGAACATCGCCCGGATCACGCCCGCGTAGTAGTAGACGGAGACCGCCGTGAAGACGGCGCCGACGATCGCCAGCCACGTCCAGCCGCGGTCGATCACCGCCGCGAAGGCGTAGATCTTGCCGAGGAAGATTCCGGCCGGCGGCAGGCCGATGAAGCCGAACATGAAGAGCGCCATCGAGGCGCCCAGGAAGGGGCGCTCCCAGCCGAACCCGGCGAGGTTGGCGAGCGTGACCGGCCCGGCCAGCTCCCGCTCGCGGACGGCCACGACGGCGAAGGCTCCGACGCTCATGGCCGAGTAGGCGATCAGGTAGTAGAGGAGCGCGCGCCCGCCGAGGTCGTTCCCGGCCGCGATCGGCATGAGCAGGAAGCCGGCGTGGGAGATGCTCGAGTAGGCCAGCATCCGCTTCACGCTGACCTGCACGAGCGCGGCCAGGTTCCCCCAGGCGAGCGAGACGCACACGAGCACCGCGAGCGCGATCGTCCAGAGCTCCTCCTCGGCGGGGAACGCGGTGACGAGCAGCCGGAGCGTGACGACGAGCGCGGCCACCTTCGTGGCCGCCGCCATGAAGCCCGTCACCGGGGTGGGTGCGCCCTCGTAGACGTCGGGCGTCCACATGTGGAACGGCGCGACGGAGGCCTTGAAGCCGAGGCCGACGAGGATCATGGCCAGCCCGGCGACGAGGAACAGCCGCTCTCCCTCGGCCGTACCGGCGGCGATCTCCTCGAAGCCGATCGCACCGGTCGCGCCGTAGACGAGCGCGCTCCCGAAGAGCAGGATCGCCGAGCCGAAGCTGCCCACGATCAGGTACTTCAGCCCCGCCTCCAGCCCGGGCAGCCGCTCGACCGCGATCGCGGTGAGGACGTAGAGGCAGATGGAGAACCACTCGAGCCCGAGGAAGAGCGTCATCAGGTTGTTCGCGGCCACGAAGAACGCCATGCCGCTCGCGGCGGTGAGGAGGAGCGCCCAGTACTCGCCGGTGCGCTCCACGCGGTCCGGCTCGCGGTAGGAGACGCCGACCGTGAGCAGGCCGGCGCCCATGATCAGCACCTGCGCGAGCTCGGCCAGGCGGTCGCGGCGGATCGCGTCGGAGACGATGCCCCGGCCGGTCTCGTCGGCGACGAAGAGCGCGATCGCTGCCGCACCGGCGGCCACGAAGCAGAGGGCCGTGACGGCGGCGCCGAAGCCGCGGCGCACCCCGGGCGGGAGGAAGAGGCTCGCGAGGAGGACGACACTCGCACCGCCGAGCGTGATCAGCACCGGCGAGAGCGCGGCCCAGTCGATCGTCGGCGCGACGAAGTCGGTCATCAGAACAACGTCCCGGAGAGTCGGTCCGTGATCGCAGCCGGCCAGAACGAGAGCGCGAGCAGGACGACGACGAGCGGGGCGATCACGCCGACCTCGGCCGGGCGGAGATCGAGCGCCTCGGCGGGCACGGCGCTGCCGACCTGCTCGTGCAGGACGGCGGAGACGAGCCTGAGGATGTACATGGCCGCGAGGACGATCGCGACCGCGCCGACCACTGCCCAGCCCCAGCCGACGTCGAAGACGCCGTTCAGGACGAGGAACTCGGCCGCGAACGCGCTCGACCCGGGCACCGCGAGCGCGATCACGCCCGTGGTGATCAGGATCGTGGCGAGGATCGGGCGGCCGCGCGCCATGCCGCCCAGGAGGGCGAGCTGCCCGGTGCTCGTCCGCCGCTCGATCGTCCCGGCGAGCAGGAAGAGCGCCGGGGAGATGAGCCCGTGGTTGACCATCTGCAGGAGCGCGCCGGTGTACCCGGAGGAGTTCGCGGCGAAGAGGCCGATGACGATGAGGTTCATCTGCGCGAGGCTCGAGTAGGCGACCACTCCGCGGACGTCGGGGGCCCTGAAGGCGAGCAGCGAGCCGTACACGAGCCCGATCGAGGCGAGCACGAGCGCCGGGACCCGCCAGTCCTCGGCGGGGCCCGGGTAGAAGGGGATCGCGATGGCGAGGAACCCGTAGGCGGCCGTCTTCGAGATGACGCCCGAGAGGACGGCCGCGACCTCGGGCGGCGACTCGCGGTAGGCGTCCGGCAGCCACCCGTGGAAGGGGAAGAGCGGCGCCTTGACGGCGAAGGCGGCGGCGAAGCCGAGGAAGATCCACGTGCTCGATCCCTGGCCGACCGCGGTCGTCATGTCGAAGGTGCCCGCCTGGAGGCCCGCGGCGATGATCGCCACGAGCATGAGCAGCGAGCCCGCCATCGTGTAGACGACGAACTTCACGGTCGCGCCGAGCCGCCCCGGCCCGCCCCAGACGCCGATCAGGACGTAGAGCGGGATCAGCATGGCCTCCCAGAAGACGTAGAAGAGCACGAGGTCCTGCGCCGCGAAGACGCCGACCGTGGCGCCTTCGAGGAAGAGCAGGAGGCTCAGGTAAACGCCGGGGCGCTCGCGGCCGACCCAGAGGCCGTAGCCAACTGCCGCAGCCGTCACGATCGCGGTCAGCCCGACGAGCCAGAGCGAGTAGTCGTGCAGCCCGACCCGGTAGGCGACGTCGAGGTCCGCGAACCAGACCCGATCGGCCCCCGCCTGCGGCCCGGTCGCGTCGAAGTCGAAGTTGAGTGCCGTGCCGCTCCAGAAGGCGAGCTCGGCGAGCGCGACGAGCAGCGCGAAGCCGCCGGCCGCGCGCGCCGAGAGCCACGGCGTAAACCAGAGCGCCACGGCGCCGGCGATCGGGAGGAGGATGAGGACGGTCGTCTGCATGCCTATGCGACGAGGAGGAAGACGACGGCGAGGACGGCGAGGCCCATGGCGAGGGCGAGGACGTAGGCGCGGACGCGCCCCGTCTGGGCGGCGGCGACGCGGTCGGAGACGTCGCGGACGCCCGTCGCGAGGCCGCCGAGCGAGCGGAGGACGAGTGGCTCCTCGACCCGGCGTCCGAGCCAGAGCGCGAGGCGCGAGGAGGGGGCGTAGAACGCGGCGTCGTAGGCCTCGTCGAAGTAGAGCTTGTGCTCGAGCGTCCGGGCGGCCCACGGGTAGCGGCGCCGGATCGCCGCCGGCCGCTCGCCGGGCCGGCGGTAGAGCGCCCAGGCGACGGCGATTCCGCCGAGGGCGGCCGTGAGCGAGGCGAGGATCGAGAACGTCGCGGTGAGGCCGCCCGCCTCCTCGGCCGACTCGACGACGGGCTCGAGCCAGGTGTCCACCGCATGCCACACCCCTGGGATCTGCAGGAGGCCGCCGACGACCGAGAGCACGGCGAGCACCGCGACCGGCCACAGCATCGCGAGCGGCCCCTCGAACCGCTCCCGGTGCAGGTGCTCCCGCGCGAAGGCGGAGACCTCCCCGAAGAAGACGACGAAGAGGAGCCGGAAGGTGTAGAGCGCGGTCAGGAAGGCGCCGGCGATCCCGGCCGTCCAGAGGATCCAGCCGAGCGTGCCCGCGTTGGCCGCGCTCGAGAGGATCGCGTCCTTGGAGAAGAACCCCGCGAAGGGCGGAATCGCGGCGAGGGCGAGCGAGCCGATCAGGAAGGCGCGGAACGTCCACGGCAGCTCGCGCGCGAGGCCGCCCATGCGCCGGATGTCCTGCTCGTCGGCGAGGGCGTGGATGACGACGCCGGCGGCCATGAAGAGCAGCGCCTTGAAGAAGGCGTGCGTCATCAGGTGGAAGAGGCCGGCGCCGTAGGCCCCGAGGCCGACGCCGACGAACATGTAGCCGATCTGGCTCATCGTCGAGTAGGCGATCACGCGCTTGATGTCCGTCTGCACGAGCGCCACGAGCCCGGCCACGAGGAGCGTGACTGCCCCGAGGATCCCCGCCAGCTCCTGCACGTCCACGGCGAGCTCGAAGAGCGGGCTCGTGCGCGCGATCAGGTAGACGCCGGCGGTCACCATCGTCGCCGCGTGGATGAGCGCGCTGACCGGGGTCGGGCCCTCCATCGCGTCGGGAAGCCAGGTGTGCAGCGGCACCTGCGCCGACTTGGCGAGCGCGCCGCCGAGCAGGCCGAGCGCGACGAGCACTGCGACCGTGCTCCCTTCCCCGAGCGCTTCGGGCGCGCCTGCGAAGACCGTCTCGAAGTCGAGCGCACCGACCTGCTGGATGACCAGGAAGAGGGCGAGCGCGAAGGTCGCGTCCCCGATCGCGTTCATGACGAACGCCTTCTTGCCGGCCGCCACCGCCTCCCGCCGCGCGTGCCAGAAGTTGATCAGCAGGTACGAGGAGAGCCCGACCATGCCCCAGCCGGCCAGGAGCAGCAGGAGGTTGCCGGACTGGACGAGCAGGAGCATCGAGAAGACGAAGAGCGCCTTGTAGGCGTGGTACCGGCGCTCCTCGACGTCCCCGTGCATGTAGCCGACGGCGTAGGAGAGGATCAGGAAGCCGACCCCCGAGACGACGAGCATCATGAAGACCGAGAGCGGGTCGATCAGGATCTCGGCGCCGACCTCGAGCTCGCCGGCGGAGAGCCACGTCCACAGTGTCGAGAGCTCCGAGCGGTCGTCGGGCTCCCGGCCCAGGAGCACGAAGAAGACGACCAGGGAGCAGAGGAACGAGATCCCAGTGGAGCCGGCGGCGAGGACGCCGGCGGCGAAGCGGCTGATCCGGTCGCCGGCGAGCGCGATCGCCACCACGGCCGCGGCGGGCGAGAAGAGCGCGATCCAGGCGAGCGCCTCCATCAGCCGCGGAGCGAGGTCAGGCGGTCGACGTCCAGGTCGCCACGCTGGCGGGAGACGGCGACGATGAGGCCGAGCCCGAGCACCGCCTCGGCTGCCGCGACGACCATTACCGTGAGGGCGAAGATCTGGCCGTCCGCGTTCCCGAGCTGGCGCGCGAAGGCGATCAGCGCGAGGTTGCCCGCGTTCAGCATGACCTCGAGCGCGAGCAGGATGATGAGCGGGCTCCTGCGGATGAGGACGCCGAGCGCGCCGGTGGCGAAGAGCACCACCGAGAGGATCAGGTAGGCGGCGATCCCCGGCCCGAGCATCAGCCTTCGCTCCGCTCCTGCTCCTTCGGCAGGGCGCTGCCGAGAATGACCCCGCCGACCGCGGCGACGAGGAGCACGATCGACGTGACCTCGAAGGCGAGCAGGTGGTCGGAGAGGAAGAGGGTGCCGATCTCGGCTGGCGAGCCGAAGGCCGCCTCGATGTCGGCGGGGTCGCTCAGCCGGTCGCCGGCCTTGAGTGCGATGACGGCGATCACCTCGACGGCGATCGCGCCGGCGGCGACGACAGCGGCGATCGCCAGGAACGTCGGTCCGCCCGCCCAGGGCGTGTCGGCCTGCCCGCCCAGGTAGGCGGTCACGAACAGGAACATGACGACAACGGCGCCCGCGTAGACGAGCACCTGCGCGGCGGCGACGAACTCGGCGTCGAGCAGGAGGTAGAGGACGGCGAGCGAGGCGAGGTTCCCGATCAAGGCGAGCGCGCTGTAGAAGGGGTTCGCGAAGAGGACGACGGCGAGCCCGGAGGAGAGGAGCGCGAGGGCCGCCACGATCCAGACCAGCCAGACGAGGAACTCCTCCACTAGTGCCCCTTCAGGTGATGCTGCCCCGCTTCTGCGTCGCGAGCACCAAGCCGGAGTTCGCACTCGGCCGAAGCCAAGGCTGAGGAAGCCTTGGTGAGGGCGAGGGTGGGCTCCGGTGCCGTGTGATCGCGGGGCGGAAGTGTGGCTGGTATTGCCTGGTGGGGCACTGACCTAGCTTTCGGCCTTCCAGA
>JBOHAM010000131.1:0-23793 GCA_050697735.1 Gaiellaceae bacterium | reverse complement strand
GGGTCGCCCTGGTCGACGACCCGGAAGGACGGCGTCCCGTGGGGGAGCTCGAAGAACTCGGGGTTGACGCAGCCGAGCTCGTCGGCCCGGTGCTCGTAGCAGCTCGACACCTCGGCCCGGCACATCGGCAGCGGCTGCCGCACCGCCCGCACGGCGCCGAATCCGCCCTTGCGCTCGCGCGCCTCGTCGAGGATCTCGAGGTCGATCTCGACTGAGTAGATCTTCTGCATGCAGCCCACGTAGGTCCGCCCCCACTCCTCGTAGGCGTAGAGGAACGGACAGGACCGTTCCAGACAGGCGGAGGGATAGACGACCTTGTCGCAGTGCACCTCGCACCGCCTGCACTCGGTCTCTTCCTGAGGCCGAAGCGGTAACTCGGTCCCGGTGAACATGGTGCGCCGCACTGGCTGTCCCCGAATTGTCGACGTGTCCTGCCCGCACCGCAAGACTTGACAGCCCCCGCCGGGCGGTGTAGGCCGCCAATCCCTCCTACAGCTCCCCGGTCAGCCGCCGGACGACGTTGAGGACGTCCATTGGCGTGAAGGCCTCGAAGTCGGGGTCGATCCCCCGCTCGTCGTCGTCGGCGCGGAACCAGAAAGCCTGCACCGTGGTCATGCCGAGCTCCTTCGCCCCGCGGACGTCCTCGAAGCGGCGGTCGCCGACGAAGACGGCGTCCTCGGGCGCGACCTCCAGCCGGTCGAGCGCCGCTTCGAACACGGCCGGGTGCGGCTTGCGCTTCCCCACCTCGGAGGAGAACACGGCGGCGTCGAGCCGCTCGGCGAGCCCCATGCGCGCGAGATCCTCGTGGAGCAGCCAGCCGGGGTCGAACGCGTTGGAGACGAGCCCGGTGGCGAGGCCCCGCTCGCGCAGCGAGTCGAGGAGCGCGTGCGTCTGGGCACCGAGGAGCCGGGCGGGCTCCCACGCCGCGTGCTCGGCGGCCAGGAAGCGGTCGAGCTCTTCGCCGTCGACCTCGACGCCGAACCCCGCGAGGAGCTCACGGATCATGCCGGGGTACTCGACCTCGTCGAGGGCCCCGGGCACGAAGAGGAGCGGCAGGTAGCGCTCCCGGAAACGGGCCGCCGTGTCGGCATGCGCAGGCACCTCGTCGCGCCCCAGGGCGGCCAGACCGGCCTCCCAGCCGGCCTCCAGGAGCGCCTCGTCGTAGGCGAAGTGGAAGAGGGTGTCCCCCCAGTCGAAGAGAACGGCGCGCGGCATCAGCAAGAGGGTAGGGTGCCCCGGCCGTGGTTCGCAAAGTCCTCCTCGCCCTGCTCGCGCTGGGCCCGATCGCCGTGCTGGTGGACAAGTTCACGGGCGTGGGAGACATCGGGTTGTTCGTGCTCGCGGCGGCGGCGCTCATCCCGCTCGCCTGGCTGATCGGCGAGGCGACGGAGCACGCGGCCCACCACACCGGGCCGGGGATCGGCGGCTTCCTGAACGCGACCTTCGGCAACGCGCCCGAGCTGATCATCGCCCTCATCGCCGTCAACGAGGGGCTGACCGAGGTCGTGCGCGGCTCGCTCACCGGGAGCGTGATCGGCAACCTGCTCCTCGTCCTCGGGTTCTCGCTCCTCTTCGGCGGCCGCGGGCGGCTCGACCGCGAGTCGAGCCTGACCTCGTTCGCGCTCATCGCCTTCGCGGTGCTCATGTTCCTCATCCCGGCGATCCCGGGCTGGGAGGGCGATCCCGACCGCCACTCGCTGGCGAGGCTCTCTGTCCCGGTCTCGATCGTGCTCCTGATCGCCTACCTCGTCGTCACGTGGCTGGCCCTTCGGCGGCACCACCGGCTGCACGTGTCGGACGAGCCGGCGGGGATGGCCGGCTGGTCCTTCCCCGTCTCGCTGGCGGTACTGGCCGGCGCAACCGTCATCACCGCCTTCGTCGCCGAGACGCTCGTCCATTCGCTCGAGGTCTTCGCGGACGAGCTCGGGCTGCCGGAGTTCTTCGTCGCCGCGGTGATCGTCGCGATCGTCGGCAACGCCGCCGAGCACGGCGGCGCCGTCGTGGTCGCGTACGGCGGCAACATCAGGCTCGCCGCCGAGATCGCGCTCGCCTCGAGCGCGCAGGTGGCGGTCTTCCTCATCCCCGCAGTCGCCCTGATCTCGTGGGCGATCGAGCCGCTCGCGCTCTCCTTCCGCCCGGTGGAGATCCTGGCGGTCGGGGGCTCCCTCATCTTCACGGCCTCGCTGCTCTTCGGCGGGCATTCCAGCCGCCAGCGGGGCGTCGCCCTGATCGGCGCCTACGTGGCGGTCGCCGTCGCCTTCTTCCTCGTCGGCGACCGGCCGGAGTTCGGTTAACCGCACGTTCGGCCTCGCACTTGCCTCCTTGTGGGGCCGGGGAGGAGGTGGGAGCATCGAGCGGACCCCAGCACCGGAGGTTTCAGTAAGTTGGCGACCATGCAGACAGAACCGCAGGCACAGAGCACGAACGGCGCCGTCGTAACGGCGCACGACCTCACCCGCGTCTACGGCGCCGGCGAGACGGCAGTCCACGCCCTCCGGGGCATCACTCTCGACGTGCAGCGCGGCAAGCTGACCGGGATCATGGGCCCGTCCGGCTCGGGCAAGTCGACGCTCATGCACATCCTCGCCGGGCTCGACCGCCCGACCGAGGGCGACGTCGAGATCGACGGCACGAGCATCGCGAAGCTCGGCGACACGGAGCTGACGAAGCTCCGCCGCCGCCACATCGGCTTCGTCTTCCAGTTCTTCAACCTCCTGCCCATGCTGACTGCGGAGGAGAACATCCGTCTCCCGCTCGACCTCGCCGGCGGCAGCAACGACAAGGACTGGGTCGACGAGGTGATCGAGAGCGTCGGCCTCTCCGACCGGCGCAAGCACCGCCCGTCCGAGCTCTCGGGCGGCCAGCAGCAGCGCGTCGCCATCGCGCGCGCGCTCGTCTCCAAGCCGACGGTCGTCTTCGCTGACGAGCCGACCGGAAACCTCGACTCCACGACAGGGGCGGAGATCCTCGACCTCCTGCGCGAGTCCGTCTCCACGCTCGGCCAGACCATCGTCATGGTCACGCACGACCCGAACGCGTGCTCGTTCTCCGACCGCACGCTCTTCCTCGCCGACGGCCTGATCGTCCGCGAGGTAGCGAAGGCGGACGCGCACGAGATCGTGACCACGATGGAAGAGGTGAGCAAGCTTTGATCCGAGTCGCCCTGCGCGGGCTCGGAGGACGCAAGCTCCGCGCCACTCTCACGGCGCTCGCCATCATCCTCGGCGTCGCCATGATGAGCGGCACCTACGTCCTCACGGACACGATCGACAGCGCCTTCTCGAAGATCTTCGACGACTCCTACGCAGGAACGGACGTCGTCGTCTCGGGCGAGGGCGCCGAGATCAGCTTCCAGGGCATCCAGGCCGACGCCCCGCCCGTCGACGAGTCCCTCGTGGAGGAGGTGGCGGCGCTCCCGAACGTCGAGGCGGCCTCCGGGGGCGTCTACGACGAGCTGAACACGAAGATCATCGGCTCGGACGGCGAGGCGATCAACACGCAGGGTGCCCCGAGTCTCGGCTTCGGGATCGAGACCGGCCCCGAGGTCGACCGCTTCAACCCGCTCGACCTCGTCGAGGGCACCTGGGCCGACGGTGACGGCCAAGTCGTCATCGATGCGGGCACCGCGGATCGCGAGGACTACGCCGTCGGTGACACGATCTCCATCTCGACCCTCCAGCCGAAGCAGGACTTCGAGGTCGTCGGGATCGCCAAGTTCGGCGAGGTCGACTCGCTCGGTTCGGCCACGTTCGCGATCTTCGACCTGCAGACCGCGCAGACGCTCCTCGACCGCGAGGGGCAAGTCGACGAGATCTCCGTCGCCGGCGTCGAGGGAACCACCCCCGAGCAGCTGATCAACGAGATCCAGCCGATCCTCCCCGAGAACGCCCAGGTGCGCACGGCCGACGCGGAGGCGCAGGACGACAAGGACGAGATCAGCGAGTTCACGAGCTTCATCCAGTACTTCCTGCTCGCGTTCGCGGGGATCGCCCTCTTCGTCGGGGCTTTCGTCATCTTCAACACGCTCTCGATCACCGTCGCCCAGCGCACGCGCGAGTTCGCCACGATGCGCACGGTCGGCGCCTCGCGTCGGCAGGTGCTCTGGTCGGTGATCGTCGAGGCGCTCACGATCGGGATCCTCGCCTCGATCATCGGGCTCTTCGCCGGCTTCGGCCTGGCGATCGGGCTCAACGAGGTCTTCAAGGCCCTCGAGCTCGAGCTGCCGACGGCGAACATGGTCTTCGCCACGCGGACGATCGTCGTCTCGCTTCTCGTGGGCACGATCATCACCCTCATCGCCGGCCTCTTCCCCGCGATCAAGGCCACGCGGGTGCCTCCCATCGCCGCCGTCCGCGAGGGCTACACGCTTCCACCCGGGCGCTTCCACCGCTTCACGCCGTACATCGCCGTCCTCGTGATCGGGCTGTCGCTCTTCCTGCTCGGCTACTCGATGTTCAAGGACGATCTCGACACCGCCTCGCGGCTTCTCTCGATCGCGGGCGGCGTGATCCTGCTCTTCGTCGGCATCGCGATGATCTCCTCGCACCTCGTGCGCCCGCTCGCAGCGGTGGTCGGCTGGCCGGCCAGGATGATCGGCGGCGCGGCCGGGAAGCTCGCGCGCGGGAACTCGGTGCGCAACCCCGGCAGGACGGCCGCGACCTCGGCCGCCCTCATGATCGGCATCGCGCTCGTCACGTTCGTCGCCGTGCTCGCGAACGGCATGAAGGCGTCGAACCGCGAGGCGATCGAGGATCAGGTGATCGCGGACTACGTGGTCACGGCCCAGGACGGCTTCTCGCCGTTCGTCGCCGCCGCCGGCGACGCGGTCGAGGAATCGCCCGAGGCCGAGCTCGTCGCCAACGTCCGCTCGGACCTGGGCAAGGTCGGAGAGAACTCGACCTACATCACCGGGATCAATCCCGAGACGATCCTCGAGACGTACCGCTTCGACTGGAAGGAGGGGGACGACTCGGTCGCCTCGGGGCTCGGCGAGAACGGCGCCATCGTGGACGCCAACTTCGCCGAGGACAACGACATCGCGGTCGGCGACACGATCACGATCCTCATCCCGTCCGGCGAGACGCTCGAGCAAGAGGTCATGGGCCTCTACGAGCCGCCGCCGTTCTATCCCCTCCTGGGCGGCGTCTCGATCACAAAGGACAGGTTCGACTCCGTCTACGAGCGGCCGCGGAACCAGTTCACGTTCATCAACGTCGCCGGCGGGCCGAACGACGCGACGACCGCCTCGCTCGAGGAGGCCGTGGCCGCGTTCCCCGACGCGAACGTGCAGACGCGCGAGGCGTGGATCACGCAGCAGGACGAGGACTTCAACCAGTTCCTCACCATGCTGTACATCCTCCTCACGCTCTCGGTGATCGTCAGCATCTTCGGCATGGTGAACACGCTAGTGCTCTCGGTCTACGAGCGGACGCGCGAGCTGGGGATGCTGCGGGCGGTCGGCATGACCCGCCGCCAGGCGCGCCGGATGGTCCGGCACGAGAGCGTCATCACGGCGCTCATCGGCGCGGCTCTGGGGCTCCCGCTCGGCATCTTCCTGGCCGCGCTCGTCACGCAGGCGCTGCGGGAGTTCGACGTGCGGTTCTCGATCCCCTGGGACCAGCTCGTCTTCTTCGCGATCATCGCCGTGATCGTGGGGATCCTGGCGGCCATCATGCCCGCCCGGCGCGCGGCGAAGCTGAACGTCCTCCGCGCCCTCCAGTACGAATAGCGGGACGAGGGGCGCGGGCTCAGGCCCGCGCCCCTCTGATCCCGGGGCTTACTTCTTGGTCCGGAAGACCTCGTAGAGCGCGCCGTGCGTCAGCGAGAGGACGAACAGGTTCCCGTTCGGGCCCTGCAGGATGTCCGTCGTGAGGCCGAAATTGGTGCCCCACACGAGGCTCTCGCTCTCCGTGGCCTCGAACTTGGCGAGGTTGTCCGCCACGCGGTCCTCGATGCGCGGGTCGTCCACGCCGACCTTGCGCCGGTTGCCGGTGATCTCGAGGCGGAAGATGTGCCCGCTGAACAGGAAGTCGCGGGCGCCGCCCATGAAGAGGTCGCCGTGGTACTGCGGACCGAGCGCGCGGCCCCTGACGAACCCGAGCCCCGCCGGGGCGACCTCGAACTTCCACGCGAACTCGGGGTCGGAGAAGTGCGCGCCGGGGAGCATGAACAGGCGTGAAAGCGCCTCCTCCTCAGTGTCGGCGATGTTCGTCGGCGGCCAGCGGATCTGCTGCAGGCCGAAGAACTGCGGGCTCGTCTCGATCTCCTTGTACTGGGGGACTCGGGACGAGGGCCCCATGATCTGCACCCAGCCGGAGTTCCAGCCGGGCTCGACGAGGTTCAGCTCGCTGAAGGTGTCGTCCCCGTTCTCGTTCTGCCAGAGCGTCCGCGAGAGCGGGTCGAAGTTCATCCCGTAGCTGTTCCGGATCCCGTAGGCGTAGATCTTCTGGATGTTGGCGCCGGCCTGGCCGCCGATCGCCGCGCCCGCGTCGTAGAACGGGTTGTCCGTCGGCGTGGTGCCGTCGTCGTTCAGCCGCACGATCACGCCCGTGAAGTGCGCGTCGTCGGGCTCCGGCCCGCCGAACTGGTCGTCGGGGATGCCCGGGCCGAACGGGCCGAACTCGAGGTTCTGCATCTGGCCGCGCCGGCCCGTGTCGCCGACGATGACGTAAACCTTCTTGTCGGGGCCGAAGCGGACGACGCCGCCGTCGTGGTTCCCCCGCACCGGCTGGCCGGCGTCCGCCTGGAAGGCACGGAAGCGGATCAGGGTCCGGTCGTACGTGAGCGTCGAGCCGTTCCAGACGAAGCGGTCGAGCCGGTTCCCGAGCAGGGGCACGTCGGTGCCCGAGGTCGAGTCCACGCCCGACAAGGTCTCGCTCCAGAACAGGTACACGAACCCGTTCACCAGGAAGTTCCGGTGGAGCGCGATCCCGAGCAGCCCGCGCTCGGAGCTGGAGTTGACGGCGAGGTCGAGGACGGGCCCCTCGACGACGCCGTTTCGCACGCGCATCACTCTGCCGGTCGCCTTCTCGTTCACCAGCATGTCGTTCTTGCCGATGAACGCGAGGCCGGTGGGCTGGCTGAGGCCCGCGGCCACCGTCCTCACTTCGAGCCTCGGGTCGACCACCGTCGGCTGCGCGGACGCGTGCGCGGGCAACGCGAGCGCGCCGAGTACGGTCAGCAGCACGAGCCGCCGGCCCGGTCGAGGTGTTCTCATGTCTCCTCCCTACGATCGACTGCGGCTTCCCCCGCATTCGGACTACGCGCGGGATGGAGGAGCGGTTTGCCGCTAGAAGGGCGTGGGCGCGTCGGCGGCGAGCCGGGCCGTCGGCGCGGCGCCGATCAGCGCCCGCGGGATGCGCGCCGCCGCTTCCTCGACGGCCTCCGCGGAGACGTCGAGGTGCGTGACCGCGCGCAGCACGCCGTCGCGGGCGGCGAAGGAGAGGAGGACACCCTCCGAGCGGAGCCGCGCGATCGCGTCGTCGGCGTCGAGCCCGAGGGCGGCCGCGTCGAGCTGGACGAAGTTCGTCTCCACCTGCTCGAGGTCAACCGGCAGGCCCGCCTCCACCAGCTCCTCGGCGAGCCGGCGGGCATTCGCGTGGTCGTCCGCGAGCCGCTCGACGTGGTAGTCGAGCGCGTAGAGCCCGGCCGCGGCGACGATCCCCGCCTGGCGCATGGCGCCGCCGAAGAGGTGCTTGAGGCGCCGGGCCTTCGCCATGCCCTCGCGCGAGCCGGCCACGAGCGCGCCGAGCGGGCAGCCGAGGCCCTTGGAGAGGCAGAGCGCGACGGTGTCGAACTCCCGCCCGTAATCGGCCGCGGCCGTCCCGCTCGCGGCGACGGCGTTCAGGAGCCTCGCGCCGTCGAGGTGGAGGGCGAGGCCGTGGCGACGCCCCTCGGAAGTGACGGCGCGGACCTGCTCGAGCGTCCACACGCGCCCGCCGGCGCCGTTGTGCGTGTTCTCGACACAAAGGACGCGCGTGGGCGCCATGTGCAGGTCCCCCGGCGGGTTCACGGCCGTGCGCACCTGCTCGGCCGTGAAGCGCCCGTCCGGCGTCTCGAGGGACTTCATCGCGAGCCCCGAGTGCACCGCGGGCCCGCCGAGCTCGTAGCGGAAGATGTGCGCGAGGGCGTCCCCGACGACCTCGTCGCCCGGCTCGGAGAGCAGTCGCAGCGCAATCTGGTTCGCCATCGTCGCCGTGGGGACGAAGACCGCCTCCTCGTGTCCGACGAGCTCGGCGCCGCGCTCCTCGAGCGCGATCACGGTCGGATCCTCCCGCTTCTGCTCGTCCCCCACGATCGCCTCCGCGATCGCGCGACGCATGCCCGGCGTCGGCTGCGTGAGGGTGTCCGTGCGCAGGTCGATCACGCGCTCACCGTACCTGCGCGCGATCCCACTCGCGGCTGGGCGAGCCCGCGCCCGAGCAGGGCCGCGGCGGCAGCCGTGACGAGCAGCGCGGCCGAGCCGGCGACGGTGAACGCGAGCGCGGTCCCCCCTGCCGCGGCCAGCCAGCCGGCGAGCATCCCGCCAGCGGGACCGGCGCCGTTGAAGGCGAAGAAGTAGAGGCCCATCACGCGCCCCCGGAGCCGGTCGGGCGTCGCGAGCTGAACCGTCGCGTTCGCGTTCGAGGTCCAGAGCGTGAAGGCGAGGCCCGCGGCGAAGAGCAGCGGCGCCGCGCCGACGAGCGTCGTCTGCGGCGCGAGCCCGAGCTCAGCCGCGCCGAAGCCCGCCGTCCCGAGAAGCACGAGCTTGGGGCTCGCACGCGAGATCGAGGCCGACACGAGCGCGCCGACGAGCGCGCCGGCGCCGAAGCACGCCATCACGATGCCGAAGACCTGCGGGCCCTCCTGGAGCGTGGCCTTGGCCAGGACGGGGAGCAGGACGTTGAAGTTGAACGAGAGCGTCGTCACGAGCAGCACGAGTACCAGGAGGATCCCGGCCAGGGGCACCGTGCGGAGGAAACCGAGCGCCTCGCGACTGCCGCGCACGATCGTGGGGCGCTCGTCGCCGCGGTCGAGCGGGACGAGCTCCTGCGGGCGGATCAGCGAGAGGCTCCAGAGAACCGCGAGGAAGCTGACCGCGTTGAGGAGGAACGCCGTGCCCGGGCCGGCTCCCGCGATGACCGCACCGCCGAGCGCCGGGCCGAGCACGCGCGCGCCGTTGAAGAGGCCGGAGTTGAGGGCGACCGCGTTCGGCAGCGCCTCGCGCCCCACCATCTGGAACGTGAGCTGCTGGCGGGCCGGGTGGTCGAAGACGAGCGAGATACCGCGCAGGCCTGTGAGCAGGTAGACGTGCCAGGGCTCGACGACGCCGGCAAGCGTCACCGCAGCGAGCGCGGCGGCGAAGAGCATCGACGCCGCCTGCGTGACGATCACGACGCGCCGAACGTCCAGCCGGTCGACGATCACGCCGCCCACGAGCCCGAGCGCGGTCGCGGGCAGGAACTGACAGAGCATCAGCACGCCGACGGCCACCGGCGAGTGCGTCAGCGTGAGGACGAGCCACGCCGCGGCGATGTTCTGCATCCACGTCCCGGTCACCGAGACGACCTGCCCGCCGAAGAAGATCCGGTAGTTCCGGTAGCGGCGCAGGCTCGACCAGGTGCGCCGCTGCGCACGGAGGAATGCCGCTGTCACGCGCCGTCCACGAGCAGCTTTTCGAGCGCCGGCAGGGCGGCCTCGACGCGTTCCAGCTCTTCGGGCTCCAGCCGCTTGAGACGCGCGGCGAGCCACGCAGTGCGCCGGCTACGGGCCGAGCGCAGGATTCGCTGCCCGTCCTCGGTCACCTCGAGCTCGACGCGTCGCCGATCGGCGGTCGAGCGCCGCCGGCCCACGAGCCCTGCGGCCTGGAGGCGATCGACGTAGGCGCTCATCGCCGGAGCGGAGACGCCCTCGAGCTCCGCCAGCTCGCGCACGCCGATGCCCGGGTGCGAGCGGATCGACCACAGCAGCGCCGCCTGCCCGCCGGTGATCCCCAGCGGCGCTAGCTCCCTCCGCAGCCGGCGGTTCAAATGGAGGAGGGGCGGCCGGAGGCCGTTGGCGATGGAGACGGGGTCAGAAGTAGTTAACATCGTTAATCATTCTACCCAGCGACCCGGCTGGCCCGCCTCACCCGTTCGGGGGCGGCTACCGTGAGTCGGCCGTGGATCTCGCCCTCCTCCAGGAGACCGTCGCCGCCCGTGGCGAGCCCGCCTATCGCAGCCGCCAGGTCTGGGAGTGGGCGACGCGCGGCGCGGGCGGGTACGAGGCGATGACGAACCTTCCCGCGGCTCTCCGGGAGGAGCTCGCCGGAGCGGTGCCCTTCTCGACGCTGACGCTCGACCGCCAGCTCGAGTCGCGGGACGGGACGGTCAAGGCGCTCTTTCGCACCGCCGACGGGCATCCGGTGGAGGCCGTGCTCATGCGCTACCGCGACGGCCGACGCTCGCTCTGCCTCTCCTCCCAGTCCGGCTGCCCGCTGACCTGCCGCTTCTGCGCAACGGGCGCCATGCGGTTCGGCCGCAACCTGACGCCCTGGGAGATCCTCGACCAGGCGCTGCATTTCCGCAGGCTGGAGGCGGTCGACCACGCCGTCTTCATGGGGATGGGCGAGCCGATGCTGAACCTCGACAACGTCCTCGCGGCCGCGCGGCGGCTGCCGGAGCTCGGAATCACACATCGGAGGACGACCGTCTCGACGGTCGGGTGGCTCCCGGGCCTGCGCCGCTTCGTCGACGAGGTGGAGGAGCCCCTGCGTCTCGCGCTCTCGCTGCACGCCGCGGAAGGGGCGCTGCGTTCGGAGCTCATGCCCGTGAACGACCGCTACCCCGTGGCCGAGGTGCTGGCCGAGTGCGGCCGGTACGCGGCACTCAGGAGGCGGAAGGTCTTCGTCGAGTACGTGATGCTCGCCGGCGTCAACGACCGCGTCGAGCAGGCCCGCGCGCTCGGCCGTCTCCTCGACGCGAGGGCCTTCAAGGTGAACCTGATCCCGTACAACCCGACCGGCGCCTACACCGGCTCGTCACGGCGGGCAATCGGAGCCTTCGCCGACGAGCTTCGCCGGCACGGCGTGCCGACGACCGTACGCCTCACCCGCGGCCGGGACATCGCCGCGGCCTGCGGCCAGCTCGCCGCGGAGGGGTAGCGGCGCGGTCCGCGCAAGAACCGGCACGAACCGTCACACACGCGCGCGTCTTTCCTCGTTAGGCTGGAGGTGGGTGGTGGGCTGGGGTGCCCCGAAAGAGATAGACGCGCGTGAAGCCGGGGCGAGAGCTGACTACCCGGACTCGAGTCGTGCCGCCAGCGCTTCGTGACCCGCGTTGCGCGCGTACGCGGCGGGCGTGCGACCTTGGTCGTCGGCGAGCAGGCGGTCGCCGCCGTACGCGAGGAGCAGGTCGACGAGCCGTTCGCTGCCGTGGTGCGCAGCCGCGTGCAGGGGCGTGAAGCCCTCGCCGTGACGGAAGTTCGGATCGGCGCCGCGCTTGAGGAGCAGCGCGGCGGTCTCCTCGTTGGCCGCCGTGACCGCGCTCTGCAACGGGGTGACGGCGATGGCTTCGTTCCGGGCGACTGCGTCCACGGGCGCGCCGCGGTCGACCAGGAGTCGTGCGGTCTCCGGATGACGGAAGAACGCGGCGAGGTGCAGGGGCGTGAAACCGTCCTCCGCCCACGCCGCCGCGAGCCCCGGGTCGGCGTCGAGGAGCTCGCCGACCCGGTCGGCCCTCCCCACCGCCGCCGCCTCGAAGACGTCGAGCTCGGGCTCCACGGCGAGGAGCTCGGCCACGCGCGCCTCGTCGCCGGCGTAGACGGCCGCCAAGAGCTCACTCAAGGAAGGTGTCCTCGTCCGAGTACGCCGGCGCGCAGCAGCAGAGGAAGCGGAGCTCACCCTCCGCGGCAGCACCGATCTGGTGCCGCGCCCCGGGCGGGATGAGAACGGCATCGCCCGGCTCGACCATGCGCCGCTGGCCGTCCACCTCCATCTCGCCGCGCCCGGCCAGGACGACGTAGATCTCCTCCGTGCGCGCGTGAAAGTGGCGCTGCGTCGCCTGCCCGGGCGCGAGCGTCGCCTCGGCGAGGCTCTGCTCGACGGCGCCGCCGAGCCGCGCGTCGAGGAGCACGCGGATCGTCGAGCCGTCGAGCGTGGTGAACGGGTCGGCTTCCTCGCGGTTTCTGACCTCCATCAGCCGCTCCCTCCCGCCTTCTTCAGCTCCGCGCCACACGCCGTCCGCAGGCGCTCGTCTCCGGCCGACTCCGCGCACTCCCGCAACGCCGCGAGTGCCGGCTCCGAGCCGAGGATCCGTGCGGCCGCGGCCACCGCGACACCGTCCTCGGCCTCGCCCGCGCGTAGGCCGGCCACGATCGCCGACTCGTCCCCGGTAAGCACGAGCGTCGCGGCCCGCGCCGCGGCGCGCTCCTCGAAGCCCGCGGCGGACTCGGCCCGCTCGCGCAGCGCGTCCAGCGAGCGCTCGTCGCCGAGCTCGGCGAGCGCCCAGATGGCCGCGACGCGCTCGCCCTCGTCTCCCGAGTGCAGACGTCGGCGGAGGTCGGGCCCGAGAGCCCGCGCCGCCTCGCGGTCGACGGAGAGCAGCGCGGTCAGGGCCGCCTCGCGCACCGCCGGATCCCGGTCCCGGGCCAGCGAGAGCATCAGCCTGACGCCGCCCGCGCCCAGAGCGTCCGCCGCGGCGCCCGGCACCCAGGCCCTCACACGAGCGCTCTTGTTCCTCGAGAGCTCGTCCAGTACGAGCGCCGCCTTGCCACGCTCACGGCGCAGACGCTCCGTCTCGGCCGCGAGCGCCTGGTCGCCTTCGGCCCCGGCCTCGAGAGCGACCACGATGTCCTCGGCCCGGTCCGCCCCCCAGGCCCGTTCGAGGCGCGCCAGCGTCCGGCGCATCCAGCCCTTCTCGGCGAAGCGGCGGCGGACGGCCCTCTGGAAGTCGGCCTCCTCGGCGGCCCGCTCGAGCAGGGCCTGCTGGAGGGCCGGCTGAGCGTCGGGACCGAGCTCCGCGGCCAGACGACCCACCGCCGCTACGAACTCGTCGCCCTGATGCGCATGTGCGAGGGCGTCGACCCGCGCCCCGATGTCTCCTCCGGCCGCCGTCACGCGCCCTTCTGCGTCTCGAGCGCCTCCCCCTCCGACGACGTCCGCGCGAGGTCGGGATGTTCGTCGAAGCCGTACTTCACGACCGCGCGCTTCGCGGCCTTGACCTCGTCGAGGCGGCGAACCGGCCGATGGTGCGGCGCGCCCTTGACCGCCTGCGGGTCGCTCGCGGCCTCGTCCGCGATCGCCTGCATCGCCGTCACGAACGCGTCCAGCGTCTCCTTCGGCTCGGTCTCCGTGGGCTCGATCATCAGCGCCTCGGGGACGATCAGCGGGAAGTAGATCGTGGGTGGGTGGAAGCCGTGATCCATCAGGCGCTTGGCCACGTCGAGCGCCGTGATCCCGTGCTCGCGCTTGAGGTTGCGGGCGGAAAGCACGAACTCGTGCATGCAGAGGCGATCGAAAGGCAGCTCGTAGGCGTCGCGCAGGCGCGCGAGCAGGTAGTTCGCGTTCAGGACGGCGACCTCCGACATCTCGCGGAGCGCCGGGCCGTACGAGCGGATGTAGGCGTACGAGCGCACGAACACGCCGAACGGGCCCGTGAAGCCGCGCACCTTGCCGATGCTCTTGGGGCGGTCGTAGTCCAGCCGGAACGCGTCGCCGTCGCGGACCACCGCCGGCACCGGCAGGAACGGCTCGAGCGGCTCGCGGACGACGACCGGCCCACCGCCGGGGCCGCCGCCGCCGTGCGGCTGCGAGAAGGTCTTGTGCAGGTTGATGTGGACGATGTCGAAGCCCATGTCGCCGGGGCGCGAGATCCCGCAGACGGCGTTGAGGTTCGCCCCGTCGTAGTAGAGGAGCGCGCCGGCCTCGTGGAAGATCGCGGCCACCTCCTCGATGTGCTCGTCGAAGAGCCCCAGCGTCGAGGGGTTCGTGAGCATGAGGCCCGCCGTGCGCCCGTCCACCTTGGCGCGCAGGTCCTCGAGGTCGAGGTTTCCGCGCTCGTCGGTCTCGACCTTTTGCAGCTCGAAGCCGGCCATCGTGACGCTGGCGGGATTCGTTCCGTGCGCCGTGTCGGCGGTGATGACCACCCGCCGCTCGTCGGCCTCGCCCCGGTCGGCGAAGTAGGCGCGCATCAGCATCAGGCCGGTCAGCTCTCCCTGCGAGCCCGCGGCCGGCTGCAGCGAGACGGCGTCGAGGCCGCAGACCTCGGCGAGGATCTCCTGCAGACGCCACATGAGCTCCAGCGCGCCCTGGGAGCCCTCCTCGTCCTGGAGCGGGTGCAGGTCGCGGAAGCCGGGCAGGCTCACCACGCGCTCGTTCACACGCGGGTTGTGCTTCATCGTGCAGGAGCCGAGCGGATAGAAGCCCGTGTCGACGCCGAACGTGCGGTCGGCGAGCGCCGTGAAGTGGCGCACCAGCTCCGGCTCGGAGATCTCCGGCAGACGCGGCGCCGTGCGCCGTCGCAGCTCTTCCGGGATGTCGGCCGCCGGCAGGTCGTACCGCGGCAGGGAGCCGGCCCGGCGCCCGGCCTGCGATCGCTCGAAGATGAGCTTCATGCGGCCACCTCGCCCAGCACGGCCGCGAGGCGGTCGATGTCGGCCGGCGTACGCTTCTCGGTCACGGCGACCAGCACGGCGTCGTCGAGCCCCGGATAGTCGCGCCCGAGCGCGTAGCCCGGGTGGACACCGCGCGCCCGCGCCGCCCGCACGACCTCCGTCGCGCTCCGTCCGACCCGGACGGCAAACTCCTTGAACGTTGCCCTCTCCGGAAACACCAGCGGGAGCCCAAGTCGTTCCTTCGCGTACTCGCCGAGGGACATGCAGGTCTCCCCCAGCTCGCGCAGTCCCTGCGGACCGAGCCACGAAAGGTGGACGAGCCCGGCGAGCGCCAGCAGCGTCTGGTTCGTGGTGATGTTCGAGGTCGCCTTCTCGCGCCGGATGTGCTGCTCCCGCGTCTGCAGGGTGAGGACATAGCCGCGCTCACCTGAGAGATCCGTCGTCTCCCCGACGATGCGTCCGGGCATGCGACGGATCAGCTCCGAGCGGGCGGCGATGAATCCGTAGTGCGGGCCGCCGTAGGACTGGTAGTTCCCTGCTCCCTGTCCCTCGCCGATAGCCAGCGCGCAGCCGTACGCGCCGGGGGCTTCGAGCACGCCGAGCGAGACGGGATCGACGTGCGCGACGGCGAGCGCGCCGGCCTCGGCCGCGGCGGCGGCGAGGTCGGGTGCCGGCTCCAGGCAGCCGAAGAAGTTCGGCTGCTGGAAGATGGCGCAGGCGGCGTCGGCGCAGGCCTCGCGCAGCTCGTCCGCGTCGGTCACTCCCTCGCGGTGCGGCACCTCGACCGCCTCGAGGCCGAAGCCTGGCGCGTAGGTCTTCACGACCTGGCGGACCTGCGGGTTGAGCGTCTCGCAGAGCACGACCTTGCTCCTGCCGGTGGCGTGCCGCGCGACGAAGCACGCGTCGGCGGCCACCGTCGTGCCGTCGTAGCCCGAGGCGTTGGAGACGTCCATACCAGTGAGCTCGCAGATCGCCGTCTGGTACTCGAAGATCGCCTGGAGGACGCCCTGGCTCATCTCCGGCTGGTAGGGCGTGTAGGCGGTCAGGAACTCGCCGCGCGCGAGCACGGCGTCGACCACCGCGGGGACGTAGTGGTCGTAGATCCCGGCTCCGAGGAAGGAGAGCTCCTTCCCCGTGTCGACGTTGCGCGCGGCCAGCTCGCTCAGGTGGGCGACGATCTCGGGCTCGGAGAGAGCCGGCTCCAGGTCGAGCTCGCGCCCGAGGCGAACGGACTCCGGGATGTCGCGGAAGAGCTCCTCGACCGAGTCGACGCCGACCGCTGCGAGCATCGCCTCCCGGTCGGCCGCGGTGAGTGAGAGGAAGCTCACTGCTCCTCGAGCAGCTTGCGGTAGGCGTTCACGTCGAGCAGGTCGTCGAGCTCTGCCGGGTCGGAGAGGCGGATGCGAACGAGCCAGCCGTCGCCGTACGGGTCCTCGTTCACGGTCTCCGGCTCGGCCACGACCTTCGCGTTCACCTCGAGCACCTCGCCCGAGAGCGGGGCGATGACCTCCGAGACAGCCTTCACGGACTCGACCTCGCCGTAGCTCTCGTCCTTGGCCAGCGAGGAGCCCTCCTCGGGAGGCTCGTAGTGCACGATCTCCCCGAGGGCGTCCTGGGCGTACCACGTGATGCCGAGCGTGGCGACGTCGTCCTCGACGCGCACCCAGTCGTGCTCGGCGTGGTAGCGCAGGTCGTCGGGATAGCTCTCTTCCGGCACTAGGCCCCCTCTCGCTTGTAGAACGGCTTCGGGACGATACGCGCCAGGCGCGCCCGGCCGCGAAGGTCGACGGTGATCTCGGTGCCGGGGCCCGCCCGCTTGGCCGGGACGTAGGCGAGGCCGATGGCGACACCGAGCGTGGGCGAGAGCGTCCCCGACGTGACGACGCCACCTCCCTGGACGGCCATGCCGGCCCGCGGGATGCCGGGCTCCTCCATGGCGAAGGCGACGAGCTTCTCGGCAGGCCCCTCCTCCTTCAGCCGCCGGAGGGCCTCGACGCCCGTGAACTCCTTGGCGAGCGCGCAGGCCCAGCCGAGCCCGGCCTCGATCGGCGTTCGCTCCGGGGAGATGTCGTTGCCGTGCAGCGGGTAGCACACCTCGAGGCGGAGGGTGTCGCGCGCGCCGAGGCCGCACGGGGCAACACCGCGCTCGAGCACCGCATCCCAGAGCCGTACCGCGTCCTCCGGCGAACAGCCGAGCTCGCAGCCGAGCTCCCCGGTGTAGCCCGTGCCGGCGACGAGGCAGCGGACGCCGAGCACGTCGACGTCCTCGCGGAAGGTGAACGGCTCGACGTCGATGCCGAGCCGCGCGAGCGCTTCGGGTCCCTGGACGGCGAGCAGCGCCCAGTCGTCCGAGACGTCCTCGGTCTTGGGGAGCGCGGCGTGGTCGGCGCGCACGTTCGACGCGTTGACCACGAGCAGGTAGTCGTCCGGGCCGCGGCGATAGGCGATCAGGTCGTCGACGATGCCGCCGTCCTCGTTCGTGAGCAGGGTGTACTGGGCCTGCCCGTCCTCGATGCGGTCGAGATCGTTGCAGAGCCGCGCCTGCAGGTACTCGCGGGCACCCTGCCCGACGATGCGCAGCTGGCCCATGTGGGAGACGTCGAAGACGCCGGCCGCCGTGCGGACGGCGGCGTGCTCCTCGCCGATGCCCGCGTAGGAGACCGGCATCTCCCAGCCGACGAAGGGGACGAGGCGCGCGCCGAAAGCGGCGTGGCGCTCGTGGAGTGGCGTGCGCCGGAGCGTCTGCACCGGGGCGCAATCCTATCCGGAGCGGGATCGCGGGACGGTCCAGATCCCCGCGAACGCCCCCGCCTCCTCCGCCGGGGAACTTGCGCTACTGACGCCGGAGGAACGAGGGCACTTCGAGGACATCCGAGGGGACGTCGAACCCCTCGGCCGCGGGCTCGCGCTCGCCCGTCTCCTCGCGCCGCTCGCGGCGGTACGCCTTGTCGAAGCCGGTGGCGATCACCGTCACGCGCACCCGGCCGCCCATGGCCTCGTCGATCACCGCACCGAAGATCACGTTCGCGTTGAGGTCGGACGCGCCCGTCACGACCTCCGCCGCCTCGTTCACCTCGAAGAGGCCGATGTCGGGCCCGCCGGTGATGTTGAGGAGGACGCCGGTCGCGCCGGCCACCGAGGCCTCGAGGAGCGGCGAGGAGACGGCGGCCCGGGCGGCCTCGGCCGCGCGGTTCTCGCCCTCCGCCTCGCCGATGCCCATCAGGGCGGAGCCGGCGTCGGTCATGATCGTGCGTACGTCCGCGAAGTCGAGATTCACGAGCCCCGGGATCGTGATCAGGTCGGTGATCCCCTGGACGCCCTGGCGGAGGACCTCGTCGGCCATGCGGAACGCGTCCACGACCGAGGTCTGCTTCTCGACGACCTGGAGGAGCCGGTCGTTCGGGATGATGATCAGCGTGTCGACGTGGTCGCGGAGGTTGCCGATCCCGACCTGCGCCTGCTCGGCGCGCTTCCGTCCCTCGAAGCCGAACGGGCGGGTTACGACCCCGACCGTGAGCGCGCCGATCTCCTGGGCGATCTCGGCGATCACCGGCGCGGCGCCCGTGCCGGTCCCGCCGCCCTCGCCCGCCGTGACGAAAACCATGTCGGCGCCCTTGAGCGCCTCCTTCAGCTCGTCGCGCGTCTCCATCGCCGCCTCGTAGCCCTTCTCCGGGTTCGCGCCGGCCCCGAGGCCGCGCGTCGCCGCAGCGCCGATGTGAATCTTCTGGTCGGCCTCCACCATGAGGAGCGCCTGCGCGTCGGTGTTCACCGCGACGAACTCGCAGCCGCGCAGGCCCGCCTCGACCATGCGGTTGACTGCGTTCGAGCCGCCGCCGCCGGCGCCGACGACCTTGATCACGGCCAGGTAATTGCCCGATTGATCTCTCACTGTCCGTCCTCTCCCTCACCGCCGAGCTTGAGGCTCAGCTTGAGCGTCCGGCTGAGGGTACGTCGGCTTCCCGGGGTTGTCAAATGCCTATTTGCAGCGCAAAAAGCCTAGAAGTCTAAGGCTCAACTTGAGACTTGAGACTTGCCGGCGCCGACCGGCCGCTCGGGCACCGTGACGTCGAGGTAGGCGAGCTCCTCGCGTTCGGCCGGGTCGAGCCCGCGCAGGACGCTGGCCGCCACCTCGAGCTTGAGCGCCATGCGCGTGCGCTCCCCCAGGCGGAGCTCCGTCTCGTCGGCGAGGACGAAGACGACTGTGTCTGCCTCCGCCCGTGCCGAGCGGATCCTCACGGGAAACTCCTCGGGAACGCGGCGCAAGGCCGCCAGCACGGCCTGCACGGGCTCGGCAGCCACCGTCTTCCCCACCTCGACGGACCTCGTCTGGCCCGTCCAGACACGTGGGCGCGCCGCGGCGGCGTCCCGATCGATTCTCCTCAGCACGCGGCCGCGCTCGGAGAGGATCCAGGCGTCCCCGCCGCGGCGGAGAACCGCGAGGGGGTGCTCGGGGACGACGGCAATGCGCAGCGAGTGGGGGAAGGCGCGGTCGATGCGAAGCGAGCGAACGGCCGGCAAGGCCTCCAGCGAGCGACTTAGCGCGGCCCGGTCGAGCGCCACGAGGCTCTCGCCGAGGAAGGGTGCCGCGGCCCTGCGCACCTCCTCCTTCAGCCCCTTCGGCGCGCCGGTCACCTCGACCTCGCGCAGAGCGAAGAGCGGCGTCTCGCGAGCGGCCAGGTAACCCAGCCCCAGGAGCGCGACCAGGCCGGCCGTGACCGCGAGCAGACGCCGCGACGGCGGCCGGACACGCCCGCGCAGCCCGTTCACGGGCACGAGCGACAGCTGCGGTCTGGAGACCACACGAGCGAGTTCGCCGCGCGGGCTTCGGGTCCTACTCGAGCGGCGGCACGGCGATCGCCCCGAGGAGCTGTACCTCGGGGTGGAGCACGACGCCGAACTGCTCGCGGGCGCGCCGGCGCGCCTCGGCGATCAGCGCGAGCGCGTCGCCCGAGCGGGCCCCGTCGGCGTTCTCGATGAAGTTCGCGTGCTTGGGGGAGATCTGCGCGCCGCCGCTCCGATACCCACGCAGACCGCAGGCCTCGAGCATCCGTCCGGCGCTCAGCTCGTGCTCCGGGTTCTTGAAGACGCTCCCGAAGGTGCGCTTGTTCGTCGGCTGTGCCTCCTTGCGCCGCGCCTGCATCCCGGCGACGGTCGCCTTGATCTCCTCCGGCGGCCGCGGCTGCAGGCCGAACTCCGCGCGCGCGACGACCTGGCCATGGCGTAGCCCGGAGGTGCGGTAGCGCAGACCGAGCTCGTCCGGGGTCAGCCAGCGGGCGCCGGTCGCGTCGGCGACGAGAGCCCGCCCGAGGACGCCGGCCATGTCCCCGCCGTAGGCGCCGGCGTTCATCCAGATGCCGCCGCCCACGGTGCCCGGGATCGCGCAGGCGAACTCGAAGCCGCCGAGCCCGGCCGCCCGGGCGCGGTGGAGGCACACGGCGAGCGGCGCGCCTCCCCCGCCGGCGAGCAGCCCGTCCGCCGCTTCGGCTCGGGCGAGATCGCCGGCGAGCTTAAGTACGAGGCCCGGGAAGCCGTCGTCGGCCACGAGCAGGTTCGAGCCGAGGCCGACGACGGCGACCGGCAACCCCTCCGCGTCGGCCCAGGCGAGGCGCTCGACGAGCTCCTCCTCGCTCTCGGGCGTCGCGAGCCAGCGGGCCGGCCCGCCGGTGCCGAGCGTCGTGTAGCGGCTGAGCGCGACGTGCTCCTTCACGCCGCCAGCGCCTCCCGGAGGTGCGGCAACGCGGCGTCCACGTCCCCCGCCCCGATGGTGAGCAGGAGATCTCCGGGGCGGGCGAGCGCGGCGGCGAGACGGGCCGCCTCGGGAAGGTCAGGGGCCCAGCCCACCTGCATCCCGGGACGCGCGTCCGCGAGCGCGTCGGCGACGAGCTTCCCGCTCAGGCCGGCGACGGGCTCCTCCCTCGCGGCGTAGACGTCCGTGACGACCGCGGCGTCGGCTGCGGCGAGCGCGCGCCCGAGCTCCCGGCCGAGATGGATCGTGCGCGAGTAGAGGTGCGGCTGGAAGAGTGCGACGACGCGCCCGTCTCCCGCGAGCCCGCGCGCGGCCGCAAGGGTTGCCACGACCTCGGCCGGGTGGTGGGCGTAGTCGTCGAGCAGACGGACGCCGCCGGCCTCGCCGTGCTCCTCGAGCCTCCGCCCCACGCCGCGGAAGCCGGTCAGCGCCTCCGCGGCCTTCCCCCGGTCGAGGCCCGCAAGCTCGAGAGCGGCGAGCGCGCAGGCCGCGTTGAGCCGGTTGTGATCGCCCGGTACGGCCAGGTCGAGCTCGGCCGGCGCGAGATCCCGGCCCCAGACGATCCGGCCCGCCCCCAGGCCGGCGGCCCACTGCTCGAAGCGCTCTTCGAGCTCCGCCGTCGAGCCGAACGCCGCGTGGTGGTCGAGCTCGACGTTCGTGATCACGGCGACGTCGGCCGGGAGCGAGAAGACGGTGCCGTCGGACTCGTCCCCCTCGACGACGAGCCACCCGCCGCCCGCTCGGGCGTTGCCCCCGAGCTGCGGAACCTCGCCGCCGATCAGGAAGGACGGGTCGTCCCCGAGCGCGTCCAGGCAGAAGGCGATCATGGCCGCCGTGGTCGTCTTCCCGTGCGCGCCGGCGACCACGATCGAGCGGCGCAGCGAGACGAGCTCGGCGAGGAGCTCCGCCCGGCTCCGGCCGGTGACCCGGTCGACGTGCGCGGTCGAGACGACGACCTCCGCTCCCTCGGGCGGCGGGGGCGGGTCCGGCGAGACGACGACGGGAATCCCGGCGGCCCTGACGTAGGCGAGGTACGGCGTCTCCTTCTTGTCCCAGCCGGAGACGTCCGCGCCCCAGGCCTTCGCCACGACCGCGTAGCCCGAGAGCCCGGCGCCGCCGATGCCGGCGAGCCAAAGGCGGCGGCCGTCAAGGTCGGGCAAGGGCGATCAGCTCCTCCGCGACGGCCTCGGCGGCATCTGGCTTCGCGAGCTCGAGCATGGCCGCGGCCATGCGGGCGAGCCGGTCGGGATCGGCGAGCAGATCCTCCACCTGCCGCCGCAGGTCGAGCTCGGGCTCGGGCACCACGACCGCGCCGCCGCCGCGCTCGAAGTAGCGGGCGTTCTTCGCCTGGTGGTCGCCGGTCGCATGGCGGTAGGGCACGAGCAGCGCCGGCTTCCCGGCCGCCGCGACCTCCCAGACGGATCCGCCCGCGCGCGCGACGACCAGGTCGGCGGCGGCGAGCGCCGCGCCGAACTCATCCGTGAACGGGAGCAGGCGGTAGTCCTCTCGCCGCGGGCGCTGCTCGAGCTCGGGAAAGTCGCGTTCGCCCGCCAGGTGCAGCACCGCCGGGCCGTCCTCGGCCAACGCCTCGAGTGCGGCCTGGTTGAGGCGCCGGGAGCCCTGGCTGCCGCCGAAGAGGAGCAGGGCCGGGCCCTCCGCGGGCAGGCCGAACAGCGCGCGGGCCTCGGGCTGTGCCGGTGGCCGCGCGCGCGCGGGAATCGGCCGGCCCACGACTCGGTACTTGGCTTCGTCGAGCCCCTCGAGAGGGAACGCGAGGAAGACGCGCTTGGCAAACGGCGCCGCAAGCCGGTTGGCGAGGCCGAGGTGGGCGTCCGCCTCGGTGAGCGCGGCCGGGATCCGCAGGAGGCCCGCGGCGAGGACCATCGGCCCGCCGACGTACCCGCCCGCGCCGAGGACGACCTCCGGCCGCCGGCGGCGCAGGATCCGGAGGCAGGCGGCCGGAGCCACCAGGCCGCGGCCAGCCGCCCGCAGGAGCCCGGGACCGAGCGAGCGCGGGATGCCCTCGACCGCGAAGGCGTCGAACTCGTGCCCGGCCGCGCGCGCGAGCCGCTCCTCGACCGAGTCAGGCCGACCGGCGAGCGTGACGAGGGCGCCGCGACGTGCCAGCGACTCGGCGACCGCGAGCGCGGGCAGGACGTGACCGGCCGTCCCTCCGGCGGCGACCAGGCATCTCGGCGCGGGCTCCGGCTGCATCGCTCACGGCGATGTTAAGGAGGATCCCGACGGAGGCGAGGCCGACGACGAGGCTCGAGCCGCCGTAGGAGACGAACGGAAGCGGGATCCCGGTCAGCGGGGCGAGGCCCATGACGGCGCTCACGTTCACGGCCGCCTGTCCGCAGACGAGTGCGGTGACGCCCGCCGCGACCAGCTTCCCGAATGGGTCACGGCAGCCGAGCGCGACGTTGAAGCCCGCGTAGCCGAACGCGACGAAGGCGGCGATCACCCCGAAGGCGCCGAGCAGACCGAGCTCCTCGCCGACGATGGCGAAGATCATGTCGGTGGAGGCCTCGGGCAGGTAGTAGACCTTCTGGACGCTCTCCCCCAACCCGTTGCCGAAGAAGCCGCCGGAGCCGAGCGCGATCATGGCCTGGACCGACTGGAAGCCGGCGCCCTCGGGATCCTGCCAGGGGTCGAGGAAGCTCAGCAGGCGTTCGCGGCGATACGGTTCGAGCCAGATCGCCGCGGCGACGAGGAAGAAGCCGATCGCGCCGGCGGCCGCCAGGGTCGGAAGCCGGGTTCCGGCGACGACGAGCACGGCGGCGGTCATGATCGAGATCGCGATCGCCGTGCCCAGGTCGGGCTCGACGATCACGAGCACGAAGGCCGACCCGACGACGAGCCCGATCGGGCGCAGCAGCTCCCCGAGCGACTGCGGCGCCGGCCGCCGCGCGAGGTATGCGGCCAGCCAGAGGACGAGGGCGAGCTTGGCGAGCTCCGACGGCTGGAGAGTCGCCGGGCCGAGCGAGAGCCAGCGGCGCGCCCCGTTGACTGGCGTGCCGAGGACGAGGACGGCGACGAGGAGCGCAAAGCTTCCGAGCAGGAGCGGCGCGACGACGAAGCGCAGGCGCCGGTAGTCCATCCGGGAGAGGAGCGCGAGCGCGACGACGCCGGCGAGCGCGTAGACGGCCTGCCGCTTCAGGTAGTACGCGGGGTCGTCCGCGGCGAGCGCCGCGCGCGCGGAGCTCGCGCTGTAGACCATCACGAGCCCGAACGCGACGAGCCCGAGCGTGACGAGGACGAGCAGGTGGTAGTCGAGGCTCGACCGACGCCTCACAGCGCCTCCACGAGCTCGCGGAACCGCTCGCCGCGCTCCTCGAAGTCCCGGAACTGATCGTAGCTCGCGCAGGCCGGCGAGAGGAGGACGACGTCGCCCGGCTCCGCGTCCTCGCGCGCGTCGCGCACCGCGCTCTCGAGGTCGCGCGAGTGGCGGAAGCGGACGCCTTCCGCCGCCAGGGCCT
>JBOHAM010000130.1:0-32885 GCA_050697735.1 Gaiellaceae bacterium | reverse complement strand
GGCCGGAGCCGAACGCAACAGGGAGTTGATCCTCGCCGACGCCGAACGCCGGGCGGAAGCGATCCTAAGGGAGGCGGAGATCGATGTTCGAGAGCAGAGCGTCAAGCTCCGCGCGGACATCGAGGAGGAGGTGCAGGAGCGTCGAGCGCAGATCCTCAAGATCGAGGAGCGAGCGCTCGTCCGCGAGGAGGAGACCGAGGCGAAGCTCGTCGAGCTCGGCCGCCGGGAGCAGGGAATGGCCGACCGCGAGATCCATCTCAAGCAGCTCCAGGACGAGTTCAAGCAGGTGAAGTCGCGCGAGGTGGCCGAGCTCGAGCGCATCTCGGGGATGACCGTCGGCGAGGCCAAGCAGCACCTGCTCGAGCGCTCGGAGGACCTCGTCCGCCACGAGCTCGCGCGGCGCGTCCGCCAGCTGGAGGAGGAGGCACGAACGGAGGCGAAGCGGCGGGCACGCAACCTCGTCGCCGACGCGCTCCAGCGGGTCGCGGCGAGCCACGCCGCCGAGACCACGGTCTCGCTCGTCGAGCTGCCGTCCGACGACATGAAAGGCCGCATCATCGGCCGAGAGGGGCGCAACATCCGCGCGCTCGAGCACCTCACCGGCGTCGACTTCATCATCGACGACACGCCGCAGGCGGTCGTGCTCTCGTCCTTCGACGGGGTGCGGCGCGAGGTGGCGAAGCTGACGCTCGCGAAGCTCGTCGAGGACGGGCGCATCCACCCCTCCCGAATCGAGGAGATGTACTACCGCTCGAAGGCCGAGATCGAAGACCACATCCGGCAGGCCGGCGAGCAGGCCGTGTTCGAGGCGAACTGCGGGAAGATGCACGAGGAGCTCGTGAAGGTCCTCGGGCGCCTCCGCTACCGCACGAGCTACGGCCAGAACATCCTCAAGCACTCGCTCGAGTGCTCCCACCTCGCCGGGATCATGGCCGCCGAGCTCGGCGCGAGCGTGAAGACTGCGAAGCGCGCTGCGCTCCTCCACGACCTCGGCAAGGCGATGACGCACGAGGTCGAGGGCTCGCACGCGGTCATCTCGGCGCAGATGGCGAAGAAGTACGGCGAGTCCCAGCACGTCGTGCACGCGATCGAGGCTCACCACTACGAGGTGCAGCCGCAGACCGTCGAGGCGGTGCTCGTAATCGCCGCGGATGCGATCTCGGCGTCGCGGCCGGGTGCGCGCGGGGAGAGCCTGGAGAGCTACATCAAGCGCCTGGAGAGCCTGGAGAAGATCGCCGCGGAGAAGAAGGGCGTCGAGCGCGTCTACGCGCTCCAGGCGGGCCGCGAGATCCGTGTCCTCGTCAAGCCCACCGAGATCGACGACGACACCGCCGTGCTCCTCTCGCACGAGATCGCACGCGAGATCGAGGATCAGCTCGAGTACCCGGGCCAGATCAAGGTGACGGTCATCCGCGAGTCGCGCGCGGTCGAGTTCGCCAAGTAGCCGACGGGCCGCCGGCTCGGCGCCGGCGGCCCGTCACGCCCTGCTAGTTCCTGCTCTTCACGAACGCCACCTGTGGGTCGTGGTCGCTCGCCTGGTCGGCGAACTCGGCGTTCACGTGCACGATGTCGTACTCGGCGATCTCGCCCAGCAGGTGGGTGCTCACGAGGATGTGGTCGAGCACCTGCGAGTTGCCCTCGAACACGTACGTGTAGCGCTCCCTCTTCGGCAGCTCGTCGACGAGCGCGTGGAGGACACCGCCCTTGAGCGTCGCGATCGCGTCGGAGAACTCGAAGTCGTTCAGGTCGCCGAGGACGATCACGTCGGCCTGCGCATCGAGCGCGAGGATGCTGTCGACGAAGTCGTTCACGACCTGAGCCTGCTGGTTTCGCTGCACCTCCGTGATTCGCGCGGGAGGCTGGAAGCGGCCGAACAACGGCTGGTCGCCGCCCTTCGAGTTGAAGTGGTTGGCGACGACGAACACCTTCTGGCCGCGGAAGAGGAACTCGCCGGCGAGCGGCTTGCGGCTGTCCTCGAAGGCCGCGTTGGTCGGGTCGATCCGTCCCGGGCTCAGGGTCAGCTCGGGCCCGGACGCGCCCGGGACGACGCCGGTGGGGGTCGTGGCGGTGGCGCCGGGGCGGTCGACGAACTCGAGTCCGCGATCCGTGCGGAAGAGGAAGCCGACACGGATGTTGCCGCCCGGCTCGCCTCCGTCCTGGTCGTCCTCCGGGTTCACCTGGCGGAACGCGTACGTCGGGCCGCCGGCGGCCTCGATGGCCGCGATCAGGGTCTCGTACGTGAGCGTGGCGTCGACCGTGGCGTCGTTCGTCGGGCCGTTCGAGTCCTGCACCTCCTCGAGCGCGAGCACGTCGGGCGAGCGGAGATGGTCGACGATCAAGTCCGCGAGCCTGTCGAACTTCACTGCGCCGTCGCCCGGGTCGAGGTTCTCGACGTTGAAGGCTCCGACGGTCAGCTCCTTCGGCTTGGCCGCCCGGGCGACTTCCCGCTCGATCCGGCCCGGCTCCGCCGTCGGGGTCTCGAGGACGTCGAGCTTGAAGTTTCCGAAGCTGTAGTCCATCACCCCGACGATCGAGCCAGGAAAGCGGTCGCCGACGTTCACGTCCGGGACGTCCGCGAGCCGGTCGTCGAGGTGGATGCGCTCAGGATTGAAGTCGTCCGGGGCGATCACCAGGCCGCCGCGCTTGGTGCGCTGGTGCGCGCGGCTGCCCCGGTCGCCGACGACCGGGATCTCGCCGAAGTTGTTCGTCGGCCCGACGGCGACGGCATCGTCGACCAGCACGAGCATGCTCTCGAAGCTTTCGTAGAAGTCGATGCCGTCCGTCGCCGCGTCGAAGGATCCGCTGGTCTCCACGTCTCCGGTTGCGTCGTCGTCGATCACCTCTCCGGGCGGGATCCGCCCGTGACGGCCGATGACATCCGGCTCCGGCAGGGGGTTGCCCCCAGAGAGGAGCGCGATCGTGGGCGCCACGAGCTCGGTCTGGCTGAGGTTCGTGCTCCCCGACCCGCCCGGGCGGAACTCGGTCACCAGACCGCCGACCTCGACCGCGTCGCCGACCTGGACGGAGGGAGCCGAGGCGGTGAAGACGAAGAGCCCCTCTGAGGTCGCCTCGGCGCCGTCCGGCTGCGGATCCTCGAAGAAGAACCCGTTCGAGACGAGCGCCGTCACCACGCCCGGAACGTCCGCGACCGCGCGCCCCTCGAGCGGGGAGCGGTGCGCGGCGCCCTGGATCTCGTGGATGCGGGCCGGGAGCCCGACGGTGGTGAAGGACCAGGAGAAGTTCCCCGTCATGGTGTCCGGCGGGTCGTCCGTGTCGACGTCCGCGACCTGCGCGGCCACGATCGTGACGGTGCACGTCTCGCCCTGGGCGAAGTCGGTCGCCGGGTCGAGTGTGAAGTCCGTCGCCCCGCCCGCCGCACTGGCGGCGTGCGGGCCGCTCACGGCGCAGGAGATGGAGAACCAGTCGCCGGCCGTCGTTACGGGCTCGCTGAAGGTCAGGGCGATGTCGGCGTCGACGGCCACGCCGAGGGCTCCCGCCGAGGGGTTCGTCGCCGTCACGGCGGGCGCAGGGTCGCCCGGCGTGGTCGAGTGGCTCCCGAGGCCGCCGAAGGTGTTCTGGGGGAACCCGTCCCATTCGAGAGCGGGATCGAACGCATCGGAGCCGTTCGGATCCCCGGCCGTCACGGACGCCTTGCGGCGGAGCGTGTTGTCACCGGTGCTCGTGTCTCCGGTTCCCCATTCGGTGCCCGGGTCGAAGCCGATCTGCCCGAGCACGTCGACGATCGTCGTGCCGCGCCGGAGGACGACGGCGTCGTCGCCGTTGAACCAGCCCGCTCCGTTCGTCTGGTCGGCCTGGGCGAGGATGGCCGGATCGGCGCTGGAATGGCCGAGGACGAACACGTCGCCTGCCGCCACCGTCCCCATCAGGTCGATCGTCAGCCCGGCAGAAGCGCTGCCGTTGAAGTACATCTGGACGTCGTAGTCCCCGGCGGTGAGGTCGACCGGCGCACCCGTGCCGTTGTAGATCTCGAGCGCCTTGTTGTTGCTCGAGCCCTCGACGTACTCCGAGAGGAAGAGCTCGGTGGTCTGCGCGTTCGCGCTCCCGAGCGCGAAGACGAGCGGGACGAGCGCAGCGACGAGAAGGGCCGGAAGACGGCGCCTCCGGGACGCGGACGTGCTCGGCGACATGGCGGAACCCCCAGGGTCGATTCGGACGCCCGATGGTAAACCGCGTGTCCCCGGCGGACAAGGCCGTTCACGACCCCGGTACAGTTTGGCCGCGTGAGGCGCTACCACGTCACGACGTTCGGCTGCCAGATGAACGCGCACGACTCCGAGCGGATCAAGGGCATGCTCGAGTCGGTCGGCCTGGGGGAAGCGCGCTCTCCGGAGGAGGCCGACGTGATCGTCTTCAACACGTGCACGGTGAGGGAGAAGCCTGACCAGCGCTTCGCCGCGCACCTGGCCCAGGCCGCCGCCCTGAAGCGGGAGGATCCCGGGCGCGTCATCGCGGTGGGCGGCTGCTACGCCGAGGCCCAGCGGGACCGCGTCTTCGAGCTCTACCCCTACGTGGACGTCGCGTTCGGGCCGGGGTCGATCCCGCACCTGGCCGACTGGCTCGGCGCCGGCGGCTTCGGCGTTCCGCGCGGGCGCTTCGCGGAATGGAACCACTTCGCCGGAGAGCTGCCCTCGCACCGGGAGCGCCCCTTCCAGGCCTGGGTGCAGATCTCCATGGGCTGCAACTCCGTCTGCTCGTATTGCATCGTCCCTGCGGTTCGCGGCCGAGAGCAGAGCCGCCGCCCCGGCGAGATCGTGGCGGAGGTCGAGCAGCTGGCAGCTGAGGGCGTGCGCGAGGTGACGCTCCTCGGCCAGAACGTCAACTCGTGGGGCCGCGATCTGCTGCCCGACCTGCGCACGGAGTTCGGCGAGCTTCTGCGGGCGGTGGACGCCGTCCCCGGGGTCGAACGCATCCGCTTCACGAGCCCGCACCCGAAGGACTTTCGCGAGCCGGTGATCCGCGCGATGGCCGAGAGCGCCGCCGTCTGCGAGCACACCCACCTGCCCCTCCAGTCGGGCTCCTCGCGCGTCCTCAAGCGCATGCGCCGGACGTACGACCGTGCGCGCTACCTCGCGCTCGCCGAGCGCCTGCGCGGTGCGATCCCCGACCTCGCTCTGACGACGGACGTGATCGTCGGGTTTCCCGGCGAGACCGAGGACGAGTTCCGGGAGACCCTCGAGGTCGTCGAGGAGGTGCGCTACGACGGCGCGTTCACGTTCGTCTTCAGCCCGCGGCGGGGCACCGAGGCGGCGACCATGCCCGACCAGGTTCCCGAGGAGGTGAAGCGGGAGCGCATCGAGCGCCTGATCGAGGTCGTCCAGCGGATCGCCCACGAGCGGAACGAGGAGCGGGTCGGCCGCGTCGAGGAGGTGCTCGTCGAGGGCCCCAGCCGGACGGATCCCGCGGTCGCGCGCGGCCGGACGCGGCGGAACACGACGGTGAACTTCCGTGGGCAGGCCTCGGCCGGCGAGCTCGCCCCGGTGCGCATCGAGGGCGCCACGTCGACGACGCTGCGCGGCACCGAGGCGAGTCTCGTCGCAGCCGCCTAGGCACGCTCTCGGCACGGTCCGCGAGCCACTCGTGCGCTTTCGGCAACTAGCGTTAGATCTGGGGGTGCCCCCCGGCGCCAGGCATGCCCGTGCGCGCTCCGGGTCCTCGCGGCGGGAGCAGCCATGAGCGGCTTCGTGCTGGCGATCTTCGGGCCGACTGCCTCCGGCAAGACCGCCGTCGCCGAGGCGCTTGCCGAGCGCCTGCCCGGCGAGGTGGTCTCCGCAGACGCGATGCAGGCCTACCGCGGCCTGCCGATCCTCACGAACCAGCCCGGGCGCCCGACGCGGCTGGTCGGGATCTGGCCGCTCGACCACGAGGGCTCGCTGGGCGAATACCAGCGGCTCGCGCACGAGGCGATCGACGACATCCTCGCCACCGGGCGCACGCCGGTCGTGGCGGGCGGAACGGGCCTCTATCTGCGCGCCGCCCTGGGAGAGCTCGAGCTCCCGCCGGCGCCCGCGCCAGGGGCGCGCGAGGCCTGGGAGAACCTCTACGACACCGCAGGTGCCGAGCGCGCCCACAGCGTCCTCGCGGAGCGGGACCCGGCAGCCGCGGCGATCGTCCACCCGAACGACCGCCGCCGCGTCGTCCGCGCCCTCGAGCTCGCCGACGCCGGCTCCTCGCTGCGCCCGCCGCACGACCGGCTCTGGTCGGAGGAGACGCGCCGACCCACGGTGATCGTCGGGCTCGACGTCCCGCCCGCCGAGCTCGAGCGCCGGATCGAGGCTCGCACGCGCGCGATGGCCGAGCGGGGCGCGGCGGCCGAGGCCCGGGCCGCCCTCGCGCAACCCCTCTCCGCGAGCGCGGGAAAGGTCATCGGCCTGGAGGAGTTCGCGCGCCTGCCCGAGGAGGAAGCGGTCGCCGCCGTGACGCTGAGGACGAGGCAGTACGCGGCCTACCAGCGCAAGTGGCTCCGGCGCGTTCCGGACGCTGTTAGCGTTGCGGCCGATCGTCCCCCGGACGCGGTTGCGGATGCGATTCTCGAAGTGGCACGGGCTCGGCAACGACTACCTGCTCCTCGAGCGGGCTGACCTCGGCGCGCCGCTCTCGCCCGACCTCGTGCGCCGCCTCTGCGACTACCACTTCGGCATCGGCTCGGATGGCATCCTCGAGGTGCTGAACGCGGACGGCGCGCGTGCGGACGTCGTCATCTGGAACCCCGACGGCTCGACCGCCGAGCTGTCCGGCAACGGGACGCGGATCGCCGCGCGCTGGCTTGCGCGCCGGAGCGGTTCGGCCGAGGTCGTCGTGGCCGTGGGGAACCGCGAGGTGCGCGCGCGCATGCGCAACGGGCTCGAGGTGGAGACCGAGATGGGGGCGGTCGAGGTCGGGCCCGCCGAGACCATCGACGTCGACGGCACGACGCTCGAGTTCACGCCGGTCTCGGTCGGCAACCCGCACGCGGTCATCCGCCGGGAGCCCGAGCGCGACGCGCTCCTGCGCCTCGGCCCGCTCGTCGAGAACCATCGCCGCTTTCCCGAGCGCACCAACGTCCAGCTCGTTCGCGTGGACTCGCGGGCAGAGGCGACCGTGGCGGTCTGGGAGCGCGGGGCGGGGGAGACCCTCTCCTCGGGCACGAGCGCAGTCGCCGTCGCGGGCGCGTCGGTCGCGAACGGCTGGTGCGAGAGCCCGGTCACCGTCCACCTGGCGGGCGGCGACCTGCGCGTCGAGCTGGACGAGGGCTTTCGCGCGCGGCTGACCGGCCCGGCGCAGGAGATCTGCCGGGGCGAGGTCGCGGAGGAGCTCCTCGCAGAGCTGGAGGAAGCATGAGGTTCGCTCGCCGCCTCGACGCTGTGCCGCCGTACCTCTTCGCCGAGATCGAGCGGCGCGTCGAGACGATGAAGGCCGAGGGCACAGACGTGATCTCGCTCGGCATCGGCGACCCCGACCTGCCCACGCCCGACGCGGTCGTCGAGGCCATGCAGCGCGCCGTCGCGCGGCCGGAGACCCACCGCTACCCCTCCAACCGCGGGCTCGCCGTCTTCCGCGAGGCGGTGGCCGCGTTCTACGCCGACCGCTTCGGCGTCGAGCTCGACTCCGGGAGCGAGATCGTCCCCGTGCTGGGCGGCAAGGAGGGCGTGGCGCACGTCGCCCTCGCCTGCCTCGACCCCGGCGACGTGTGCCTCTCGCCCGACCCGGGCTACCCGCCCTACACCTCGGGGCCGGTCTTCGCGGGGGCTGAGGTGCACTACCTCCCGCTCAGGGAGGAGAACGCCTTCCTGCCGGACCTCGACGCCGTGCCGGGCGAGGTGGCCGCGCGCGCGAACCTGCTCTTCTTCAACTACCCGAACAACCCGACGGGGGCGGTCGTGGCCGACGGCTTCTTCGAGCGGGCCGTCGCCTTCGCCCGCGAGCGCGAGCTCGTGGCCGTGCACGACGCCTCCTACACCGAGATCGCCTTCGACGGCTACCGGCCGCCGAGCTTCCTCGAGACGCCCGGGGCGAAGGACGTCGGCGCCGAGATCTTCTCGCTCTCGAAGGGCTGGAACATGACCGGCTGGCGCGTTGGCTGGATCGCCGGCAACGTCGAGGTGGTGGAGCGCTACCGACAGCTGAAGACGAACCTCGACTCGGGCCTCTTCGACGCCCTCCAGCACGCGGGCGTGGCTGCCCTCACCGAGGCGCGCGAGTTCCCGCAGGAGATGTCGGAGGTCTACCGGCGCCGCCGCGACCTGCTCGTGGACGCGCTCGCGCGCATCGGCCTCCCGGCGGAGCCTCCACGGGCGACGCCGTACGTCTGGGTGCGGGCGCCCGAGGGCCACGACTCCGCGAGCTTCACCGAGCTCGTGCTCGAGCGCGCCGCGGTGATCGTCTCTCCAGGCCCCTCGTTCGGCCCGTCGGGGGAGGGGTTCGTGCGGATCTCGCTCACCGTCCCGGACGACAGGCTCGAGGAGGCGGCGGGCAGGATCGCGTCCTCGCTCCGCGTCGAATCGCGGGCATAATCGTCCTGTGAGCCACCACCAGCCGGACCCCGCGCCCGGGGCTGAGCCGGAGCGCGGATTCGTCGTCGCCGTGCTGGCCCCCGGGGTGGACGAGAGCGCGGAGCTCGGCGAGCTGCGCGAGCTCCTGCGCACCGCGGGCGTCGTCTCCACGGGGGAGCTCGTCCAGCGTCGAGCCGCTCCCGACGCGCGCACCTACGTCGGCAAGGGGAAGCTCGAGGAGCTGAAGCGCTCCTTCGCCGAAGCGGGGGCGGAGTCGCTGATCGTGGACGACGATCTCGATCCCGGCCAGCAGCGCCGGCTCGAGGACGCATTCAAGGCGCGCGTCGTCGACCGCACCCAGCTGATCCTCGACATCTTCGCGCAGCACGCCCGGAGCGCCGAGGGCAAGCTGCAGGTCGAGCTCGCCCAGCTCGAGTACAACCTCCCGCGCATGCGCGGCATGTGGCAGCACCTCGAGCGCCTCGGCGGCGGCATCGGCACCCGTGGCCCCGGCGAGTCGCAGCTCGAGACCGACCGCCGTCTCGCGCGCCGCCGGATCGGCCTCCTCAAGCGCAAGCTCCGCGAGCTCGAGAAGCGCCGCTCCGTGCAGCGCAAGGCGCGCGAGCGCACCGCGGCACCGGTCGTGGCGCTCGCCGGCTACACCAACGCGGGCAAGTCGACGCTCTTGAACGCGCTCACGGAGGCGGACGTCTCGGTGGACGACCGCCTCTTCGAGACGCTCGACCCCACGACCAGGGGCTTCGAGCACGACGGCCGCCGCTATCTCGTGACCGATACGGTCGGCTTCATCCGGCGCCTTCCGCATCAGCTCGTCGAGGGCTTCGCGGCGACGCTCGAGGAGACGCTCCTCGCCGACCTCGTGCTGCACGTCGCCGACGCCTCGGAGGACGACGAGCGCCTGGACGAGACCATCGCCGCCGTCGAAGCCGTGCTCTCCGAGATCGGCGCACGGGACCTGCCCCTCGAGCTCGTCCTCAACAAGGTCGACCTCGTCGACCCGCTGCGCCGGCGCCGGCTGTCGGCCCGTTTCCCCGGCGCACTGCAGATCTCCGCCCGGCGCGGCGAGGGGCTGGCCGAGCTGCGCGCCCAGATCGCCGGCAGGTTCGCGGACCGCTTCCGGCCCGTGCGGCTGCTCGTGCCGTATGAGGACGGCCGCGTCCTCACGGAGCTGTACGAGCTCGGGGCGCCGATCGAGGAGCGGATCGATCGCGACGACGGCGTACTCGTGCACGCCCGCCTGCCCGAGCGGGAGATCGCGCGCTACGCCCCCTACCTGATCGCCGAGGTCTCCGCGGCCGAGGCCGGCGGCGCGTGATCGAGCTCGCGGTCGTGCGCCTGCGCGAAGACGCCGTCTTGCCCGAGCGTGCCTACGCCGGCGACGCCGGCCTCGATCTCGCGACCTGCGAGCGGGTTGAGCTCGGGCCGGGGGAGAGGGCTGTGGTGGCGACCGGCCTCGCCGTCGCCATCCCGGAGGGCTTCGCCGGCTTCGTGCAGCCCCGCTCGGGGCTCGCGGCGCGGCACGGGATCTCGGTCGTCAACTCGCCGGGGCTCATCGACTCGGGCTACCGCGGCGAGGTTCGCGTCGTGCTCCTGAACACCGACCACGAGCGCCCCTTCGTGGCCGAGGCGGGCGAGCGGATCGCCCAGCTCGTCGTCCTGCCGGTACCGGAGCTCGAGCTCGTGGAGGTCGCCGAGCTGCCGGAGACGGAGCGGGGGGTGCGCGGCTTCGGCTCCTCGCGGCCGACGTGACGGTCTGAGATGGAGCCGCGCATCCGGGTGTCCGCGATCTTGCGGCGCGAGAGCCGGGTGCTGCTCGTCCGCCACGAGAAGCTCGGGCGCGAGTACTGGCTGCTGCCGGGAGGCGGTGTGAGCGCGGGGGAGAGCCTCGTGCAGGCGCTCATGCGCGAGCTCGCCGAGGAGGTGGGGCTCGACGAGGACCTGCCGCTCGAGGGCCCGGTCGCGATCGCCGACTCGATCGCGCCGGCGGGCTCACCGGCCAAGCACGTCGTCCACATCGTGTTCGCGGGCTACCTCGGCGACCGCTCGCTGGAGCGGGTGACGTCGACGGACTCCGCCGTCTGCAACCACCGCCTCTTCGACGTGGACGAGCTCGCGGGGATCGCTCTGCATCCGCCCATACAGCGCTTCCTGGCCCGCTGGCAGCCGGGCGATCCGACGGTCTACCTCGGCGCTCTCTGGGCGCCCTGAGCGCTCAGCGGCGCCCGCCGCGCGCCCGTGCTCGGGCCGCCGACACCCGTTGCGCGGAGTCCTCGAGCTCGTCGGGGAGCGGCTCCAGCTCGGGCGGCTCGCCGAGCCGGTGCGCGAGCGCCTGGGCGAGGATCCAGTCGGCGAACCAGGCGTTCCGGGGCAGCAGCGGCCCGTGGAGGTACGTGCCCACGGCGCGGCCCACCCGGCAGCCTTCGTGGCCGCTTTTCCCGTCGTTCCCGAAGCCGGCCACCACGCGCCCGAGCGGCTGGGCGCCGTCTTCCAGGATCGTCCGGCCGGCGTGGTTCTCGAACCCGGCCAGCGGCCGCCGTTCGCCCGCCGCGAGCTCGCAGTCGAGCAGGACGTCGCCGATCATCCGTCCCTCCCCGGCGATGGTGTGGAGCGGGAGGACGCCCACACCGGGGAGCTCGACGCCGGCCCGGTCGCGGTAGAAGCGCCCCAGGAGCTGGTAGCCGCCGCACACGGCGAGGACGGCCGCGCCGCCGGCCGCCGCCGCTCGGAGCTCGTCGCCCTTTTCAGCCAGATCGAGGGCGACGAGCGCCTGCTCGCGGTCCTGCCCGCCGCCCACGTAGAGCAGGTCGTGCTCTCCCGGGACGACCCGCTCGCCCATCCCGATGCTCCGGTAGTCGAAGCCGATTCCGCGCCACGCGGCCCGGCGCTCGAGCACGGCCATGTTGCCGCGGTCGGCGTAGATGTTGAGGTAGTCCGGATAGAGGTGGCCGACGACGACCTTGAGCCGTTTCACGCCGCGGCCTCCCAGTAGTTCCGGACGAGGCCGCGCCCGGCGACGATGCGCCGCAACGCGAGCATGGCCGTGTACGTCGGCAGCACGACGAGCTCACCGCCGGCCGGCGTGAGGGCAAGCCCGCGGTCGAGCGCCTCCTCGAGGTCGGGCACGACCTCGATCGCCTCGGGGTCGAGCCCGCCGTACTTGCAGCGGAGAGCAAGCTCCTGCGCCCGCGACCCCGTGGCGACGACGCGCTCGAGGCCCTCGAGCAGCGGCTCGAAGTCGACGTCCCAGATCCACGACACGTCGCGGCCGTCCGCGATGTCGTCGTTGAGGGCGATGACGGCCAGGACGGGCGGGCCGCCGGCGACGAGCGTCCGCACGACCTCGTTCGCCCCGGCGGGGTTCTTGACGAGCAGGAGGAGCACCGCGCACTCGCCCGCCGGAATCCGCTCGAAGCGCCCGAACGCCGCGCGGAAGCGGCCGATCCCGGCGCAGACCTCGGCCGGCGATGCGCCGAGAACGAGGGCCAGAGCGGCCGCCGCGACGGCGTTGTAGACGTTGTAGAGGCCCGGGAGCGCGAGCTCCGCGCGCCGGACGCCCTCGGGGGTGTGGAGGTCGAAGGCGGAGCCGCTCAGCCCGTCGAGCTCGATTCCGCCCGCCCAGACGTCCAGCGGCGGCCGCGCGAGACCGCAGTTGGGGCAGCGCCAGTCGCCCAGGTGCCCGACGTAGGCGGCCGCGTAGTCATGAGGCGTCCCGCAGACGACGCAGTACTTGGAGTCCGCGGCGTGGGGGAGCCGCTCGCGCGCGACGCGCGAGTCGTCGAGGCCGAAGCGGACGGCCGTCTCGCGGCCGCGCACGATGTCGGCGACGAGCGGGTCGTCGGCGTTCGCCACGACCCAGGCGTCCTCCGGCAGGTCGGCCACCGCGGCGCGCCACCGCTCGGCGATCAGCTCGAGCTCGCCGTAGCGGTCGAGCTGGTCGCGGAAGAGGTTCGCGAGGCAGACGGCGTGCGGGCGGACGCGCCGGGCGATCTCGGGGAACGCGGCCTCGTCCACCTCGAACAGTCCCAGCTCGGCGTCGGGGCTGGCGAGGAGCGCCGAGGCCACGCCCGAGACGAGGTTCGCGCCCGCGCGGTTGTGCGCGAGCCGGGCGCGCCCGTCGAGGATCTCGGCCACGATCGCGGCGGTCGTCGTCTTCCCGTTGGTGGCCGAGAGAAGGGCCGATCCCAGCGGCAGCCTTCCGGCGAGCCTCCCCAGCGCCCCGGGATCCACCGTGGCCAGGATCTTTCCGGGCAACGTCGTCCCGCCCCCCCGGCCGGCGAGGCGGGAGAGGCGGCCGGCGGCTTGCGCGACCGCGATCTCGAGCCCCAGGCGCACGCGCGCAGTGTAGAGCGGCAGCTCCGTCCCTCGTTCGAGTGAATCTCCCCGCGCTCCCGCGATCGGGGGAGGAGGGACCGCGCCCCGCCCCCTAGCGTCCGTCGTGGCAGAAGACCAACCTCTCTATGCGGCCGCGCGGCTCTGCGCGGAGGAAGGGACAGTCACCGATCATGCGGCAAGAACGAGGTTCGAACGGAAACGTCCGCTCGAGCGCGCTCTGGGGAAAGCCCCCGAAGGGCGAGACCCGCTCGAACGCGCTCTGGGGTAAGGGTGGACGCGGCCTCGTGGCCGCGGTGGCCGTCACCGTCTTCCTGACGACGCCGGTCGTCGCGATGGCCGGCTCGTCCTCCGACAAGGGCCGCGGCTCGAAGATCGACGCCTACCTGTCGGAAGGGCTCCTGGAGGCGGCGCGGGAGAACAAGCGCCGGACCTTCGATGTCATCGTCCAGGGAACTCCGCGTGAGTCCACCTCCGAGGTCGCAGACGAGGTCGAGGATGCACAGGAGCACGACCCCGGACGCGGCACCGGCCTGCGCGACAAGTTCCGCTCGGTCAACGGCGTCGCCGCCCAGCTGACCGGCCGGCAGATCATCAGGCTTGCGCGTCGCGGCGACATCAGGGCGATCACGACCGACGCTCCGGTCGTCCTCTCCGGCTACTGGAACTGGCAGCGCTGGCCGTACGTCTCCGGCGTCCACCGCCTCTGGAACACAGCTTCCTCGGCCAACGCCCCCACGATCGCGGTCGTGGACTCCGGCATCGACGCCGGCCGGGCCGACTTCGGCGGGCGCGTGCTCGCCGAGGTCAACCTGACCTCCCGCCCGGAGAACTCGCCGGGCGACGGCCGCGGCCACGGAACGTTCGTCGCGGGCATCGCCGCCGGCGGCGGCCAGTTCTACGCGGGCAGCTCGCCCGAGTCGGAGCTCGTCTCGATCGACGTGATGGACGACAGCGGCGTGGCGATGACGCGCGACGTCATTGCCGCCGCCGACTGGATCCTCGCGAACAAGGATCGCTACAACATCCGCGTCGCGAACTTCTCCCTCCACAGCGGCGTCTGGGGCAGCGTCTTCTTCGATCCGCTCAACCATGCGGTCGAGAAGCTCTGGTTCAACGGCGTCGTCGTCGTGGCGGCGGCGGGCAACTACGGCGCCGACGGCCAGGCCGGCGGCGTCCCCTATGCCCCCGGCAACGACCCGTTCGTGATCACGGTCGGCGCCGGGGACGTCGACGGCTCCATCTCCACGTATGACGACTACGCAGCGCCCTGGTCGGCCTGGGGTTACACCCTCGACGGGTTCGCGAAGCCCGACCTCGGGGCTCCCGGCCGCTTCATGGTCGGGCCGGTCCCCGCGACCTCGACGCTTCCGCACGAACGCCGAGGGAACGTCGTCTCGTCCGGGTACATGCAGCTCTCGGGTACGTCGTTCGCGGCGCCCATCGTCGCGGGTGCGGCGGCCCAGGTCCTCGCCGTCCATCCCGAATGGACGCCGGACCAGGTGAAGGGCGCGCTCATGCTGACGGCGAAGTCCGCCCCGAGCGCCCAGCCCGGGTCGCTGGGAGTCGGCATCGTCGACGCGGCAGCGGCCGCGGCGGTGACCGACCCGCCCAACCCGAACGCCGCGCTCAACCAGTTCGTCACCGAGGGCGGCCACGGCTCCTCCAGGGCCTTCGACGCCGCCAGCTGGGCGAACGTCGCCCAGAGCGACGCCTCCTGGGCGAGCGCCTCCTGGGCCTCCGCCTCTTGGGCGAGCGCCTCCTGGGCCTCGGCCTCCTGGGCGTCGGCTTCCTGGGCCAGCGCCTCCTGGGCGAGCGCCTCGTGGGCGTCGGCCTCGTGGGCCAGCGCCTCCTGGGCGAGCGCCTCGTGGGCCTCCTCGTCCTACGCGGACAACGCCGAGGGCGAGGCCAGCTCGGAGGGCGAGTACCTCGACGAGGACGAGCTCGCCGAGATCGAAGCCCCCGCGCCCTAGCGACATCGCGTAGAGCCAGCGACAGCCCCGGGCCGGCCTCTCCGGCCCGGGGCTCACCTTGTTGGGGGATCTTCGGCCCGTCCCTCGAAGGGGGGAGGCTCCGCCGCCGCAACGACCCTACGTTCAGCGTATGGCTCTGCGGCCAGACCCGGCTTTCCGCTGGGCGGACAGCCCGCCCCGCGCCGTCCTGAACCTCTCGAGGCGGTGAGCGGCATGCCGAGCGAGGTCGTCGGCGAGGCCCCGCCGGCCGCAGCAGACCGCTCGGAGCCGTCCTCGCTCCCGCGCCGCGCGAAGGCCTACCTCTACGCCGTCGGACTGCTCGCCGTCATGGCGGCGTTCGTCCCCTTCTCACACCTCTCGCCGGACACGAGCGGGTGGCCGACGTTCTTCGTCCTCGCAGCCTGCGCCGCGGTCGCACAGCTCTTCGTGGTGAAGACGCCGCGGGACCAGAGCTACCACACGACGACCGTCTTCCTGCTTGCAGCGGTGCTGCTCCTCCCGCCCGAGCTGATCGCGCTCATGGGCGTCGTCTACGGCATCCCCGAGTGGCTGAAGATGCGCTACCCGTGGTACATCCAGGGGTTCAACATCGCCAACCACACGCTCAACGGGCTGGCGGCGTGGGGGGCGGTGGAGCTCGTGCGCAACGCGGGTTTCGACCGCCAGGTCGAGTTCGCGCTCTCGGGGCTCGTGGCCTCGCTCGTGTTCGTCTCCACGAACCATGTGCTGCTGGCGACGATGCTCCACTACGCGCGGGGCCATTCGCTGCGCGCAACCGGGCTCTTCTCCATGGAGAGCCTGTCCACGGACTTCGTGCTCGCCGCTCTCGGCGTCGCTTTCGCCAGCCTCTGGAACTGGAACCCGCTCCTGCTTCCGACGGCCGTCGCCCCGCTCCTCCTCATCCACAGGTCGCTGAGCGTGCCGGCGCTCCAGCAGGAAGCGCGCGTCGACCCGAAGACGGGGCTGTTCAACGCGCGCTACTTCGCCGGCGCCTTGCGCGAGGAGCTCGTGCGGGCCAGACGGTCGGAGACGCCGCTGACGGTGATCATGGCCGACCTCGATCTCCTGCGGGACATCAACAACGCGTACGGCCACCTCGCGGGCGACGCCGTCCTCCAGGGAGTGGCGGCGGTCTTCCAGACGCACCTGCGCCACTCCGACATCCCGGCGCGCTTCGGCGGGGAGGAGTTCGCCATCCTCCTGCCCGAGACAACGCCTTCCCAGGCTGTCGAGATCGCGGAGCGCATCCGCAGGGCCGTGGCCGAGGAGCGCTTCGAGGTGGAGACGTCGAGCGAGCCGATCCGGGCCACGATCTCGATAGGGATCGCCGGCTATCCCGACGACGCCTCCGACCCGAACGAGCTCATCCACCAGGCCGACCTCGCCGTCTACCGCGCCAAGCTCCAGGGGCGCAACCGGGTGCTGGGCGCGAGCTCCGAGCCGCTCCTCGTGCCCGCCGACCGCAAGGCGCGCCTGGCGGCCGTGCCCGACGAGCCCGAGGACCCCGCCGCGCGGCCGCTCCCGGAGGTTCCGGCCCTCACCGCCCCGGAGCCCGACTCGACGCAGCAGCAGCGCCCGCACGCGGCCGCGGGGCCGCGATTCCTGTCCCTGTCTCCGGCACTCGCGTCGCTCGTCGTCGCCGTTAGCCTCGGCGGCATCGTCGCCGGCGCGCTCGGCTTCGTCGTCGGCGGCTCACACGACCTCATCGGCCTCTTCGCGGTGATCGCGCTCGTCGCCGGAGGCCAGGCGCTCGCGCTCGAGCTCGAAGGCGGCTCCATCTCGGTGAGCGCCGTGGGCGCTCTGGCCGGGGCGGCGCTCTTCGGGCCGAAGGCCGCCCTCCCGCTGGCCGTGGCGACCGCCGCGGTCGAGTGGAGCTCACGTCGCACCCACCTCTACCAGCTCCTGTTCAACATCGGCGCGCTCTCCTTCGCCTCGCTGGCCGCCGCCGCCGTGTTCAGCGCCGGCGGGGAGGCGAAGGGGATCGGGACGCTCGTCACCGCGGCGGCCGGGCTCGCGGCGGGAGGCGTGTACTTCGCCGTCAACACCGGGCTCCTCTCGGGCGCGATGGCCCTCGAGGGCCACGATCGCTGGCGGCGGCTGTGGACGGAGCGGTTCTCGTGGCTCTTGCCCCACTACGTCGCGTTCGGGGCCGTCGGCGGCGCCATCGCCCTCGCGTACAAGGCGATCGACCTCTACGGGCTCGCCGTATTCGTCCTGCCGCTGCTGCTCATGCGCAAGACGATGGCCGCCTATCTCGGCCACACGGAGAAGTCGACGAAGAAGCTCCGCGAGGCGGCCGAGACGATCCGCAGCCAAAACGTCTCGCTCGAGGAGGCCAACCGGCTCCTGAAGGAGCGCTCGACGGCCGCGATGGAGAGCCTCTCGGCGACGGTCGACGCCCGCGACGCCTACACGGCCGGCCACTCCCGCCGCGTGCAGCAGCTCGCCCTCGCCGTCGGCCGGGAGCTGGGGCTCTCGCAGGTCGAGCTCGACCTCCTCGGGCACGCCGCGCTCTTCCACGACATCGGCAAGCTGGCCATCCCCGATGTGATCCTGCTCAAGCCCTCGCCGCTCTCGAGCGAGGAGTGGGCGCTGATGCAGCGCCACGCCGCGGAGGGCGCGCGCATCATCGACCGCCTCGGCTTCCTGGGGGACGCCGTCCCCGCCATCCGCCATCACCACGAGCGCTGGGACGGAGCCGGCTATCCCGACGGGCTCGCGGGCGAGGAGATCCCGCTCGGCGCCCGCATCATCCACGTGGCCGACGCGCTGGACTCGATGCTGACGAACCGGATCTACAAGTCGGCCAGGCCGGCCGGCGAGGCGCTCGCCGAGCTCCGCCGGGGCGCGGGAAGCCAGTTCTGCCCGCGCACCGTCGCCGCCCTGGGGCGCCTGCTCGAGGACGAGGAGGGCGGCCGGCTCACCGGCAAGCCTCCGCTCGCCGCGACCGCGTCGTAGCCTCGCCACGCGGGCAAACGGGACTTGCGCTCCGTCCAGCGTGCTCGCACACTTGGTGTCAGAGCCACCGTGACGAGCGCCGTTCAGCCCGCCAGGCGCGCACGCCGCTACTCGGACGCGGAGCTCCTGCTCGAGCTCCGGACGTGCGCCGCGCGCCTCGGCCGCTCGCCGACCATGCGCGAGTTCAGGGCCGACCCCTCAGCCCGCGTGCACGCGCAGACCCTCGTGGTGCGCTTCGGGAGTTGGAACGGCGCCAAGCGCCTCGCCGGCCTCGTCCCGCGCCGGTTCGCCACACAAGAGGAGCTGCTCGCTCGCCTGCGCGAGCTGGGGGAGGAGCTGGGGCGCACCCCGACGGGGCGGGACCTGGACGAGCGCCGGCGCCGCGTCCCGTCGAAGTCGCTCCTCTGGCACACCTTCGGCTCCCTCTCGAATGCGCTGCGTGCCGCCGGCTTCGACGTGCCGAGCCGGGAGGAGCGGACCGAGCGGGCGCTCGAGCAGGGGGAGATGCTCGCCCGGCGGCTCCGCCGTCTGCCGCGCCTCACCGACTGGGAGCGCGCCCGGCGACGGAGCCCGCGCATGCTCTCCCAGTGGCAGGTGGTCCGGCTCTTCCAGGGCGGGCGCGGCGGCTGGACGACCTTCCAGCGCGCGCTTCGGCGGCGGCTGGAAGAGAAAGGCGTCAGGCTCGACTAGCGCGCGGGCGCGGCAGTGGCGATGGCCGCGAGGCGGGCGAGGCAGAAGCGCGCCTCGTCGGGCGCCCGGACGGCGGGCAGCTTCGTCTCTTCGACGAACGAGCGGTCGGGCTCGAACGAAGCGGTCGCGGCGATGCGGCCGCCGACGAGCGTGTGGAGCGTGCCCTCGCCGACCTCGCGCAGCCGCAGCCGGACGCCTGCGTAACGCTCGAAGAGCTGGAGTCCCACCTGCGTCGAGGCGAAGAAGAGCTCGTGCGGTCCCTCGCCGATCCAGAGCGGGCGTCCGATGCCGCGGGCGACGTGGAGGACGTCGTCTTCGCGCTCGTCCAGCCAGGCCGCGGCCATCGAGCCGTGGAGCTCCTCGAGCGCCGAGGGGCGGCTGCCGGAGGCCTCCGCGAGGGCGAAGATCGCCTCGGAGTCGACGGTCATGCCGGGCTCGGCCCGCTCGAAGCCATGCCGGGCCAGGACCTCGTCGTCGTTGACGATGATCCCGTTGTGGATGCCCACGACGGAGCCGTGCCGGATGGGATGGTTGTTCGCCATCAGGCTGGGGTGACCCTTCGTGTAGTCGCGCACGTGGACGAGCGCCTGCCGCGCTCCGGCCGGCACCGCCAGCGCATCGAGCAGCTCGCTCGCGCCGCCGCGCTGCTTGTGCACGGCGAGCGGCACGCCGGGGCCGCGGTAGGCATAGCCGACGGCGTCCGAACCGCGCTCGGAGATCGCAGCGAGGAGCGTCTGGCACGCCAGCGTCCCGTCGACCGCCGATTCGGCGCTCAGGCTATATCCCGCGATCCCGCACAAGACGTCGTCTAGACCTCGATCCTAGGAAGACACCCGGACGGGGTGGCCGCAGCGGCCGCAGAGGCCACCTCGTACGGAGACAGTATCACCGTCGGCGGCAGGCTCACCCCGCGCATCCCCCTAAGCGGTGGTTCCCGCTCAAGGCGCGATCCGGCACCGCCGATACGGGTGGCGTGGAGCACTCGTCTGCGGAAGTCCCCCACGAGCCCCAGCCCGTCGAGGCCGACGAGCCGCGGCTCGAGCTGGTCAGCGACCCCGCCCCCGCCGAGCCCGAGGCCGAGGCAACCGAGGCCGAGGACGACGCCGAGGAAGAGGGCGGCGCCGTCGAGCTCGACGCGCCGGCTCCCACCCAGGACCCGCTCAAGCTCTACGTCCGGCAGATCGGCGACGGGCCGCTCCTCACCCCGGCCGAGGAGCGCGAGCTCGCGCGGCGCAAGGACGAGGGCGACGAGTGGGCGAAGCGGCGCCTGATCGAGTGCAACCTCCGGCTCGTGATGTCGATCACGCGCAACTACGTCAACTCCGGCGTCCCCCTCCTCGACCTGATCCAGGAGGGCAATCTCGGCCTCATCCGCGCGGTGGAGAAGTTCGACTACCGCATGGGCTTCAAGCTCTCGACGTACGCCACCTGGTGGATTCGCCAGGCGGTGACCCGCGCGATCGCCGACCAGGGCCGGACGATCCGCCTCCCGGTGCACGTGGTCGACCAGGTGCGGCGCGTCATGCGCGCGCGCCGCGTGCTCACCCAGAAGCTCAACCGCGACCCGCTGCCCGAGGAGCTCGCCAAGGAGAGCGGGCTCGAGGTGAAGCGGGTGCGCGAGCTCCTCGACCTGGTCGAAGATCCGGTCAGCCTCGAGACGCCCGTCGGCGACGGCGACTCCATGTACGGCGACATGCTCGAGGACAAGAACTCGGAGCAGCCCGACGCGGCCCTCGCCGATCTCCTGCGCGGCGTCGAGCTGCACGCTGCCCTCGCCTCGCTGAACGAGCGCATGCGCCATGTGCTCGAGCTGCGCTTCGGCCTGGGCGGGGCTCCGCCGAAGACCCTCGAGGAAGTCGGCAACGAGCTGGGCGTCACGCGCGAGCGCGTCCGCCAGCTCGAATCGCGCGCGCTGCGCGAGCTCCAGGCGGTGGCGCCCGACCTTCGCCTCTACCTCCGAGCGGAATAGCCCGCCCCTCCCGGCCCGCGGGTAGCCTGGACCCGTGGCCGGCTTCGTCGACATCCACTCGCACGTCGTGCCCTCGGGGGACGACGGGGCGAAGAGCGTGGAAGCGGGCCTCGATCTCTGCGCGGAGGCGGCCCGACGCGGGACCCGCGTGCTCTACGGGACGCCGCACGTCTGGCCACGCCTGCCGCTGACGGCCGAGCGCGAGCGGGACGTGCGCGCCGCCTACGCGGCGATGACGGAAGGGGCAGCACTCCGCGGGGTCGACCTGCGCCTCGGCTGGGAGCTGACGCCGCAGAAGGCGCTCCTGGACGAGGATCCGGGGCGCTACCGCCTCGGCGACCTCCTGGCGGTCCTGCTCGAGATCTCCTTCCGCGGCCCGGCGGCGCCGGCCCGGCTCCTCGCCGAGCACGTCGAGAGCGCGGGACTGACGCCGGTGATCGCCCACCCTGAGCGCGCCGAGGCCGTGCTCGAGGATCCGGGGATCGCCGTATCGTTCGCGGAGCGCGGCTGGCTGCTCCAGGTGAACGCGACGAGCCTGCTCGGGTACCACGGCCGCGAGGAGGAGGCGCTCGCGTGGCGCCTCGTCGAAGAAGGGCTCGCCGGCCTCGTCGCCTCGGACGGGCACCGCACCGCCCGGCCGGCGGCCCTGGACGAGGCCTACGAGCGCGTCCGGGCGCGAGTGGGGGAGGGGGCCGACGCGCTCTTCGACGGCAGCGCGCTGGTCGCGCTAGCGGATGCCGACCGCCTCGATCTCGCGCAGCGACGCTAGGCGCGAGAGCGACTCGATCTCGATCTGGCGGACGCGCTCGCGCGTGATGCCGAGCCGTCGGCCGATGTGCTCGAGCGTGTGCGGCTCCTCGCCATCGAGGCCGTAGCGGAGCTCGAGAACGCGCCGGTCCCGCTCGGGAAGCGACTCGAGAGCGCGATCGAGAGCCTCCTTCTGTAGCCGCTTCTCGGTCACCTCGTCCGGGAGCGGGTCGTGCCCCGCGACGAGGTCGCCGAAGACGGCGTCCTCCTGCTCGCCGATCGGCTGGTCGAGGCTCGTGGAGGCCCTAGCCGCCGCGCGCACCTCGATCGCCTGCTGGAGCGGCAGCCCCGCCTCGTCTGCGATCTCGTCCAGCGAGGGCTCCCGGGCAAGCTGTGTCCAGAGGTGCCGCTCCGCTCGGTGCATCTTCTGCATCCGCTCGACAACGTGGACGGGAACCCGGATGGTGCGCGCCTTGTCGGCGATCGCGCGCGCGACCGCCTGCCGGATCCACCACGTCGCGTAGGTGGAGAACTTCAGCCCGCGTTGCCACTCGAACTTCTCCACGGCACGGATGAGGCCGAACATCCCCTCCTGGATGAGGTCGAGGAAGGGGAGGCCCTGGTTCCGGTAGTTCTTCGCGATCGAGACGACGAGCCGGAGGTTGCACTCGATCATGCGCTTCTTCGCCTCCAGGTCGCCTCGCTCGATGCGCTTGGAGAGCTCCACCTCGTCCGCCGCGGTGAGGAGGGGATGCCGGCCGATCTCGCGCAGGAAGAGCTGGAGCGCGTCGGTCGTCGTCTCGAGCACTTCCGTGCCTGGCACCGGCGTCGGCGGCTCCTTGCGCCGGTCGACCACCTCGATGCCCCGCTCCTCCAGCTCCTTGTGCAGGAGCTCGACGTCGGCGGGGTCGAGATCCAGCAGCTCGAGCGCCTCCTGGAGCTCGGCTGCGTCGACGAGCCCGGATGCGTCGGCCCGCTCGAGGAGGAGCTGCAGCTCCTCGTGCTGGCTGACGATCGGGCCCTCGTCAGGCATTCGGTGTCGTGGGCGAGTTCACTACGGGTCGGAAAGGGCGGCCTGCCGGCGTGCCGGGCTTACCCTACCCTCCGCGCCGGTCAAGTCAAACGTTGACCGGGCCAGCTTACTCGACGAGCGTCACCGCTCGGGCCCCGAAATCGGGCGCCCCGGCGGATTCGCTGACGATGCCTTCCCAGATGACCCTGGTGAACTCGCCGTGCAGCCGGGAGTCCTTCGACCCGTGGACCTCCCAGCCCGTGAGGAGGAAGCCGGCCCAGCCGACGACCTCGTACTCGAAGTTGGCGCCGCCCCCGCGGGTGTCGCGGTAGACGGGGAAGAGCAGCTCCCGGCCGACGGCGTCGTCGAGCGCGTTGCGCACGTGGCTCGAGTTGAACTTGGCTCCCGGGTCGGAGTAGTACCACCCGAGCGGCATGAAGCCCTCGTAGCCGTTGGCGATCCAGTCCGCGAGGATGGGCGGCCCCGTCCCGCCGTGCGACCCGTCGATGTTGATGATCCGGAACGCGCCCGGGCCCACCTTGTCGAGCTCGAGCGTGGTCTCCTCGCCGAAGCATGGAACCGGCCCGCACTGGAGCATCTCGTGCTGCTCGTCGACGCCGAAGGGCGCTGCCCACCGTGCCTCCGAAAGCGTGCCGGCCCGCGCCGCGGCGCGCGCGTGCACGTCGACGGAGTCGATCCCGAGGACCCTGCTGAAGAAGCTCGGCGCGGCCCGCGTGCCGGTGACGACGACGGTGTCGTCGGCGACGTGGTGCGCCGAGAACTCGACAGACGCGACGCCGCCGCCGTTCTTGGTGGCGTACTCGTCCGCGAGGGCGGCGGAGGCGCTCGTGTCGTACGGAAGGGCCTGGGCGGCGGCGAGCGCGGCGGCGTCCACCGTGCTCTGGAGTGCCCGGTCGGCCCGGTACCACGAGCCCGCGTCGATCGCCGCGGCCGCCATTCCGAGCAGCACGACGAGCGCGACGAGGAAGACGACGGCGACCTGGCCCGATTCGCGCGCTCGCGCTACGGGCCGAGGAGCCGGGTGGGTAGCTGCGGCGGGCGGCATCGCGGCTCGTACTGACCATGGGCCGCTTCTTGCCGCAGCGCATCCCTCACAGGGGTGCTCTGACAGTGCGCTTGCGGCTCGACGCACGATAACGGGCGTTATGTCAAGTCGAAGGAAATCCGGGCGCTTGCTTGCCTACAGCGGCCGCAGGAGCCCCCTCCCCGCGAAGCCGACCATCCTGTCGAGCGTCACGGCGTACTCGGCCCGTAGCCCCGGTGCGCCGCGGAGCGCCCAGAGCGTCTCGGCGTTCACCCAGGCCGCCTCGCGCGCCTTGCCGACCTTCCACATGGCCAGGACATCGTCGATGCGGCCGAGCGAGCGCTCCACGTGCCCGACCGGGCCGGCGACGAGCTCCGTCTTGACACGCGCCTCTGTCTCCTCCAGCAGGAGGTTCAGGCGCGTGAAGTCCTCGTGTTGCGGCCCGGCGCGTCCGGGCTCGAGGTCGAGCGCCGCCCAGGTCTCCACCAGGGCAAACGGGAGGTCGCGGTTGATGTGCGCGTTCATGCCGGCGAGCGCGAACTGGATCGGGAGCACGCCCGGCCGGGCCCGTGCCTCGAGCAGCGGGGCCCAGGCCTTCGGGACGGCGCTCCGGCGCGCCGTCGCGTCCCGAAGCGCTCGGAAGAACAGGTTGGCGAAGACGACGTCGAGCCAGCGGACGAAGCGCGGGTCGGCGTACTCCCCGCCGGGGCGCACCGCCTCTTCCACGGCCTCGGTGACCGCCCGGTACAGGCGCACGAAAGCCGCGACGCCGTCTTCGCGCGGAAGCGCCTCCTCGAGCGCGCGCATGAGCGCGAGGACGTCCACGATCCGGCTCGGGAAGCGGGCTGACAGGAGTCGCTCGACGGTCATGCTGCGAGCCCCAGGCCGAGGAAGGCGGCCGCCTCCCCCACGACGTCGTCGCCCAGCTCGAGCGGCTTCACGTCGTCCACGCGCAGCTCCGGCGCGGCGCGGTCGAAGAGCGTCACGTTCGCCCACTGGGACTCGTGAATCGACCACCAGCGCAGGCCGGCGGCCTCCGGATGGCGCTCGTGGAGCGCGCCGGCGTCCGCCTGGGTGAGCGCCCGGTCGCCCGTGGCCACGCGTGAGGGCCGCAATCCCTCCTCCGCGAGCACGAACGGCTCGTCGAGGTCGACGAGCGGGGCCGTCTCCGGGAGCGAGAGCGCGGCCAGCGTGAGCGGCAGGCCCTCGCGGATGAGGTCTCGCGGCCCCAGAACCGTGCCGGCGAGCCGCGCCAGCTGCTCGACGACCGCCGCCACGGGCTCCGCCGACACGTACAGGCAGCCGTAGCGCTCCGGCGCATCGTGGCGTCCTTCGCCCTGGAGCAGACGCGGAAACCAGAGCGCACCTCCCCTTGCGTCGGCCTCCACCGCCTCGTTCCAGGGGAGGCAGCGGAAGAGGATCACGCGTACGAGCCCGCGCGCTCCTGCCGCAGCGCGGTGAGGAGCTCCTGCGTCCCCCCCGCCCTGATGACGTCGATCGGGCGGCGGTTCCTGAGCAGCGGATTGAGCCCGAAGAGCCACTTCTCGGCCGTCTCCGGCTCGTAGAGCCGCAGGAGGAAGGACATCGTCAGCTCGAGGAGGTCGAGCCGCTCGGCGTTGTCGCCGTCGATCCCCTGGCCGCGCTTCCAGCGACTGACCTGAGCCGGGCTCACGCCGAGCGCTTCCGCCAGCCGCCGCTGGGAGCGAAAGTCGCGCGTGAGCGCCTCGACCTTGAGCGCGGTCTCGACCGGCACTGCTCCGGATCGTAGCGCAACGAAAAACGTTGCGCGGAGCGGCGGCTCCCCTTGCAGCGGAAACCCCGAGGACATACCGTGCCCGCACCCGATGCTGCTCGAGCCTGTCGATCCGAACCAACGGTTCCGGCAACGGAGGAACCAGGCTCGGAGGCGGCGGGCGGTTCAGCGCGTTCTCCTGCTCGCGGTCGTCGTCGTCGCGGCCGCGGCGGTGGCCCTCGGCATGAGCTTCCTGAGCGGCCGCGGCGGGCAGCCGACGACCGCGGCCGAGAACGCCTCCGAGGCCCCTTCGCCGACACCGACGGTCACGCCGGAGCCCGAGCCCGTCCCCCTGCCCACCGAGATCAGGGGCGTCCACGTCACCATGGCCCTCGCCTCGCTGGACGGGAAGCTGGACGAGTACTTCGCCCTGACGAGCGAGGGCCTCAACACGCTTCAGCTCGACGTCAAGGACGAGAACGGCGAGGTCGCCTTCCGAAGGCCGGCCGTCCCGCTCGCGCGGGCGGTGGAGGCCGCCCGCACGTACTACGACCCGCGGGAAGCCGCGCGGGAGGCGGAGGCCCGCGGCATCTACCTGATCGGCCGCGTCGTCGTCTTCGAGGACCCGATCCTCTCCCGCGCACGTCCTCGCATGGCGATCAGGCGGAGTGACGGCAGCGTCTGGACGAGCTCCGGCGGGCTCGGCTGGACGAACCAGTACGACCGGCGCGTCTGGAAGTACAACGTCGACGTCGCCGTCGCGGCGGTCACGGCCGGCTTCGACGAGATCATGTTCGACTACGTGCGCTTCCCCACCGACGGGGACGTCGCGAGCGCAGTCTTCGCCGGCCAGCGCAAGGAGCACCGCACGAAGACCATCGCCCGGTTCCTCGAGTACGCGCGCAGCCGCCTGGAACCGATGGGGGCTCGCGTCTCGGCCGCGGTCTTCGGCCTGACGGCGACGCGGGAGATGGGTATCGGACAACGGCCGCGGCGGCTCGCGCCGCACCTCGACGTCATCTACCCGATGGTCTACCCCTCGCACTACGGCCCCGGCGAGCACAACCTCGACGACCCGAACGCCGTGCCGGGCATCACCGTCGCTCGCTCGCTCCGGGACTTTCGCCACCAGCTGCGCGGCCACGACACGTTGCTCGTCCCGTGGCTCCAGGACTTCTCCCTGGGCCGTGAGTACGGCCTCGAGGACGTGCAGGCGCAGATCCTCGCCGCCCGCGACGCCAACTCGAAGGGTTTCCTCCTCTGGAACCCGTCAGGCGTCTACACGGACGGCACCCTCGCCGAACGCTAGAGTCCGAGCCGAGTTCCACAGGGTCTTCCACACGAGCGCTTGGGCGGTGTGGAAAATGTGGAAAAATAAACTTTCCGCAAATTGCGGACACCCGCTCCGGAACCGCCTTGCGCCGGCCGCCGGGTCGCTCTAGATTCCCCCCTGCGCCGAGCACGGAGCGCGAGTAGGTCGAAGCCCCACCGGGCGACCGTAGGCGGAAGCCAAAAGTTGGTTGGTGAGGTGGACGGAAGCGCAACCGGCTCGGCGAATTTTTATGGTCCCGTACGGACGCCCGGGCAGGCGCCGTTAGACTCCCGCCCCGACATGGACTTCCCGCCGCGCCCGCCCGCCTTCAGCCCCGGGTTCCAGTCGTTCCTCTGGGGCTTCCTGCTGGGCGCCTACGTGTGGATCGGCCTGCTCGCGATCGGTACGAGCGGCGGGACGGCCTTCCTGCTCGGCGTGGTCTCCGCCTTCCTCATCTTCTTCTTCGTGCGCCTCTCCGGCGAAGACAAGCTCAGGCCTTAGCCCTAAGGCCTAGCAGCAGGCGGGCGCAGGCGCGCAGGGCCATGGTCGTCCCGCCCGCGCAAGCGCGCCGACGAGGAGGTCGGCGAGCTCGCCGCCCAGCTCGAGCTCGAGCCGGGCCCGGGCGCTCGGCTCCTCCCGGCTCGTCACACGCTCGAGCAGGGCGAAGTGCTCCAGCAGCCGGGGAGCCCCCCGGCCGTGGATCTGGTGGCCGGATGCGGCGTCCATGGCACTTCCGGTATCGGTGTGGCCGGCGGTCCGGCTCGATCCCTGGCGCGAGTGAGCAAACGCGCGACGGGGGCCCTTTGCGGCCCCCGTCGCAGCGTTCCGTAGCGGTCCCTTACGGGGTATCGCGGCGGACGACCGTGCGCTCCTCATCGCCGGTCGCGACCGGTTCGCGATCGGTGACGACGGCATCCGTGTCCTCGCGCCGGTAGTCGTGGACCTCCTCGTCGGCCACGACCGCCTCGCGGTCGGCCGCGTGGGCGCGCGGCCCGAGGGTGTCGAAGACGAACGCGAAGACGATGCCGAGCCCGAAGGCGAGGACGCCCTGGAAGAGCGCGAGGTCCTCGGCCAGGCTGCCGAGGCCTATGTCGGAGATCCAGCCGGCCACCTCCTCGCCCTCCTCCGTCCCCGTCGGGCGAGTGGCGACCAGGATGCCTCCGACCGCGACGAGCGTTGGCAAGAACCCGAGGAGGAAGACGCTCGGGCTGATCGTCGGGACGCCCCACTTCGTCCAGCCGCCGAGGAGCTGGGACAGGCCGAGGACGGCTCCGGCGCCCGCGAGGATGCCCATCGCGGCCCAGAACTCGCCCGTCGAGCCGAGGTCGAACTGCGTGGCGAACCAGACGAGGAAGCCGGCGGCCGCGACGCCTAGGAGCGTGAAGAGCCCGCGAACGAGCGGCGGGCGGCCCCAGACGTGCTCGTCGCGCTCGACGACCTCGCTCCGCGTCGTCGTCTGCGTCTCGGCGGAGTCGGGATCGCGTCGTCTCGTGAACATGGTCATCTCACCTCGTTGCGTCGTTTACGAGGGTTTCCCCGTTCCTGCAACGCAGCTAACCGCGGCGCGGTTACGCGGCGAGGTCGCGACGGCGCGCGGCGGCCGTTCCGGCGAAGAGCCTCTCGCGCAGCACCGACGAGGCCTGGCCGGCGTCCCAGCGGAAGGCGTGCTCGACGACGCCGACCCGGCGGTCGTTGTAGAACGGCACGTCGACATGCTCCGGGCTGACGAGGTTCACGGAGAGGCGCGTGCACGCCGGGCACTCGACCGCGAGACCGACCTCGTCCCTCTCCGCGCCTCCGGCGAGCAGGCGGAAAGCCGACGGGAAAACGGGCTGCGGGCGCTCCTCCGGGTAGCAGAAGAAGCTCCAGGGCCACTGGCCGGCCTGAATGCGGCGCGCGGCGGCATCGAGCAGGTCGGGCGAGGCGTCCTCGAGGCGGTCGGTCATGAGGTTCAGGAATGTCGAGCCCGGGCCGGCGAGCGGCGCCCAGTCGAGCTCGTCGTGCGTGACGAGGCCTTCGTGCTCCGAGCCGCAGTCGCAGGCAAAGGTCACCTCGTAGACGGAGGGATGGGCCGCGCCGGGGAGCCTCGCAAGGGCGAGGAAGCGGGACAGCCGCACCCTGACCTCGCCTCGCACGGGGCAGGCGAAGGTGTAGCGCCCAGTGAGCCCGTCATACATCGGAGTTCGATTATGTATCGGCAGGGAGGACGGGCAAGCCCACCCCGCCTCTGGCCGAGCTCAGTCCGAGTAGCTGATGAGCGAGAAGACGTCGTAGCCGGCGAGCTTCTCGCGGCCCTGGAGGAAGTCGAGCTCGATCACGAACGCGAGCCCCACGACCGTGCCGCCGAGCTGCTCGACGAGGTCGACCTTGGCCCGCGCTGTCCCGCCCGTGGCGAGCAGGTCGTCGTGGATGAGCACGCGCGAGCCGGACTTGATCGCGTCCGCGTGCAGCTCGAGCGCGTCGAAGCCGTATTCGAGCGCGTACTTCGCGCTGATCGTCCGCCAGGGCAGCTTCCCGGGCTTGCGCGCGGCGACGAAACCGCAGCCGAGCCGGTAGGCCAGGGCGGCGCCGAGAATGAAGCCGCGGGCCTCGGCGCCGAGCACGACGTCGGGCTTGCGCGGCTCGGCGAATGCGGCGAGCTGCTCGACCGTCTCCCGCAGAGCCTCGGGATCGGCGAGGAGCGGCATGATGTCCTTGAAGACGATGCCGCGCTTGGGGAAGTCCGGGATGTCCCGGATGTGAGCTGCGAGGTCGGTCATTGGCCGATCTCCGGCCAATGACCGGGGGGAGGGTGTGTGAGGGAACCGGGAGGTTCCTTCACTGCATCAAAGAAGGGGGCACGTGGGGGAAACACGGTTTCCCCGACGGGAGCGAGCCGAAGGCGAGAGACGGTCACGTCGCGGGCGGAACCATACCCCTGAGGGCCCGCCAGAACAGGAGGTTCGAGAGCTCCTGCGAGAGTGCGGCGAGCGCCTCGAGGTTCTGCAGCCCGGCGTGGCGCTTCTCCGGGTTGGCCGAGCGCAGCTCCGGCGCGACGATGCGCTCGATCAGGTCGGCCTCGTTGTCCGCCCAGCGGCGGAACGTGGCTAGGTTCCGCGGCGCGACGCCGTAGCGTGCGAGCCGGGCGCAGGCGGCGACGACGTCGACGTCGCGCTCCGGGAACCGCTTCTCGCCGTCGGCGGTCCGCGGCTCGACGAGCCCGTACTCCTCGAGCTCGCGCACGAAGGCGCCGTCCACGCCCGCCCGCTCGCAGAGCTCGCCGAAGGGCACCTCGTCCTGAGGGACGCGCAAACCGGCGGTCCGGCCGCCCTCTCGCGACCGCGGGACGCCCGCCGCGAGCTCCTGACGAATCACGCGCAGCGGAAGGAACTCGTCGCGCTGCAGCCGGAGGATCGTGGCGAGCCGCTCGACGTCGTCCTCGGTGAACAGGCGATAACCGCCCTGGGTCCGGCGCGGCGCGAGCAGGCCCTGGTCCTCGAGGTACCGGATCTTCGAGATGGAGATGTCCGGGAACTCCTCCTTCAGGCGGCTGCAGACCGCCCCGATCGTCAGCGGGCCTCCGCGCTCCACGTCTGCCGCCGCCGTCGCCATCCCTCCTACCTATCCCTCCAGGAAGGTGAGCTTGTACTTCCCGACCTGCACCTCGTCCCCGTCCTCGAGCTTGGCGCTCTCGACCCGCCGTCTGTTCACGTAGGTGCCGTTGAGGCTGCCCTCGTCGTGGAGGGTGAAGCCGTCGGTCCCCCGCGTCACGACAGCATGGCGCCGCGAGACGGTGACGTCGTCGAGGAAGACCTCGCACTCGGGCGCCCGGCCGAGCGAGGTGCGGTCGCGCTCGAGCGCGAAAGTCTCGCCGGAGCGGCCGCCGCCGGCGCGCACGACGAGCGCGGGGCCCTCGATGCGGAGGTCGGCGAGCGAGAGCGAGTCGTCCTCGGAAGCCTCTTCTGGTGTGAACGTCATGGTCGTGTGCGCGCCGGGCTCGTCATGGATCAGAAGCGCCCCGCACTTGGAGCAGTAGTTGGCTGCTTCCGGGTTCTGGAAGCCACACTCGGGACAGTGGACGTGCGTCACCGGGCCGGCGGCTCGAGCTCCTCGTCCGTCGGGGGCGGCGCCTTGGAGGCGAGGATCGCCGCGAGCTTGTCCACGTCGATCTCCGCGAGGGGGCTCTCCCCCTCCCCCACTTGCTTCTGGAGCCGCGCCTGGAGCTCGGCGCGAAGGATGTCGATCTTGCCGTGCAGGATGCGGCGCCGGTAGGAGACTTCGTGCTCCTCGTGCATGAGCTCGCGGATCAGGTCGCGGAGCTCCTGGTCGGACAGAGTGCCAAGGTCGGGAAGGGCTTCCACGCAACGCTCCAGGTTCGGGGACTGCGGGCCGCCACACAGTAAACCATCCCGGCGAGCATCCTTCAACCTCGACTTGAGGGTTTGTGACCGGCGCTCAGCCCTCTTCGGCCTCGTCCTCCCAGGCGACGACCTCCTCGACGAGGCCGACGAACTCGGTCTCGAGCGCCGCGCCGGCCTTGGAATCCGTGCCCTCGGCGTAGACGTGCACGAGCGGCTCGTCGGGATCGGGCACGACCTGCGCCCAGCCGCGCTCGTCGAAGACCTTGACGCCGTCGCTCACGTCCACGTTCCTCCCCTTCATGCGCTCCGTGACGACGCGCATCACGGTGCCCTTCCGCGCCCACGGACAGCGGACGGCGTGGTGCACGACCGCCGAGGCGGGCAGCTCGCCCACGATCTCGGAGAGCGGGCGCTTCGCGGGCGCGAGCAGCTCGAGCAGCTTGCAGAGGCTCGCCATCCCGTCGTAGGCGGGCACGAACTCGGGGAAGACGAAGCCGCCGCCCGCCGAGCCGGCGAAGATGACGCCGTCGCCGGCGGCCGCACGGGTCAGCGCGGAGAGCGAATGGGCAGTACGCAGGACCTCGAGGTCGGCCCCGCCGACGAGGTCCTCGACGAGGCTCGTGACGGTGCTCGGAACGGCGAGGCGGCCGCGCTTGCCGTCCGAGGCGAGGAGCCGGAGGAAGAGCAGGAGCTCCTGCTCGACGGGAACCTCGCGGCCACGGTCGTCGACGAGGAAGATCCGCTCCGCCGCCGGATCGAGCGCCGCTCCCAGGTCGGCGCCCAACGCCTGAACGAGGCGCTTCGTCCGCTCGAGCGAGTCAGCCAGGCTCGCGGCCTCGGTCTCGTGCCGCCGCTCGCTCACGTAGGCGCGGGACGAGACCGCCTCGACGTCGAGGGCTCCGAGGATCTGCGGCAGCACGAGCGCGGCCGGCGAGAACGCGTAGTCGACGACGATCCGGAAGCCGCGCTCCCGGATCGGCTGCGCGTCGAGGGCCGCGAGCAGGTCCTGCGCGTACGTCTCCGGGCTCCGTGCCGGGAAGGTGATCTCCCCCACCTCGTTCCAGGCGGCGCGCCGGAACTCCTGCCGCGAGTAGTGCTTCTCGATCTCCTTGACCAGCTCGGGCGTGGCCGGCGTCCCAGGAGGCTCGAAGAGGCGGATCTCGACGATCTCCGGGTCACCGGCGCTCGGCTGGACGTGGACGCCCGCACCGAACCCCTCGTGCTTGAGCAGGTGGCGGTTGACGGCGGCCGGAAGGACCTGGAGGTCGGCGACATGCACGCCGGTGGAGTTGACGCCGGCGAGGAGCGCGCGGCGGATCAGGCGGCAGGACGCCGAGGCGGCGCGGCTCGAGACGATCCGCTCGCCCCGCTCGAGGGTCGTGCCGAGCGCGATGCCCAGCCGGAGCGCGATCTCGGGCGTCAGGTCGACGTTGATGCGGCCCGTGATGCCGTCGAGCCCGATCAGCCGCGAGGAGAGCCGCGATTCCCAGATGAGATTGCGGTCGACGAGCGCGCCCGACTCGACCTCCTTGAACGGGTAGATGCGCACGCCGGGCATGACGACGCTCTCCTCGCCGATCGTGCAGTCGTCCCCCACAGCCACGCCCTCGTGGAGCCGGGCATGGGGACGCAGGTCGCAGGCGCGCCCCACGATCGCGCCCTCGACGAGCGCACTGTGGCCGACGGCGGTGGAGGCGTCGACGACCGAGCGGGTCGTCCGCGCGTGCTCGCCGAGCGTCACGCTCGGCATCAGCACGGAGTACGGGCCCACGGTCGCCGTCGACGCGATGCGGCAGTAGTTGCCGACGAACGCCGGCCCCTGCACGGCGCCGAGGTTGTCGAGGTCGACGCCCTCCCCCACCCAGACGTTCCCACGCAGCCGGATCCCGGGCACGTTCAGGCGCACGCGCTCGTCGAGCGCGTCGAAGTTCGCCTGCCGGTACTGGTCGAGGTTCCCGATGTCCTGCCAGTATCCGTCGGCGACGTAGCCGTAGAGCGGCTTCCCCATCTCGAGCAGGAGCGGGAAGAGCTCCTTCGAGAAGTCGTAGGGCGTGTCCGCGGGGACGTGGCGGAGCACCTCGGGCTCGAGCACGTAGATGCCGGTGTTGATCGTGTCCGTGAAGACCTGGCCCCACGAGGGCTTCTCGAGGAAGCGCTCGATGCGGCCGTCGTCGTCCGTGACGACGATGCCGAACTCGAGCGGGTTGGGCACGCTCTTCAGGCCGATCGTCACGAGCGCGCCCTTCTCGCGGTGGAAGCGGACGAGGG
>JBOHAM010000129.1:0-3881 GCA_050697735.1 Gaiellaceae bacterium | reverse complement strand
AGGCCTCAACCAGTAGTCGCGGGCTTGGGTGCGGTTAACCGAACCCTCGCTCTCGCGCCACCCACCTCCCGGAATGCGCCTCCCCCCGGCAACGTTCAGGCACCTATGCACTCGAAGGCGAGACCCTCTTGGGAGGACTCATGACCCAAGCCGCAGCAACCGCAGCCACCGCTGCTGACCCCAGGCGCTGGAAGGCGCTTGCCGTACTGGGCGTCGCGTACCTCATGGTCGTGCTCGACGTGTCGATCGTGAACGTGGCCCTGCCCTCGATTCAGACCGATCTCGGGGTCACGACCGAGGACCTCCAGTGGGTGGTCTCCGGCTACGCGCTGACCTTCGGCGGCTTCCTGCTGCTAGGCGGGCGCGCGGGCGACCTCTTAGGGCGCCGGCTGTTCTTCATGATCGGGCTGAGCCTGTTCCTCGTCACCTCGCTCCTGGCGGGGTTGTCGACCTCGTCCGAGATGCTCATCGTCGCGCGGCTGCTGCAGGGTGCCGCGGGCGCGATCCTCTCGCCGTCCGTCTTCTCGATCACCCTCGTGACCTTCCGGGAGGGGGCCGAGCGCAACAAGGCGCTCGGGATCCTCGGCGGCATCGCCGGGTCGGGAGCCGCGATCGGCGTGCTGCTCGGCGGCGTCTTCACCCAGTACATCAGCTGGGAGTGGATCTTCTTCGTCAACATTCCGATCGCCGCGATCGCCCTCGCCCTCGTCCCGCGCTACGTGCGCGAGAGCAAGGCGGAGGGCCTCAGGCGGCACTTCGACTCCTTGGGCGCGGTCACGGTGACCGGGAGCCTGATGCTGCTCGTCTTCGCGCTCACGCAGGCGAACCGGGTCGGCTGGGGCTCGGCGCAGACGATCGGCGTCTTCGCCGCCTCTGCCGCGCTGATGGCGGTCTTCCTCTGGAACGAGACCCGGTCGCAGTCGCCGCTCGTGCCGCTCTCGATCTTCAGGCGCCGCACGCTCACGGGCGCGAACGTGGTCGGCTTCGGCCTGGGAACGATGATCTTCGGGATGTTCTTCCTGCTCTCGCTCTACATGCAGCAGGTGCTCGGCTTCTCGGCGATGGAGACCGGCTTCGGTTACCTGGCCGTCGCGCTCACGGTCATCGCCGCGGCCACGATCTCGCAGGGGCTCGTGACCAAGCTCGGCGTGAAGCCGGTGCTGGTGGTCGGAATGGCCCTGCTCACGGTCGGGCTCGTCTACTTCACGCAGGTCTCGGTGGGCGGCTCGTATGCGGCCGACCTCCTGCCCGGCTTCCTGATCATCGGCGTCGGCATGGGCTTCTCATTCGTGCCGATCTCGATCGCGGCGCTCGCGGGCGTGCAGGGGCCGGAGGCAGGTCTCGCGTCCGGGCTCATCAACACGAGCCAGCAGATCGGCGGCGCGCTCGGCCTCGCGCTCCTGACCACGGTCGCCACGACCCGCACCTCGGACTTGGCGGGCGACGCCGCACCCACGGCCGGCGATCTCACGTCCGGCTTCAGCCTCGCCTTCTGGGTCGCCGCGGGCTTCGGGCTCGTCTCGCTCCTGACGACGATCGCCGTCCTGCGCCAGCGGGACATCCCGGCCGTCAGCGGCGAGCCTGCACCCGTCCCGGCCGGCTAGCTCACAGCCCAACAGGGGAGCGGTCGCTTCGGTGGCCGCTCCCTTTTCTTAGGCGCCCAGCGCGGCGAGGCTCGCCAGGGCGCGTGCGAGCCACTCGAACTCGGTCGGCAGGCTCTGCCAGCCGAGATCCCGGTTCTGGTAGGCGAGCTGGATGTCCCTGAGCTCCTCCCAGACGCGTCGCGCCGAGGGGCCGGGATAGGGGCAGTCCTCGGGCAGGAGCTCGCCGTCGAGCTGCTGGGCCATCGCCGCCTCCCACGAGCCCGCCTTCAGCGCTCGCACCAGGGTGAACGGCCGCTCGCGTGTCCGGAACGTCTGCATGTTCGCGTTAGACGACGCTCGGGCCAGAATCGTTCACGCTAGGCTTGCGCCGCGATGAAGCTGGCTCGGCTCCTCATCGTCGTCCTCGCGCTCGCCGCGGCCCCGACGGCCGCCGCGGAACCGGAGCTCGAGTTCCTCGGCGAGGAGATCCTGCCGACCGGGCTCCAGTTCATGGGCACCGAGGTCGGCGGGCTCTCGAGCATGGCCTACGACGCCGACCGCGACCTCTACTACGTGATCGCCGACGACGCGAGCGTGATCGACCCGGCCCGCTACTACACGTTCGACCTCGACGTGGCCGACGGCGACCTCGACCCCGGGGACGTGGCCGTCACGGATGTGACCACGCTGCTCGACGCCGCCGGGATGCCCTTCGCGGCCGCGTCCTTCGACCCCGAGGGGCTCGCGCTCACGAAGGATGACGAGCTCGTCATCACGTCGGAAGGGATCGCCACCCGGCTCATCCCGCCGTGGGTGCGCCTCTTCGGCCTCGACGGGCAACAGCTCGAAGACCTGCCCGTCCCGCTCGCGTTCATCCCGGACGCGATCCCGCAGACTCGGGGCGTGCGCCAGAACCTCGGCTTCGAGAGCGGCGCCGTGGTCGGGAACCACTTCTGGACGGGCTCCGAGGGCGCGCTCGTACAGGACGGGCCGGCCGCGAGCGTCACGCAGGAGAGCCCAGCGCGGCTCCTCCGCTACAACCTCGGCAGCGGCCGGCCGGACCGCCAGTACGTCTACTGGACGGACCCGATCGCCGAGCCGCCCGTGCCGCCGACCAACTTCGCCGTCAACGGCCTCGTCGAGCTCCTGCCGCTCGACCGGCACTCGTTCCTCTCGATGGAGCGCTCGTTCTCGGTCGGCGCGCCCGACACGGGGAACACGATCAAGCTCTACACGGTCGAGCTTGCCGGCGCGAAGAACGTCGCCGCGCGCGTGAGCCTCGCAGGGCAGCTCGACGACATCGAGCCGGTGCAGAAGGAGCTCCTGCTCGACCTCGACGAGCTCGGGATCCCGCTCGACAACGTCGAGGGCATGGCGTTCGGGCCCGACCTCGCCGACGGGCGCCGCACGCTGATCCTCGTCAGCGACAACAACTTCGCGCCCGCGCAGTTCACGCAGTTCCTGCTCTTCGCGTTCTCCGAGTAGTGAGCTGGACTGCGATCGGGGTTCCGATCGATTCGGTCGGCCGCGCCGGCGGGACCGAGCACGCGCCTGCGGCGCTACGCGAAGCCGGGCTCGTCGAGCGGCTCGGGATCCCTGACCGCGGCGACCTGGACGTGCGGATCCGCGGCGAGGAGCGCGATCCCGAGACCGGCATCGTCGGCTCGCCGGACGTCCTGGCCATGACGGAGGCGGTGCGCGAGGCGATTCGCGACCTCGTCGCTTCCGGTGAGCGGCCCCTCGTGCTGGGCGGCTGCTGCTCGCTCGTGCCGGGGGCGCTGGCCGGCGTGCGAGATGCCGTCGGCGCGGTGGGCGTTGCGAACGTGGACGGGCACGTCGACGCGTACGACGGCGTGACGTCCCCCACCGGCGAGGCCGCGGACATGCCGCTCGCAGTCGCGTTCGGGCTCGGCCCCGCCGCCTGGGTCGAGGCTGCCGGCGGCCCGACGACCGGGCCCGCGCAGGCCGTGGTGCTCGGCGCGCGGGACGAGGAGGAGGCGCGGGACCTCCGGGCGCTCCTGGAAGGCGCGCTCGCCGAGCTCCTCGTCCTCACGCCCGACGACCTGCGCACGCGCGGGCTCCGGACGGCCGGCGAGCTCGGTGCGAAGCGGCTGTCCGAGCGCGCCGGCCGCTTCTGGATCCACCTGGACGTCGACGTTCTCGACGAGGCCGCGATGCCGGCGACCGACTACCTCATGCCCGGCGGCCTCGAGTGGGAGGAGCTCGCGGAGCTACTCGCCCCGCTCTGCGCCTCGCCTGCGGTCGCGGGGCTGAGCGTCGGCTGCCTGAACCCGGAGA
>JBOHAM010000128.1:0-5454 GCA_050697735.1 Gaiellaceae bacterium | reverse complement strand
ACGAGCCCCTGCGGCGGCTGCATCTCGACGACCTCCTCGAGCTTGCGCGCGACCGCGTCGAGGCTCTGCTCGCCGAAGGCCAGGCACATGCGGCGCTCCGTGCCGAACTGATTGATGAGCAGTGGGCGCTCCGAGCCCTTGACGTTCGCGAAGAGGAGCGCCGGCCCGCCGCGCTTCACGACCCGGTCGGTGATCTCCGTGACCTCGAGGTAGGGGTCGACCTCGGCGTCGACTTCGACCAGCTCGCCCTCCCGCTTGAGCAGGTCGATCCAGGAGCGCAGATCGGCGACAGGCACCGCTTCGAGTCTATCCCGCGTGATTACGCGCGGGCGCCAGGAGGGCCTGGCGGAATGTTGCTCGTCGCCGGGGTGCGATGGTCGTTCCGAGGCAAGGACGCAGGGAGCGCTCGTAGCGATTGAGCTACGGGCGCGACTGAGGACGCGGCCTCGGGGCGAGCAGCGCGGCCCGGCGCCACAGCGTGCATTTCGTCAGGCTCTCCTTCTAGTGGCCGCGGCCGCGGCGGTGGCTCAGCCAGCGCGAGAACTGGCCGAGCGCGATCACGCTCACGAAGATGAGGCCGACGACGAGCATCGAGAGGATGATGTCGCGGCCCTCTTCGGCGATGGACTTCTCCTCCTGGGCGAGGAGGAGGGCGGTCAGGAAGGCGCTCATCGCCCGAGGATGTTAATCGACGAACGTGTCGTGGAGGGCGAGAGCGCGGGCGACGGCATCCGCGTCGAGCTCGGGCCGCACGACGTCGGCTCCCAGCGAGGCGGCCGTCCCCGCCCACGCCTGCCCGTCTCCGTCACGGCCTTCGGCGCGCAGCTGGGCGCACCGTGAGATGAGCGCGGCGAGGTCGGCGACGACGGCCACCTCGCCGTGCTCGGCGACCCGCACTAGGCCGTGCGCGTACAGGTAGTCGCCGAGCAGGATCGCCGTGTCCGCGTCCGCGGGCGCGAAGAGCCTGGGCCTGCCGTAGTGGAGCAGGTAGCCCTCGTAGATCGACTCGAGCCCGAGCGCGAAGCGGGCCGGGCCGAGCGGCGAGAAGACCGGCGTCTCGTCGCGCTCGCCGTCCGGCCGCAGCGCTGCAGCCCAGAGCTCGCTCTCCTCCGCGGCCTCGCGGACGATGACGTCCCAGATGGAGAGCTCAGCGGTCGACGAACTCACGCGCCGCCTCCACGGTCGCCTCGATCTCGGCCTCGCCGTGCGCGGTCGAGACGAAGAGCGCCTCGAACTGCGAGGGCGCCACGTAGATCCCGCGCGCGAGCAGATGGCGGAACCACGCTCCGTAGCGCTCCGTGTCGCTCGCGCGCGCGTCCGCGAAGCTCCGCACCGGCCCCGCGTGGAAGAAGAGCGTCGCCATCGCGCCCACCCGCTGCACGCAGACGGCCTCCTCGCCGGCAGCCTCCAACATGCCCACCTCGAGCCGGGCGCCCGCCTCCTCCAGCCGTTCGTAGACGGCCGCGTCGCGCAGCCGCCGGAGGACGACGAGCCCGGCCGCCGTGGCAAGCGGGTTCCCGGAGAGGGTGCCCGCCTGGTACACGGGGCCGGCGGGCGCGAGCTCGTCCATCACCTCGGCGCGGCCGCCGATGGCCGCCAGCGGGAGGCCGCCACCCGCGATCTTGCCGAGGATCGTCAGGTCGGGCAGGACGCCGTAGAGCTCCTGCGCGCCGCCGCGCGCGACGCGGAAGCCGGTGATGACCTCGTCGAAGACCAGCAGCGCGCCGCTCGCGTCGCAGAGCACGCGCAGCGCCTCGAGGAAGCCCGGCGCCGGCGGGACGACCCCCATGTTCCCGGCCACGGGCTCGACGACGACCGCGGCGAGCCCCTCGCCGTAGCGCTCCACCGCGGCGGCCGCCGCGTCGACGTCGTTGTAGGCCGAGACCGCGGTGTCGGCGGCCGCGCCCGTCGGCACGCCCGGCGTGGACGGGATGCCGAGCGTGGCGAGGCCCGAGCCCGCCTCGGCCAGGAGCGCGTCGGCGTGCCCGTGGTAGCAGCCGGCGAACTTGAGGATGCGGTCGCGTTTCGTGAACCCGCGCGCGAGCCGGAGGGCGCTCATGGCCGCCTCCGTCCCCGAGGAGACGAGGCGGACCTTCTCCACCGACGGCACCGCGTCGGCGATCTCCTCGGCCAGCTCGACCTCCCGCTCGGTGGGCGTCCCGAAGGTCGTCCCCTCGGCGGCCGCTTCCTGGACGGCCTCGACGATCTCCGGGTCGGCATGCCCGAAGACGAGCGGCCCCCACGACTGCACCCAGTCGACGTAGCGGTTGCCCTCGGCGTCGACGAGATAGGCACCCTCGCCGCGCGCCGAGAAGAACGGCTCCTCGCCCCCGACAGCGCCCCAGGCGCGCACGGGCGAGTTGACGCCGCCGGGGATCACCTTGCGCGCGCGCCGGAAAAGCGCGCTGGCGGTCAGAGCCACTCGGCGAGCTCCCGCGTCCAGTAGGAGACGATCACGTCCGCCCCCGCGCGCTTGATCGCGGTCAGGCCCTCGAGCGCCGCCTGTCGCTCCTCGAGCCAGCCGCGAGCGGCCGCCGCCTTGACCATGCCGTACTCCCCGCTCACGTTGTAGGCGAAGAGGGGCGCGTCGAAGCGCTCGCGCGCGGCGCGGATCACGTCGAGGTACGGGAGCGCGGGCTTGACCATGATCGCGTCGGCGCCCTCGGCGAGGTCGAGCTCGCACTCGCGCAGCGCCTCGCGGACGTTGGGCGGGTCGAGCTGGTAGCTCCGCCGGTCGCCGAAGGCCGGCGTCGACTCGGCCGCCTCGCGGAACGGGCCGTAGAAGGCTGAGGCGTACTTCGCGGAGTAGGCCACGATCGGGATGCGCTCGAAGCCGTCGGCGTCGAGCGCAGCGCGGATCGCCCCCACTCTCCCGTCCATCATGTCGCTCGGGCAGACCGCGTCGGCTCCGGCCTCGGCGTGGCTGACGGCCGTCTTGGCGAGGAGCTCGAGCGAGACGTCGTTCAGCACCTCGTCGCCCTCGACGACCCCGCAGTGGCCGTGCGACGTGTACTCGCAGAGGCAGACGTCCGTGAGGAGCAGCAATCCGGGAACGCGCTCGCGGACGGTCCGAAGCGCCTGCTGGACGATGCCGTCCTCGTCGTAGGCACCCGAGCCGGCCTCGTCCTTCTCCTCGGGGATCCCGAAGAGCAGGACCGCGGAGACGCCCGCGCGGTGCGCCGCCTCCGCCTCGTCGCAGAGGCGGTCGACGGAGCGCTGCGCGATGCCGGGCAGGCCCTCGAGCGGGCGCTCGACGCCCTCGCCGGGGACGGCGAAGAGCGGGTAGACGAAGTCGTCGAGCGAGAGGCGGGTCTCGCGCACGAGGGAGCGCAAGGCTGCGGTGCGACGGAAACGCCGCAAGCGCGTGACGGGGAACGTGCTCACTACGCCAGGAATCTTCGCACGCCCATGCGGGCCGCCGCCGCAAACGCCGTGCCCAGGCCGGCGAGCCACAGCGCCTCGACGCCGAGCGTCCGCCACGGATCGAGGTCGAAGAGCGCCGCCTCGAAGAAGTCGACGGCGTGCCCGAACGGGAAGAGGGCCGAGATCCACCCCGCCGCCGCCACGGAACCCTCCGGGACGACCCCGACGAGGACGAGCGGGAGCGTGACCAGGAACGCGACCAGCACCGCCGCCCTGGACTCGCGCGCGAGCACGCCCAGCAGGACCCCGAACGCCCCGAAGGCCGCGCCCGCGAGCACCAGCCCGACCGCGAGGAGCGGCAGGCGGGACCACGCTCCGCCGCCTTCTGCGTCGGAGACCTCGGCAGCAACCCCGAAGACGAGCGCCAGGGCCAGCCCGATCGCCACGGCGACCACGACGCCGAGCGCCACCTTTACGACGACGAGCTCCCACAGCTTCACCAGCCCCCGCACGAGCCGCCCCACGACGTTCTCGTCCCGCTCGGCCGCGATCGCGCCCGCAGCCAGGAGGACGCAGACGAAGGCCAGGGTGAGCGCGAGCGCGTAGGCCTGGAGCTGCGCTCCGAGGAGCCAGCTGCGCCCCGCCTGGCGATCGGTCTCCAGCTCGATCGGGTTCGCCGTCGCGCGAAGCGTCTCGTCGGTCTGCTCGAGCGCGAGGGTCGCCTCGTCGACGAAGTCGGCCAGCTCGTCGATCTCCGCGAGGGCCTCCGGGTCGGTCGTGCGCGCCCGCAGGCTCTCGAGCAGGGCGGCCGCCTCCTCGAGGCCGACCACGTCGAACTCCTCGCCCAGGAAGCTCGCCTCGCCGCCCTCGACGAGGAGCTGCACGTACTCGAGGTTCGCCGCGATGTAGGCCTCCTGGAGGAGCTGGTTGAGCCGGTAGACGAGCGCCTCGGTCTGGAGCTCGAAGCGGCCGGCGAGCCCGCCGCGCCCGGTGCGGAGCTCGAGCTCGGGGCTCTCGACCATCCCCCGGAGCCTGGAGGCGAAGCCGCGAGGGACGACGATCGCCGCCACGACCTCGCCCGTCTCGAGCTGACGCTCGGCCTCCTCCTCGCTCATGGACACGAGGTCCGCGCGGTCGTTCACCTGCTCGATCACGCGCTGGACGTCGAAGCTCTCGCCCGCGATCGTCAGCTCTTGCGGCAGCCCGTCCAGGTCGACGAAGGCGACGCGCGGCTGGTCGGAGGCGAAGCGCACGACGAGGCCGACGAGCACCGCGAAGAGGAGCGGGTAGAGGACGAGCGCCGCGAGCAGGGCCGGCGAGCGGCGCAGGACGCGCAGGTCCTTCCCCAGCAGGAGCCGGACCCGCCTCACGCGAAGACGTCCGCCTCCGGGGAGCGCTCGTACTCGCCGATGGAGCCGTCGAAGACGACCTCACCGTCGAGGAGGACGACGACGCGGTCGGCGAAGCGCTCCAGCTCCTCCAGGTTCTGCGTCACGAAGACGACGCCGCCGCCGCGGTCGCGCACCCGACGGCCGACCTCCCAGAAGCGGCGGCGCTGGCGCGGGTCGAGCGAGGCGGTCGGCTCGTCGAGGAGGAGCACGTCGGGGTCGGCCAGGAGGGCGATGGCGAGGTTGAGGCGCTGCTGGTTCCCGAGCGAGAGCTCCGAGCCCAGGCGGCCGTCGTCCGGCAGGTCGACCAGGCGCAGGAGCCTGGCCGCAGCCTCGGTGGGCGCCTCGACACCCTCCAGGCGGGCGAAAAGCTCCAGGTTCTCGCGCGACGTCAGGCGGCCGTACTGCGCCGGCCGCTGCGGCACCCAGCCGACGCGAGGTGCGCCGGGGCCGGCGACGACGGTGCCGCGGTCCGGCGTGAGCGCGCCGGCGAGGATGGAGAGGAGCGTCGACTTCCCGGCGCCGTTCGGACCGACGAGCGCGAGCACCTCCCCGCCGCGCACGTCGAGATCGGTCGGCGCAAGGGCCGCGTGCCGCCCGTAGCTACGGCAGACGCCGCGCGCCTCGAGGAGGCTGGTGGCGCTCATGGGCCGACCTTCGGCCCATGAGCGTGTGGAGGGTGTGTGAGGGAACCGGGAGGTTC
>JBOHAM010000127.1:0-24380 GCA_050697735.1 Gaiellaceae bacterium | reverse complement strand
TCCAGCAGCTCCGCGGCCTCGCGGTGCGCGGCGGCGCGGCGGTGCGGCGGCAGGACGCGGACGAGCGCCTCGCGGACGAGGCCGTGGCGGAAGCCGTAGCGCGTGCCTTGCGGGCGCACGACGCCCGCCGCGAGCGCCTGGTCGAGAACGGCGAACGCCTCCTCCTCGCCGAGGCGGCCGAGGCTCGCGAGCTCGTCTGCGGTGAACGACCCGCCCAGGACGCTCAGACGGGCGAGCGCGGCGCGAGCCGGCTCCTGGAGGCGGCCGAGCCGTGCGTGCTGGACCTCGTACAGGCGGAGGGGCACGTCGAGGCTCCCGTCCGGCCGGACGGCCGCCGCCAGCTCCTCCGTGAAGAAGGCGTTGCCGCCCGCGAGCCGCCAGATCGCCTCCTCCGTCTCTCCGCCCGGCGGCGCCGGGGCGACCTGCCTGACCACGTCGACGGAGGCCTCCCGCTCGAGGGGCTCGAGCCGGATCTGGTCGGCGACTCGCTGCTCGAGCAGGCTCGCACGAGCCTGTGCGAGCGCCGGCGCGACGGCCTCGTCTCGGAAGGCGAGCACGAGTAGCAGGCGCTGGAACCGAGCCGCCCGCGCGAGCGCGTGGAGGAGTTGGACGCTCGCCTCGTCGGCTGCGTGCACGTCCTCGACGAGCAGCACCGCTCCGCGCTCGCGCGCGGCGGCCGCGAGGAGCTGGCCGACCGCGGCGAAGATCCGCTGCCGGTCGGGCCGGCGTGCGGCCGGTGCGGGGGCGCCCGGGAAGGCGACCGAGAAGCGGGCGAGCTCGGCGCGCGCGCCCTCCGTCAGCCGGCCCGCCAGATCGGGGCGCTCGAGCAAGAGCCGGTCGAGGGCCTCCGCGACCGGGGCGTAGGGCGCGGCGCCCTCCTCCTCGCGGGCGGCCCCGCGGAGCGTCGTCCAGCCGGCTGCGGCCGCCTCGGCCAGGAGCTCCTCGCAGAGCCGTGTCTTCCCGACCCCGGCCTCGCCGGCGACGACGAGCGCGCCGCCCCTCCCGGCGCCGGCCCGCCGCCAGGTTGCGCGCGCCGCCTCGAGCTCCCGCTCGCGATCCACGAGCGGCCGGGTCGCCGCGAGCGGGGCGACGGCGGCCGGGCCGCGCGCGATCGAGTCGTACAGCGCGACCGTCTCCGCCGTCGGCGCGAGCCCTGCCGGAGCGAGCGCCTCGCTGAGGCGGTGGAAGCGCTCGAGCGCCGCGTGCCGCCGGTGTGACGCCGCCTCGGCTTCCATTAGTGCGCGCTGCGCCTCCTCGTCGGCCGGATCCTCCTCAGCAAGCTCGCGCCAGCGGCCGGCGACTCGGAGAGATTCTCCGTAGGCGTGCCTAAGCAGCGTCCGCGGCTCGGACGCCCACGGTTCGTAGCGGTCCTCCGGAAGCAGCTCGCCGGCGTAGAGATCCGGATCGCGGGTCGCCTCGAAGCGTTCGACATCCGTCTGCACACGAGCGTCGGGCGCGAGCAGTACCTCGCCGCGGCGGAGGACGACCGCGCTGGGGTCGCCGATCGCCCTGCGCGCCAGGTGGGCGGCCTTGTGCAGGTTGGCGAACGCGGCTTCGCGCTCGAGAGTCGGCCAGATCGCCTCGACCGCCCGCTCGCGGTGGAGCGAGTGGCCCGGAGCGAGGGCGAGCAGCTTGACGAGGTCGGCCGCACGGCGAGGCAGAGTCCCGTCCGGCAGATCGACCCCGTCGCGACTCACCCGGAAGCCGCCGAGCATGTGGATCTCCAGGAGGTCCACACGGACCAGTCTGCCGTATGCGATGACTTACCGGCCGAAGGAGTCGGACGGCTAAAAGCCTTCGTACGCCCTTCTCAGGCCGTCGATCTCGATCTTGCTCATCTGGAGCATGGCCTGCATGACCCGCTTCGCCTTCTCCGGGTCCTCGTCCCCGAGCAGCTCGTCCAGGGCGCGGGGGATGATCTGCCACGAGACGCCGAACTTGTCCGTGAGCCAGCCGCAGGGCCCCTTCTCGCCCCCCTCGGAGAGCTTCTCCCAGAACTCGTCCACCTCCTCCTGGGTCTCGCAGTCCACGAAGAGCGAGATCCCCTGGGCGAACTCGAACGAGGGGCCGCCGTTGAGCGCCATGAACTCCTGTCCGGCGAGCTCGAAGGTGCCGGTCATGAACGTCCCCGCCGGCGCGGGCGCCCCTTCTTTCGGCGGCCCTAGCGGGGCCGCTTCTGCGCCTGCAGGCCGTACATCGTCAGCGCGTAGGCGACGAGCACGTTCACGCTCACCAGGACCAACGCGGCGATCGGGAAGACGAAGATCCAGAAGAAGTTGATCGTCGCGCCGACGAGAGCGACCACGATGCCGAAGACGATCGCCCAGTGGGCGCGGGCGAAGACGGCGAATCCGGCCACGACCAGGACGACGCCGAGGATGAGGTAGAACCAGCCCCAGGACTCCAGGTCGTTGTCGAAGAAGAGCGTGTCGAAGGCGGTGTCCTGCGCGCTCAGCGCATGGATGCCGCTGAGGACGTCGAGCGCGCCGGCGAGGATCAGCATCAGGCCTGCGAACGCGAGCCAGCGATCCGCCTTCTGCTCGAGCTCGGTTCCCTGCAGTGGCGTTGCCATGGATCTCCTTTCGGCCGGGAGGGCGCCGCGACCTTACCTCTCCGCCTGGGTGAGGGCCAGCCCTCGTGGCGGGCGGCGACGGCGTGGCCATCGGTCAAACTCCGGTCGTGGATCCGACGGTTGTAGGCTCGCGCTAAGGATGGCCCGGGTAGACGAGATCGTCCCCAGGGACGCGCCGGGCGCAGCGCCCGCCGAAGGCATGCGGTGGATTCTCGGCGGAACGTTCCGGATGGGCTCCGAGGACTTCTACCCCGAGGAGCGCCCCGTGCGCGAGGTCTCCCTGGACGGCTTCTGGATGGACGAGCATCCGGTCACCGCGGCCGAGTTCCGCCGTTTCGTCCGCGACACGGGATACGTGACCGTGGCCGAGCGGCCGCTCGAGCCCGCCGACTACCCGGACGCCGACCCGGACCTCCTCGTGCCCGGCTCGCTCGTCTTCCGGAGCACGGCCGGCCCGGTGAACCTCGACGACTACCGCAACTGGTGGGAGTACCTCCCCGGCGCCTACTGGAAGCGTCCCGGCGGCAAGGGCACGACGATCAACGGCCGCGACCGCCACCCCGTCGTCCAGGTCGCGTGCGAGGACGTCGAGACGTACGCCGCCTGGGCGAGCAAGGAGCTGCCGACGGAGGCCGAGTGGGAGCTCGCGGCCCGGGGCGGGCTCGACGGCGCGGCGTTTGCCTGGGGCGACGAGCACTTTCCCGGCGGCAAGCCGGCGGCGAACACGTGGCAGGGCGACTTCCCCTGGCAGAACCACAAGCTCGACGGCTTCGTGGGGACCTCCCCGGTGGGGAGCTTCCCGCCGAACGGCTACGGCCTCTACGACATGACGGGGAACGTCTGGGAGTGGACCTCGGACTGGTACGCGTCCAAGAGCCCGGACGCGGTCGAGAGTCCCTGCTGCGTCCCGAGCAACCCGCGCGTGACCTCACCGGACGCGAGCTTTCTCGCCGGCGAGCCCGGTGAGCGCATCCCACGCCGCGTGATCAAGGGCGGCTCGCACCTGTGCGCGCCCAACTACTGCCTCCGCTACCGGCCTGCGGCGCGGCAGGCGCAGATGATCGACACCTCGATGGCGCACCTCGGCTTTCGCTGCGTCGTCCGTCCCAACGGGGTCCCGAAAGGAGCCGACTGAATGGCCGACAAGCCGAACATCCTCGTGATCTGGGGCGATGACATCGGCACGACGAATCTGAGCTGCTACAGCCATGGAGTGATGGGCTACCGGACGCCCAACATCGACCGCCTCGCCATCGAGGGGACGATGTTCACCGACGCCTACGGCGAGCAAAGCTGCACCGCCGGCCGCTCGGCCTTCATCACCGGGCAGAGTGTCTTCCGCACGGGCCTCAGCAAGGTCGGGCTTCCCGGCGCCGATCTCGGCCTGCAGCCGGAGGATCCGACCATCGCCGAGCTGTTGAAGCCGCTCGGGTACGCGACGGGGCAATTCGGCAAGAACCACCTGGGGGACAAGGACGAGTTCCTGCCGACGGCGCACGGCTTCGACGAGTTCCTGGGCAACCTCTACCACCTGAACGCCGAAGAGGAGCCGGAGCTGCCCGATTATCCGCCGGCCGACGACTTCCCAGACTTCCGCGAGCGCTTCGGTCCTCGTGGAGTGATCCATAGCTGGGCGAACGAGGACGGGACGCAGCGGATCGAGGACACCGGGCCCTTGACCAAGAAGCGGATGGAGACGATCGACGACGAGATCCAGGCCGCGGCGATCGACTTCATCGAGCGCCAGCACGCATCGGGGACGCCGTTCTTCGTCTGGGTCAACACCACGCACATGCACTTCCGCACGCATCCGAAGGAGGAAAGCCGCGGCCAGGCGGGCCGCTGGCAGTCCGAGTACCACGACGTGATGATCGACCACGACAGGCTCGTCGGAGCGCTCCTCGACAAGCTCGACGAGCTCGGCCTGGCCGACGACACGATCGTCGTCTACTCGACCGACAACGGGCCGCACGCGAACTCGTGGCCGGACGCGGCCACGACGCCGTTCCGCAGCGAGAAGAACACCAACTGGGACGGCGGCTTCCGCGTGCCGTCGCTGATCCGCTGGCCGGGGAAGGTCGCGGCCGGTTCGGTTTCGAACGAGATCATCAGCCACATGGACTGGCTGCCGACGCTGGTCGCAGCCGCCGGCGAGCCCGACGTGAAGGAAAAGCTCCTGGAGGGCCACGAGGCCGAGGGGAAGACCTTCAGGGTGCACCTGGACGGCTTCAATTTCCTCCCGAACCTCACCGGCGAGGAGACGAAGGGGCCACGGGACTCGTTCTTCTACTTCTCCGACGACGGCGACCTGATCGCAATGCGCTACGACAACTGGAAGCTGGTCTTCATGGAGCAGCAGCTCGCCGGCACGCTGCAGGTCTGGGTCGAGCCGTTCGTGCCGTTGCGCGTTCCGAAGCTGTACAACCTGCGCACGGATCCGTTCGAGCGCGCCGACGTCACCTCCAACACCTACTGGGACTGGTTCTTGGATCACGTCTTTCTGCTCGTACCGGCCCAGGCGATCGTGGGCGAGTTTCTGCAGACGTTCGCGGAGTTCCCGCCGCGCCAGAAGGCGGCGAGCTTCACGATCGACCAGGTTCTCGAGAAGCTGACGACGGCGACCACGAGCGGCCACTAGCTCGATGGCCGAACTGGCCTCCTGGAACGACACAGCGACGACGCAGGCGATCGTCGATTTCGTCGAGGCGTCTGCGCGCGACGAAGGACGACTGGGCGACGGTCTTCGCCGAAGCTGTCCTGGACGCTACGCCCGCAGCGCCCCCGGCCGGGTCAGGGCCCAGATGATCCAGACGTCGAGCGCGATCACGACGATCGCCCAGAACGGGTAGTACGGGATGAAGAAGAAGTTCACGACCGCGCTCAGGGTCACGAGTATGAGCGCCACGATTCCCGCGAACAGCTTCCGGGCCAGGAGCGAGAAGCCAAGGAGCACGAGGACCGCCCCGAGGATGAGGTGCACCCAGCCCCAGGCCGTCACGTCGAGGTCGAACGTGTAGTTGCGGGCGACGACGTAGAACTCGTCGTCGAGGATCGCGACTAGGCCGGCGATCGCCTGGAAGGCGCCGGACATGATCATCAGCGTTCCGGCGAAGGCGATGCCCCCGAGGGCCCAGCCGGAGACGGGCGGTTGCTCGTACTGCGACATGCTGTCTCTCCTTTCTGTCATGCGGACAAGCCGGCGACGGCGTCTCCGATGAGCTTCACGCCGAGGACCAGGAGGAGCACGGTCATGATCGCCGCGTTGTGGACGCCCATCCAGGTCTTGAGGCCGTCGAGCGTCTCCCTCGCCTTCGCACCCGAGACGAGATAGAGGACGAGCGGGCCGAGGATCGTCGCGGAGCCGAGGAGCACGAACACGGCCAGCACGCCGATCTCCTCGCCGGTCGAGAGCCCCGCCTGCGCGACGACCAGCGCCGCCCCGAGCGTGAGGCCGAGGTTCTTCGGGTTGAGGCCCGAGAGGAGCGCTCCCAGCCCGAGCGCCTTCCCGGCGCCGAAGGCGTCGATCGTCTGCATCCACTTCGGGAGCTCGGCCGCCTCGCCCGCCTGCGGCCGCCCGCGCCACTGCTTGAGGCCGAGGAGGACGAAGAGCGCTCCGACGGCGAGTTTCAGGACGCTCGCCCAGGTCGCCGGGTCGCCGGAGTCCTCAGTCGCGCTGTCGCCCGCGAGCACGAGCACGATCGCACAGACAAGTGCGAGCCCGACCAGCCAGCCGAGCGCGAAGGCGGTCCCTGTCGCCTTCGCCCGCGGGGTGGCGAGCATGAGCACGATGGCGATGATCGGCACGGGACTGATTGCGACGCCGACCGCGAGCGGGAGGATGTCTCCGATTGCTGGGCCCATCTCGGCGCAGCAGTAGTTCGGCGCACTCGGGTGCGACCCTCCCTCTCGTAGGCGAGACTACGGAGCGTGAGTCGCTTCGGCCCGAACGCCGCGCGTGACGTCGCGGGCGGCGGGGTGCGCTGGCTCGGCCACTCGACGGTGCTCGTCGAGCTCGACGGCGTGCGCCTCCTCACCGATCCGCTCCTGCGGAAGCGCGTTCTCCATCTCCGGCGGGCGGCGCCGCTCGAGGTCGGCGGGCTCGAGGCCCTCGACGCCATCCTTGTCTCCCACCTCCACTACGACCACCTCGACCTGCCGTCCCTGCGGCTGCTTCCGCGCGAGACGACCGTCGTGGTTCCGCGGGGAGCGGCGGCGCTCCTCCGTAGGAACGGGTTCTCAGCCGTCGTCGAGCTGGAGGCCGGCGAGGAGACGCGGCTCGGGGCGGTCGGCATCCGAGCCGTACCCGCCGAGCACGAGGGCGGACGCGTCCTCGGGACGAAGGCCAAGGCGCTTGGCTACCTGATCGAAGGCTCGCGCCGGATCTACTACGCGGGCGACACGGACCTCTTCGCGGGCATGTCCGAGCTCGCGCCCGACCTCGACCTCGCGCTACTGCCGATCTGGGGCTGGGGCCCGTCGCTCGGCCCAGGGCACCTCGACCCGCGCCGCGCCGCGGAGGCGCTGGCGCTCCTGCGGCCAGCCACCGCAGTCCCCATCCACTGGGGCACGTACTACCCGCTCACTTCGGCCGGGCTGTCGCGCCCCGGGTTCTTGAGCGCACCGGTCGGGGAGTTCGTGCGCGCTGCGGCCGAGCTCGCGCCCTCCGTTCAGGTGTGCGTTCTCGAGGTCGGCGGGCTCCTCGCTCTCGGTCAGGGATAGCGGTGCCGGAAGAGGCCGTAGGCCACGCCTCCCGCCGGGATCGGCAGCCAGAAGGAGACGAGGCGGTAGGCGAGCGTGGCCACGGCGGCGGCCGCGGCGCCGACCCCGGCCAGCGCCAGCATTGCGGTGAGCCCCGCTTCGACGAAGCCGAGCCCGCCGGGTGTGAGCGGGATCATCCCCAGGAAGGACGCGGCCACGTAGGCGAGCAGCACGAGTGACGGGCTCGGCTCCGCGCCGACCGCGCGAAGGCACGCGAGGAGCGCGAGGTAGTCGAGGACAGGCCGGCCGGCTGAGGCGAGCACAGCGGCCTTCCAGCGGCGTCCGAATGCCCGCAGCAGGGAGTCGCGCTCCTTGAGCAGGCGATCGCCCACGTCGGCGAGCGGCCGGCGGCGGCGCACGGTCCTGTTCAGGATTCTCTCGATCATCGCGCCGGCGAACTTGAGCGGACGGTCCCAGAGGAACGCGACCGCCCCGCCGGCGGCCATGACGACGAAGAGCCCCGCTCCCAGGAACGCGGCCTGGGCGAGGCCCGAGGCGACGGGCCTCCCGCCGAGGATCGCAGGCAGGCTCAGCAGCGGCAGGGCGAGCACCGTGCCGAAGAGGAGGAGCGACGCGGCGCCGAGCCCTGAGGCGATGCGGCCGCCGGGGAGCCCGGCCCGGACGAGCATGCGGTACTGGAGCGCGCCGGCCGAGGCGGCTCCGCCGGGGATGATGCGCGAAAGCGCGTTGCCGGCAAGCTGGGAGAGCGATACCGCGAACCAGCTCCGCGTCTGGAGCGCCACGCGCTGAAGCTCCCAGATGGCGACGAAGGAGAGCGCCTCGACGCCGAGGGCGATCGCCAGCCACACGACGTCGAGCTCGAGAAGGTCCCGCCAGGAGGTGAAGACCTCGAGCAGGCTCGGCAGGAGAAGATACAGCGAGACTAGGGAGACGAGCAGGAAGAGCCCCTGTCCCGCGAGCCGCCGCTTGCGGCGCGACCTCCGTCTCTCGGCCACGGCGTGTCGCTACGTCGGCGCCGCGCGGCTCGCCGCCGGGCGGCGCTCCTCGAGGACGATCCTGACGGCGGCGGCGAGCGGCAAGGCCAGGAGGGTCCCGATCACCCCGAAGAGAGCCCCCAGGAAGAGGACGGCGACGAAGGTGACGAAGGGGTGGAGGTCGATGGCACGCTCAAAGACCTTCGGCGTGATGATCGTGTTCTCGGCCTGCTGGTAGACGAAGATGACGATGGCCATGATCAGGCCCTTCCACCAGTCCTCGAAGAGGGCGACGGCGACGACCGGGATCGCGCCGAGGGTGGCGCCGATGTTGGGGATCAGGTCGGTGATGGCGACGAAGAAGGAGAGCGGCGCGGCGAAGGGGATCGAGAGCAGGCGCATGGGGACGTAGACGCTCACGCCCGCGATCGCCGCGATCAGGAACTTGCCGTACCAGTACGCCCTGGTCGCGTCGTAGATGCGCTTGCTCGTTCGCAGGAACCGCTCGCCGCGCTCCGGATGCAGGCGGGCGGCGATCCCGCGTCGCAGGTCGCGCCCGTAGACCATGAAGTAGAGCGTCAGGACGAAGATCATGAAGGCGGCGAACGCGCCGCTGGCGAACGCGCCGATCACGCTGAGGATCTCGTCGACGCCGCTGAAGAAGTTGGCGACGTCCGCCGCTCCCTCCTCCGCCGATTCGACCTGGTCCTCGGCGCCGAGGCTCTGGACGACGCTGGAGTCCTCGATGCGCTGGGCGTAGCTGGGGATCTCGTCGAGAAGCTGCTTGGCGCCGTCCACGACCGGCGGAATGACGATCAGCCCGATCACGAACAGGATGAGCGCGATCACGACCATGGACAGCGCGATCGCCGCCCCTCCACCCACTCTGGCACGGTGACGGAGCCACTGTGCGAGCGGGTCGATGGAAAACGCTAGGAAGCCGGCGGCCAGCACCCAGACGATGATCTGGCGCGTCACCCAGGCGACGACCAGCGCGGCGGCGACGATGAGGACGACGCCGACGACCACGAGCGCGTCGTCGGCGATCCGGCGCCTCCGGCCACGCGGGTCGGCTGGAAGAGCCTGGCTGGCGCTCATCCGGGCCGAGTTCGGCTCGATCCGCGCTTCTCCTGCGGGAACTGCGCTCCCGCGGGTTGTATAGTCGGACACGCGTGACCAGCCACGCCGAGCCGTCGGCGCCCTCGATCTCGAGAAAGCGCGCCTGGGGGGTTCGCGGTCTCGTCGTGCTCGGCTGCCTGCTCCTGCTCGTCTCCGTGATCGCGGTCTGGGTCGACCGGCTGCTGCTCGAGCCCGACACGCTGGCCGACACGAGCGAGGAGGTCCTCGAGCAGCCCGAGGTGCAGGCCGCGCTGGGCGCGTTCATGACCGATCGGCTCTATGCGTCCGTCGACGTCCAAGCCGAGCTCGAGAACGTGCTGCCGCCGAATCTCGACCCGCTGGCGGGACCCGCCGCGGCCGGCCTGCGCGAATACGTGCAGCGCGCGACGACGGAGCTTCTCGGCCGCCCGCGCGTGATCGCGGCGTGGAGAACGGCGGTCGAGCAGGCAGGGACGGTCTTCGTCCTGCTCGTCGAGGACGAGGGGGAGGCGGTCCGGACGACGGGCGGCGTGGTCACCCTCGACCTGGGCGTCGTCCTCGACGGGGTGGTCGAGCGGACGGGGCTCGGCGAGCGAGTGGCGTCGCGGCTTCCCGAAGGGGCCGGGACGATCGTCATCCTCCAGTCGGACGAGCTCTCCACGCTGCAGACGCTCATCGACCTCCTCCAGATCCTGGCGAGCTGGCTCTGGGTCGTCGCCCTGGCGCTCTTCGCGCTGGCGCTCTACCTCGGGCGCGACGCGCGCCGGCGGACCTTGAGGAGCATCGCGTTCGGCTGGGTCCTGATCGGCATCGCGCTCCTGGCGATCATTCGCATCGGCGTGCCGCGCATCGCGGACTCGCTCGCGTCCGCGCCGATCTACGCCGACGCGGGCCGCGTCGCGCTCGAGACGTTCCTGGCCTCGCTGAAGGACGCGGCGCGGACGCTGACCGGTGTGGGGCTACTGGCGCTGCTCGGCGTGTGGGTGGCCGGTCCGGGGTCCCATGCCGTGGCCCTGCGCCGCTGGAGCGCCCCGGTCATGCGTGAGCGCCCCGAGCTCGTCTGGGGCGCCTACGGCCTCCTCGTTCTCCTCCTCCTCGCCTGGGGCCCGACGGGGGCGACGAGGCGGTTGCTCACGGTCGTCATCCTCATCTGTCTGAGCGCGCTCGGGCTCTGGTTCCTCCAACGGCTCGTCGTCCGAGAGCACCCGGACGCGACGCTGGGAGAAGGATGGAGCCTGACGGGGAGCGCCGGAGCGGCCGTCGGACGGCTCCGAGGGCGAGGAGCGCCCGCCGCGGACGAGGCAGACGCCGGGCTCGCGCGCCTCGAGCGACTGAACACCCTGCGCGCGGACGGTGCGCTCACGGAGGAGGAGTTCACGGCCGAGAAGGCGAAGATCCTCCAGCCCGCTCCGGGCCCGTGACATCCCGAGTTTGACGAGAAAGGAGCCGGCGCAATGACCGACCCCCGCACCCAGGCGGTCCGCATCCAGCGGGACACCGGCGGCATGGGAGCTCGCGCGCGAAGCGGCTGGGCCGCCTTCGCCGGGCTCGTGCTCATGCTGGCCGGATCGTTCAACGTCATCTTCGGCCTGACGGCGATCTTCGAGGACGAGACCCTGACTGCCGTGGGCGGCCGGGTGATCGTCTGGGACCTGACCGCCTGGGGCTGGATCCATCTCGTCCTCGGGCTCGCTCAGCTGCTCGCCGCCGTCGGCCTCTTTGCCGGCCGGGGCTGGGCGCGCTGGGCGGCGATCGCCTTCGCGATGGTGAACGCGATCGCCCAGGTCGGCTTCATCACGGTCTACCCGTTGTGGACGCTGCTCGTGATCACGCTCGACCTGATCGTCATCTACCAGCTCAGCGCCCGCTGGGAGCCGGACGAGCCGGCCTAGGCCCGGCCTCACCCGGGAAGGGCAAGCGCGGGGACGCGCGAATAACTCGCCGTGAGCGCGCCAAACCGTGTCGTGGAGGAGGCCCGCCGCGGAACGCTGACCGCGCGCCGCGCCGGCCAGGCGATCGGCCTCGTCACGGTCGGGATCACGGTGGTGGGCGGCGTCGGGATCTGGCTCATCGACCGAGAGGAGTTCCCCAACGTCTGGCTGGGACTCTGGTGGGCGGTGCAGACCGTGACGACGGTCGGCTACGGCGACGTGACGCCCACGCACGTAGGCGGCCGCTTGATCGCGGCACTCGTGATGGTGAGCGGCATCGGCTTCGTCACCGTCGTGACCGCCTCGATCACGGCCGTGTTCGTCGAGAGCGCCAGACGCCGACTGGGACACGGCACGCTCGACGAGCGCCTGGACGGCATCGCCGCCCGGCTCGAGCGGATCGAGCGCGCGCTCGAGGATCGCGCGTAGACGGCCCCGGTGCGTCTGCAGAGCCTGCGCGACCGTCTCGCCTCGGCCGCCGAGCGCGCGCCCGAGCTCGAGCGGTGGGCGCGCGCCCGCGTCCCGGGCGCCGACCTCGCTCTCGACGCCGCGAGGCGGGAGCTGCGGGCCTTCGGAGGCCTCGTGGCGGGCGGTCTCGCCTACCGGTTGTTCCTCTGGCTCGTCCCGTTCGGCCTCGTGGTCGCAACCCTGCTCGGCTTCTGGCTGGAGATCGATCCCGACGCGGTTCGGCAGGCCGGGAGGGAGTTCGGCATCGGCGCTGCGTCGATCGGCGAGGCGTCCCGCGCCGTCGAGGCCCGGCCTGGGAGCAGGGTCGCGATCCTGCTCCTCGGCCTCTGGCTGCTCGCGTGGTTCACGCTCGGGGCCGTCCGGGCGCTCCGGCTCGCGGCGGCGCTGGCCTGGGGGCTGGAGCGGACGCGGATGCGGAAGCCCGCGCACGCGGTGGGCGTCTTCAACGGCCTCTTCCTGGCCGCCGCGCTGAGCTTCGCCGCGCTCGCCTGGTTCCGCGACGTTCTCGGCGCGGGAGCTCTGCTGACGAGCGCCGGGTTGCTGGCGATCCAGATCATGATCGCGCTCGCGATCTTCTGGCTCCTTCCGCGGCGGGCGGACCGCTGGCAGGACCTGCTGCCCGGAGCGGCCCTCCTCGCCGTCGGGGCCGAGCTCATGCACGTGGTGGTGGCGTTCTACTTCGTCCCGCGGCTCGAGCGGTCGTCCGAGCTCTACGGTGCGCTCGGCACCGCGACGGTGCTGCTCGTCTGGCTCTACCTCTACGCGCGGCTCTTCACCAGCGGGATGTTCCTCAACGCGACGCTGTGGGAGCGCCGTCGAGCGCCGTCGCCGTGAGCCATGCCGAGACCGCGGCAAGGACCGCCGCCGGGACGGCGTCGAGGCCCTGTGTGCCGACGAGGAGCGCCGCGAAAAGCATCGAGGTGAGGATCAGCCGCGACTGAGCCGCCATGCCCGCCGCCGCGCCCGCCGCGACGCCGAAGGTCGGCGAGACGTCGAACCAGACGACCGGGAGCGTCGCGAAGCCGATCCCAAGGAAGATCGCCGGAAAGATCGGACCGCCGCGGAAGCCGCAGCCGAGGCTGACTGCGTAGGCGAGCGCCTTCGCGACCAGCAGGACGAGGACGACCGTCGTCGAGCTCTCCGCCACGAGCGTGGGGATCGAGGACTGGCCCGAGAAGAGGACGTCCTCCGACCCGGCCCCGAGACCGTCCGCGAGGAGGGCAACGAGCCCGACGGCGAGACCGCCCGCGAGCAGGAGGGCGGGGATGCCGAACCGGCGCGAGCCGTCGACCGCGACGCGAGTCGCGAGCCGCCCGACCACTGCGATCGTCACTGCAGTTGCGAGGCCGACCGCGATCGCGACGAGGAGGTCGAGGAGGTGCGTCCCCTCGTAGAGCGGCAGGTCGGGGACGCTGAGCCCAGGGGAGTCGAGGCCGCCCCAGTCACCGAGGCCGACGAAGACGAGGTAGCCGACCGCGGCGGCGACGAAGCCGGGCAGCAGGGCCGGGATCAGCGCGGCTCCGAGCCCGGCGCCGGCCTCGACCAGCATCACCCCCGCCACGATCGGCCCGCCGAAGAGCGCCGAGATGGCCGAGAAGGAGCCTGCTGTAGCGATGACGCCGCTCTCCTTCTCGCCGAGGCGGGCGAAGAACGCGAGCCCGAGCGCCACGACCATTCCGAGCGCGATCACGGGCGATTCGGGGCCGAGCACGGCGCCGAAGCACAGCGTGCCGAGGGCCGCGAGCACGATGCCGGGAGCGTGGGCGAGAGGCGTCGGCTGGACGGTGAGCCCCTCGAGTGGCTCGCGGCCCCCGTCGCCCGGGAGGAGCGTCCGCGCCGCGAGCACGATCGCCGCCCCGACGACCGGGAGCCCGAGGACGAGGTACCAGGGAGGCACCGAGGCTCCGAGCGCGTCCGGCAGCTCGGTCCAGAGCCAGTGCTGGAGGTAGTGGACCAGGGCGAAGAACAGAGCTGCGGCCAGCGCCGCCGGGATGCCGACCGCGGCGCCGAGCAGGACGAGCCGTAGGTAGAGGCGCGGGTCAAGGCGGTCGGTCACGTGGCGGCGACGATAACGCTCCATGTGCGAACATACGTTCTATGAAGGCGACGATCCTGCACGCCGACCTGGACGCGTTCTACGCCTCGGTCGAGCAGCGGGACGAGCCGAGTCTGCGCGGCCGGCCGGTGATCGTCGGGGGAGGCGTCGTGCTCGCGGCGAGCTACGAGGCCAAGGCCTACGGCATCCGCACCGCGATGGGCGGCCGGCAGGCCCGGCGGCTGTGTCCGCACGCGGTGGTGGTGAAGCCGCGGTTCTCGGCCTACGTGGAGGCGAGCAAGGCGGTGTACCGCGTGTTCGAGGACACCACGCCGTTGGTCGAAGGGCTGTCGATCGACGAGGCGTTCCTCGACGTCCGCGGGCTCGAGCGGCTCTCCGGCTCGCCGGTCGAGATCGCCGAGCGGTTGCGTGACGAGGTTTGCGATCGGGTCGGCCTGCCGCTGACGGTCGGGGTGGCGAGGACGAAGTTCCTCGCCAAGGTGGCGAGCGGGGTGGCCAAGCCCGACGGCCTGCTCGTCGTCCCGCCCGACCGCGAGTTGGCGTTCCTCCATCCGCTTCCCGTCGAGAGCCTCTGGGGCGTGGGACGAGTCACCGCCGAGCGGCTTCGCCGGCTGGGGATCGCCTCGGTGGGCGAGGTGGCCGGCTTCCCGGAGCATGCCCTCACGATCGTCCTCGGCCGCGCTGCCGGTCGGCACCTCCACGCGCTCGCCCACAATCGCGATCCGCGGCCGGTGCGGGTGGGCCGGCGCCGGGGCTCGATCGGCTCGCAGCGCGCGCTCGGTCGCTTCCGGGGGTCGCCCGGGGAGCTCGACGCCGTACTCGTCGGGATCGTCGACCGCGTCACCCGCCGGATGCGCATGGCCGGGCGAATCGGCCGCACGGTGGTGCTGCGGGTGCGCTTCGGCGACTACGCGCGCGTGACTCGCTCGCACACCCTGCCCCGGCCCACCTCCCACACGGAGTCGGTGCTGGCCACCGCGCGGTGGCTGCTGGCGACCGCGCTCCCGCTGATCGAGCGGCAGGGCATCACGCTCCTCGGCGTCGCGGTCGCGAACCTGGACGACGAGCGCGCCCTCCAGCTCACGCTGCCCTTCGACCGGCACTGCGGCGGCGCCCTCGACGCCGCGCTCGACGAGGTGCGTCGCCGCTTCGGATCCGACGCCGTCACCCGGGCGGTGCTGCTCGGTCGTGACCTGGGCCCGGCCGTCCCGCTCCTCCCCGACTGAGCGCTGCTGGCAGAATCGAATGCACATGACCGAGGCGTCGACGACGGAGGCTCTGCACCGCTCGACCGCGGAGCTCGAGCGCGGACTGGACGAGATCCGCCGCGCGCCGAGCGACGGCGGCCGGCTCGAGCTGATCGCGCGGCGCCCGCAGGTCGGGGAGCGCGAGCTGCTCGACGAGGCGACGATCGACCTCGCCCTCGGGGTGGTCGGCGACGGCTGGAGCGTCCGCGGCGGCCACCGTGGGCCCGATCCCGAGGCACAGGTGACGCTCATGAGCTCGAGGGCCGCGCAGCTGGCCGCGCGGTCGAAGGAGCGGTGGGCGCTCGCCGGCGACCAGCTCTACGTCGACCTCGATCTCAGCGAGGAGAACCTGCCCGCCGGCACGCGGCTGGCGATCGGCTCGGCTGTCCTCGAGCTGAGCGCGACCCCGCACACCGGCTGCAAGAAGTTCGTCGAGCGCTTCGGGCTCGAGGCGATGAAGTTCTACAACTCGCCGGTCGGCCGCGCGCACCGACTGCGCGGCGCCAACGCGAAGGTCGTCCAGGCGGGCTCGGTGCGGGTCGGCGACCTCGTCCGCATCACCCGCGCGCCCGCAATCCGGTGAGGGTGACTGTGACAAGCCGGCGGACCGCGGCCCTGGACGGCAGGCCTCTCGCTGCTGCCAGAGCGTGCACGCAGTAGCTCGCGAGCTCGGCGGGTGCGACGTCGTCCCGGACGTCGCCGCTCTCTGCACCCTCGGTCAGTAGGTCTCGAATCAAGTCGGCGAGCTGCTGCTCGGCGCGGGCGACATGCTCGCCTCGATGGAGGAGCGCAGCGAGCTCGGTGCCGCGGTGCTCGTGGGTGATGAGCGCGTAGGCCTCGAGGACGGCTTCCAGCCGCGCACCTGCGTCGCCCGCTTGCTCCCGGACCGCGCCGAGTTGCTCGAGGTGCGCGGCGATCTGACGTTCGTGCCAGGCGACCAGGATCGCCTCGACGCCTGAGAAGTACTTGTACAGCGTCGCGCGTGCGATTCCGGTCGCCTCGGCAATCTGCGACATCGTCACCGAGCGCAGCCCGTGCTCGGCCACCAGCGCCGCGGCGGTGTCCAGAGTCGCGTCGCGCACCTCGCGGCGGTGCGCCTCGATCGTCTCGGTCCACAGCTTCGGCATCGGGCGAGTATACGAAGTGTCGTTGACGATACACCATGACTCTTTTCGAGACAGCATGTCTTGTAAACTTCCATCGCTTGCGCTCACGAAGGGCAACTACTCACTCCAGAGGAGGACACATGGCGGGCCACCCCGGCGCAGGCGACGACCATGGCGTGCCGCGCTGGGTAAAGGTGTTCGGGATTGTCGCCCTCGTCGCGGTCGTGCTGCTCGTCGTCGCGATCCTCATCGGCGGAGGCGACCACGGTCCTAGTCGCCACACGCCTGGAGAACGCTCGAACACCACCTCGGACACGTCGGGCGGTCACACCGGACCTCCCCCGGGCGTCACACACGGCGGGCAGCTGCCGTGATCCTGACACCCGGCCGCCGCAAGCTCGCGCTCACCGCGCACGTCGTCTCGTCGGTCGGCTGGCTCGGCGCGGTCGCCGTCTTCCTGGCTCTCGCCGTCGCCAGCCTGACCAGCAATGACGCTGAAACGGTACGTGCCGCCTATCTCATGATGGACTGGGCGGACTGGTACGTCCTGATCCCGCTGAGCTTCGCCTCGCTGCTGACCGGGCTCGTCCAGGCGCTCGGTACCGCCTGGGGCTTGTTCCGCCACTACTGGGTCCTGGCGAAGCTCCTGATCAATCTCTTCGCCACGATCGTCCTGCTGTTCTACACGCAGACGCTCGCGACGCTGGGAGACATGGCGTCCGAAACGACGCCGTCCAGCGACGGGCTCGGCGTCCTGCGTAGCCCGTCGCCGCTGCTCCACGCCGGTGCGGCTCTGCTGCTGTTGGTCGTGGCCACGGTGCTGGCGGTGTACAAGCCGCGGGGCAGGACACGGTACGGGCGGCGCGCGCTGTCCAGAGCACGAGCACCGGCATCGCCGCCGTAGCCGGCGACGACACCTACCCGGCCGCCTGGAGCCGAGGTCGGCACCCCGAGCCGTCAGTCCTTCCCGAAGCCCCCGAACTCGCGCAGCGCGATCACCGCCACGATCACGATCGCGATCACGAAGATGACTATCACCGCGTCCATCCGCTGTCTCCTTCGCTGGTTCAGACCTTACGATCTCCGTAAGGTAAGCCTTACAACGGTACGAGATCTCGTGTAGGGTCGCGGCTCCTGCCGGGCCGACTCCAAGGAGGACCGTACGTGAGCTTGCGTCGTAACCGTGGTGGCATCTGTGTCGTCGTCTGCGCTGCTGCGCTCGTCGCAGCGGGCTGCGGCGGCGACGAGGGCGAGTCGCAGCCGGCCGCCGAGACCGGAGCGAGCACAGAGGCCGAGTCGCAGGCCGTGGGGACGGAGCTCGCCGGCGTCAAGCAGTTCCTGGGCGAGCACACGGACCAGCTCGCCGGGTTCACCGAGGAGTTCGAGCAGCTGGCCACGGAGTACCACGAGCTCGCGGAGGCGCAGGGCTTCGACCTGCAGGCGCTCTGGGCACAGCAGGGCGACGCCGTGGGGCCGCTCCTCGACCGGATGAAGGCGGGCTGGGTCGAGGGCAACCCCTACTACGAGCGTGTCGAGGGCGTCGTCGCGGGAACGCCGTCGCTCGCCGAGTTCGACGTGATTCTCGACGCCGGCTCGAGTGCGAGCGAGGATCCCGAGAGCGCCGTGCCGTTCGACCTCGAGCTGCCGGACGGGACGGTGCTCGAGCAGCCCGGCAACCTCTTCAACCTCACGGAGGGCGCGCTCTGGGGGACGCTCCCGGAGGAGCTGGGGTACGCGGGCGAGCCCGCCGACCTCAACGGCGACGGCCAGGTCGAGTTCGGCGAGGTGCTCCCCGACCCGGGTCTGGTGCGGGCCGCCGCCGAGGCGTTCGACACCTATGCGGAGGAGCTGGACGCGGCCGGAGAGGCCTGGGAGCCGACTCCCTCCGACGCCTTCACCGCGATCGTCGTGATGGTGCCCACGATGAGCGAGTACTTCGGGCAGTGGAAGGTCTCGCGCTTCGTCGCCGGCAACGAGGCGGACTCCGAGGCGTTCAATGTCGTCTCCCGCCTCTCTGACATCCGCGACATCCTCACCGGCCTCGAGGTCATCTACGAGGGCGTGCAGCCGGCCGTGGAGCAGGTCGACGAGGGGCAGGCCGCCCAGACGGGCCGCCAGCTCTCCGACCTGCGGGCCTTCATCGCCGAGCTCCACGACCGCGAGCAGGCGGGGAACCGGTTCACCGCGGAGCAGGCGGACACGCTGGGAACCGAGGCCCAGGAGCGCGCCACGGCGATCGCGGGGCAGGTCTCGCAGGCCGCGGCCGAGCTCGGTGTCGAGATCGAGCAGTAACGTCCGCCGCCTCGCCGCGTCACTCGCGGCCCTGGTCGCGCTCGCGCCGGCCGGAACGGCGTCTGCCGCGTCTGCTCCGCCGTGGCAGCTCGAAGCCGACCTCCGGACGACGCTCGGAGACGCCGAGCGCGCCCTGATCCTCGACCAGCCGGCCGAGGCGACGGCATTCGTCCGGACGGCGTCGCCGACCGTCGAGCGCCTGGGTGACCTCCTGGAGGACCGCTCGCTCCGCCGGACGTTCCGCCGGGTGGAGGCCGCGACCGTGGCCGGGGACGTTCCGGGCCTTGCGGCGGCGCGGGCCGCGCTGCAGACGGCCGTGCTCGGTGCGGCGTACCGCCGCGTGCTCGCGAGCATCGAGCAGGGCGAGCTCGTGGAGGCGAAGCAGTGGCTGCTGGTGCGGGAGTTCCGGCCCCCGACCCGCTTCTCGCGGCCGGGTGCGGACGCCACCCTCGCCCTGGCGTCGCTCGCGGACGGTCGCGGCACCCCGGCCGCCGCGCTCGCGGCGGTTCGGGCCGACTACCTGGACACGTACCAGGCGCTTCTTCGCAGCTCCCTGGAAGCGGCCGACGAGGCGCTCGAGCAGGGATTCCGATCGCGCCTCGCGGCCGAGATCGCGGCAGCACGGGGGTACTTCGCGATCCTCGAGGCCTCCTTCGCCCGCCAGCGCGGCGTGGCGGCCGCCGAGCAGCTCGCGGCCGACTTCGATGGCCTCGCGGCGGCCGCGCTCGCCGCCGACGAGGTCGCGTACGGCTCGGGGCGCGAAGGCGTCGACCGGGCGCTCGAGGGGTTCCGCGCGGCGCCGCTCTCGCAGGAGGAGGAGATCCGCCGTGCGGGGCAGTTCCTGCGCTTCCTCGCCCTCGTGCCGGTCGAGTACGGACGCGGGGTCGCGGACGGCCGCGTCACGGTTCCGTTCGAGATCCAGGAGGCGGTGACCTTCAGGGACGGCGCCGTGCAGGCGTTCACCGACCTCGAGGGCATCCTGGCCGAGCGCGACGCCGCCGCGACCGACCGCATCGACGAGCTCGTGGCCTCCCTCGGGCAGGACCTCGCCGCGGCGTCCCAGGGGAGCGCGGTGGCCGATCCGGAGACAGTCGAAGCCAAGACCAACGAGGCGCTCGACCTCGCCGAGGGCGTCTTTCCGGACGAGTGGAAGGACGCAGGCGCGGCCGCCGATTTCGACGTCATCCGAACCTCCCTCGACCGCGTCGTGAACGCCGTTCGCGCGGGCGAGTACGGCAAGGCGGAGCAGGCGCGCCTCGAGGCGTACGCCTTCTTCGAGTTCGGCCCGGAGCAGCGCCTGCGCGGGCTGGCGCCCGACCTCTTCGCCCGCACCGAGGGGCTCTTCTGGTACGGCGCCGACGGCTATGCAGGGCTCGCCCAGCTCATCCGGCGCAAGGCGCCGGCGGAGGAGGTCGCCGAGACCCGCGAGGTGCTCGACAAGGCGCTGGCGGACTCCGAGTCGGCGGTCGGCGCCGGGCCGGCCTCGGATCTGGCGGTCGTTACGAATACGGCGATCATCGTCTTCCGGGAGGGTCTCGAGGCCGTCCTCATCCTCGCCGCGCTGACGGCGGGCCTCGTGGGGGCGAAGCGGCGGCTGCGGCGCCCCCTTTTCATCGGGGCCGCCGGAGCCCTCGTCGCCTCGGTGGCGACCTTCGTCGTCGCCAAGACCGTGCTCTCGTCGCTCGTCCGCTACGGCGAGAAGCTCGAGGCGATCGTCTCCCTGATCGCGATCGCGGTCCTGCTCCTCGTTCTCAACTGGTTCTTTCACCGCGTCTACTGGGCGGACCATCTCGCGGGCCTCCACGGGAAGAAGAAGCGGATCCTGCGCGGAACGACGCTCTCGGTGGCGGCCGCCCAGTTCATCGGCCTCGCGACGCTCGGCTTCACGAGTGTCTACCGGGAGGGCTTCGAGACGGTGCTGTTCCTGCAGGCGCTCGTGCTGGACGCGGGCGTGGCGAGCGTCGTCGAGGGTGTGGCCCTGGGCGCACTCGGCGTCGCGGCGGTGGGCGTGCTGACGATCGTGCTGCAGCGGAAGCTCCCGCACCGGCGGATGCTCGAGCTGACGGGGCTCCTCATCCTCGGGGTGCTCGTGATCATGGCCGGGAAGACCGTGCAGGTCTGCCAGGTCGTGGGCTGGCTGCCGGTGCATCCGATCGGCGACCTGCGCCTTCCCTACTGGGCCGGGCTCTGGTTCGGCGTCTTTCCCACCTGGGAGGGCGTGGCCGCCCAGGCCGGCGCGGCGTTCGTCGTGCTCGGCAGCTACTTCGCGGCCGAGTGGGTGCGCAGCCGGCAGCGCCGCGCGAAGCTCGCCGAGCCCGCGCTTGTGCCCGCGCGACGACCCGGGAGCGCTCCCGTGCGGCAAGGGGAACGGCCGCGGCGGGAGACCGCCGCCCGCGTCGAGTCCCGCTAGCGCGCCTGCTATCGTAGGCCGGGCGTAGGGGAGTATCCCTGCTCGCTCCGTCGTCAATGCTCGGCCGAGTTCGGCCCGGTGGAGCGGCCCAGTCGGGTGGGAGAGACCTACGAAGGACGTACCGACGGACCTTCGGAGGTGTCTCGTGCACGCAGGCGCACCCGCAGCAACCGGAACCGGCCCCGCTGGAGACGAAGCGATCTTCGGCAACATCGTCGTCGGCCTCGACGCGACGGCGGAGAGCCTCGTCGGCGCCGCCCAGGCGGGCGCGTTGCGCGCCCCGGGCGGGCGGCTCGTACTCCTGGCGGTCGCGGAACGGCACCTCGCGGCGTTCGCGGGCCTGGGCGCGGCCAGCGCCGAGCGCCACCTGCTCGCCGACACCGACGCCGAGCTTGCGTTCGCGAAAGAGCTCGTCGACGCCGACGAAGCCCGCCTCGCGTCGGGGGACCTCGTGGGGCTCCTCTGCTCCGAGTGCTCCCGCCGCGGCGCCACGCTGATCGCCGTCGGGGTGCGGCCGCACCGCCGCCTGTCCGCCCTCACCTTCGGCGGCCACGACCTCCACGCCCTGCACGACGTGCCCTGCTCGGTGCTGATCGCTCGCCCCGGCTGGGGCCCGCACAGGCCCGAGCGGATCGTGGTCGGCGTCGACGGCTCGCCGGCGGCGCGCGCGGCCGAGGGGGTCGCGCGCTCGCTCGGCGCTCGCCTCGGCTGCGACGTCCTGCCGGTCGTCGGCCTGGGCGGGGAGGTTCCCGCTGAGCTGCTGAGGGAGGAGCGCGACGACGCGCTGCTCGATCCCCGGCCCATGGCCGAGGCCGTCGTGGGCGCGTCGAGCAAGAGCTCCCTGGTCGTGGTCGGCCGCGGGTCTGCGCGCGGCCGCCGGTGGGGCGGCGACGTGGTCGAGCGCATCGTCTACTCGGCGCGCTGCTCGGTGCTGGTCGTCCAGCACGAGCTGGCCGCTCCCGCCTAGGCGCGGTGCACGCGTCGGCGCAGACGCAGACGGCCTCCACGCTGGGGACGCCCGGCTCCTGGCACGGCCTCGACGTCGACGAGGCCGCGGCCACGCTCGAGACGGCGGCCGACTCGGGCCTGAGCGTGCACGAGGCGGCGGAGCGGCTGGCCCGCTACGGGCCGAACGAGCTCGCCGCCGGCAAGCGGGTCTCGCCCTGGGCGCTTCTCCTCCAGCAGTTCCGCAACGTCCTGATCCTCATCCTGCTGGCCGCGGTCGGCCTCTCGATCGCGCTCGGACACGCCACGGAGGCGATCGTGATCGCCGCGATCGTCCTGCTCGCGGCCGTGCTGGGCTTCGTTCAGGAGTACCGGGCGGAGCGAGCGCTCGAGGCGCTCGGCAGGATGGCGGCGCCGACGGCGGTCGTCGTGCGGGACGGGCAGGAGATCGACATCCCGGCGCGGGAGCTCGTGCCGGGCGACGTGATGTTGCTGCGCGTCGGCGACCGCGTCTCCGCCGACGGCCGCCTGGCGGAGGCCGTCAACCTCCAGGTCGAGGAGTCGGCGTTGACCGGCGAGTCGCTGCCGGTCGAGAAGCAGATCGACCCGCTGCCGGGCGGGGACCTGCCGACCGGGGATCGCACGAACATGGTCTACACCGGCACCGCGATCGCCTACGGGCGGGGGCGTGCCCTCGTCGTCGCCACCGGCATGGAGACGGAGTTCGGCGGCATCGCCCGGCTGCTGGAGACCATCGAGCGTGCGAAGACCCCGCTGCAGGTCAGCCTCGACCGGGTGGCGATGATGCTCGCCCGCGTCGCCGTGGTCGTCGTGCTCCTCGTCGTCGGCCTGGGCCTGCTGCGCGACCAGCCGTTCCTCGAGATGCTGCTGTTCGGAACGGCGCTCGCCGTCGCCGTCGTTCCCGAGGCGCTCCCCGCCGTCATCACCATCTCGCTCACCCTCGCGGCTCAGCGGATGGTCAAGCGCAACGCGCTCGTCCGCCGCCTGCAGGCGACCGAGACGCTCGGGAGCGTTTCCGTCATCTGCACCGACAAGACCGGGACGCTGACGAAGGACGAGATGACGGTCCGCAACGTCGTCGCCGCCGGAGAGGTGTTCGAGGTGGGCGGCGCGGGCTACGAGCCCGAGGGCGAGTACACCCGCGACGGGTCTCCGGTCGAGCCGCCCGAGGCGCTCCTCGAGGCGCTGCGGGCCGGCGCCCTCGCCTCCGACGCGCGCCTCCTGCGGGGCGACGACGACGGTCGCTGGCAGGTCCGCGGCGACCCGACCGAGGGCGCCCTCCTCGTCGCCGCCGCGAAGGCCGGGCTGCAGCACGCCGAGCTCGAGTCCGAGCTCCCGCGCGTGGACGAGATCCCGTTCACGTCGGAGAGCAAGCGCATGACGACGCTCCACGAGACGCCGGACGGCGTCGTCGCGTACTCCAAGGGCGCACCCGAGGTGATCCTCGCCGAGTGCACGCGGCAGCTTGGCGCCTCTGGCGAGACGGCGCTCGACGGCGCCGGGCGCGAGGGCCTCGCGGCGACCGCCCGAGAGCTGGCGAGCGAGGCGCTGCGCGTCATCGCCGTGGCCCGCCGAGCGGACGCGACCACCGCGAACGCCGAGCACGATCTCACGTTCCTCGGCCTCATCGGGATGATCGACCCACCGCGTCCGGAGGCCCGGCGAGCCGTCGAGCGGTGCACCGACGCCGGGATCACGCCGGTGATGATCACCGGGGATCATCCGCTCACGGCCGAGGCGATCGCCCGCGAGCTCGGGATCCTCACCGACGGTCGCGCCGTCACCGGCGCGGAGCTGGAGGAGATGGACGACGCGGAGCTCGATCGCGCCGTCGAGACGATCCAGGTGTACTCGCGCGTCTCCCCCGTGCACAAGCTCCGGGTGGTCGCGGCGTGGCAGGAGAAGGGGCACTCGGTGGCGATGACCGGCGACGGCGTCAACGACGCGCCCGCGCTCCAGAAGGCCGACATCGGCGTGGCGATGGGCGTCACCGGCACGGACGTGGCGAAGGAGGCCGCTGCGATGACGCTCACCGACGACAACTTCGCCTCCATCGTCGCCGCCGTCGAGGAGGGCCGCGGCGTCTTCGCCAACACGAAGAAGTACCTCATGTACCTGCTCGCGGCCAACCTGGGCGAGATCGGCCTCCTCCTCGGGGCGTCGCTCCTGGGCAAGCCCCTGCCGCTCAGCGCGGTGCAGATCCTCTACGTCAACCTCGCCACCGACGGCCTGCCGGCGCTCGCGCTCTCGGTCGATCCGCAGGAGCGAGACCTCATGCGCCGGCCTCCGCGCAGCCGGCGGACGGGCATCTTCACAAAGCCCGTCTTGACGCTGATCTCGGTCGGGGGAGCCTGGTCGGCCCTCGCCACGCTCGGGCTCTTCACCTGGGCCCTGTCCACGGACCGCCCCCTCGCGGAGGCGATGACGATGACGTTCGCCACCCTGGTGCTGATCGAGTTCTTCAAGGCCTTCAGCTTCCGCTCGGACCGGAACTCCGTCCTCGACCGGCCGTTCGCCAACCGGTGGCTGAACCTGGCGATC
>JBOHAM010000126.1:0-19267 GCA_050697735.1 Gaiellaceae bacterium | reverse complement strand
CCGGCGCTCGACCCGGCGAAGCCGGAGGCGGCCGAGCGGGCCGGCCGGCTCGCCATGGACCTCCTCCGCCGCGACGTCCGCCCCTCGCAGGTGATCACGCTCGAAGCGATCGAGAACGCGATCGCCTCGATCGCGGCGACGGGCGGCTCGACGAACGGCGTCCTCCACCTGCTCGCGATCGCGCACGAGCTCGAAATTCCGCTCGCGCTCGCCGACTTCGACCGCATCGCGGCGCGGACGCCCGTGGTTGCGAGCCTGAAGCCCGCCGGGCTCTTCGTGGCCACCGACATGCACGAGGCCGGAGGCGTCGCGCTCGTAGCGCGCGAGCTGGCCAAGCGGGAGCTGGTGCACGCGAACGCGCCGAACGTCGACGGCCGCTCGCTGGGCGAGATCGCCGCGGCGGTCGTCGAGCGCCCGGGCCAGAAGGTCGTCGTCCCGATCGAGACACCCCTGAAGCCGACGGGCGGGCTCGCCGTCCTCCACGGGAACCTCGCCCCAGCGGGCTGCGTCGTGAAGCTCGCCGGCCACGAGCGCCTGCTCCATCGCGGCCCCGCGCGGATCTTCGACTCCGAGGAGGCCTGCTTCGCCGCCGTCAAGGCCCGCGACATCCAGCCGGGCGACGTGGTCGTCATTCGCTACGAGGGGCCGGCCGGCGGGCCGGGCATGCGCGAGATGCTCCACGTCACGGCAGCCCTCGTCGGCGAAGGCCTGGGCGACGCGGTCGCGCTCGTCACGGACGGGCGCTTCTCGGGCGCGACCCACGGGCTCATGGTCGGGCACGTCTCGCCGGAGGCCGCGCACGGCGGGCCGCTCGCGGCGCTTCTGGACGGCGACACCATCGTCGTCGACGTCGAGGCGCGCGAGCTCCGGGTCGAGCTCTCCGAGGACGAGCTCGCGGCGCGCCTGGCCGAGTGGAGCGCGCCGCCACCGCGCTACGCGACCGGCGTCTTCGCCAAGTACGCCGCACTCGTTTCCTCGGCCTCCGAGGGCGCCGTCACCCGCGCGCCCCTGTGAGGATCGTCCTCCTCCCAGGCGACGGGATCGGCGCGGAGGTGGCCGCCGCGGCGGCGCGCGTGCTGCGCGAGCTCCCGCTCGAGCTCGAGCTGGAGGAGCGGAGCTTCGGCGGGGCCGCGATCCGGGAGACGGGCGACCCGCTGCCGCCGGAGACGCTGGCCGCGTGCCGAGACGCCGACGCCGTCCTCCTCGGCGCCGTCGGCCTCCCCGAGCTCGACCGCGCCGACGTCCGGCCCGAGCACGGCCTCATCCGACTCCGCGGCGAGCTCGACGTGTACGCGAACCTCCGCCCCGCCCGCGGCGAGGGCGTCGACCTGCTCGTCGTGCGCGAGCTCGTCGGAGGCCTCTACTACGGCGAGCGCGGCACCCGGCCGGACGGCACCGTCTTCGACACGATGGAGTACCGCCCCGAGCAGGTCGAGCGCATCGCGCGCCGCGGCTTCGAGCTCGCGCGCAGCCGCCGCGGCCACGTCACCTCCGTGGACAAGGCCAATATCCTCGCCACGTCGCGTCTCTGGCGCGACGTCGTCGAGCGCGTCGCAGCCGACTACCCGGACGTCGAGCTCGTGCACATGCTCGTGGACAACTGCGCGCTGCAGCTCGTCCTCGCGCCCGGCCGCTTCGACGTGCTCCTGACGGAGAACACGTTCGGGGACATCCTCTCCGACGTGGCCGCCGGGGTGACGGGCGGCCTCGGCCTGGCCGGCTCGGCGAGCCTCGGGGACAGGCGGCCGGGGATCTTCGAGCCGGTGCACGGCTCGGCGCCGGACATCGCCCGGAAGGGCATCGCCAACCCGGCGGCCATGCTCCGCTCGGCGGCGCTCATGCTCCGTCACGGCCTCGAAGCGCCGGAGCAGGGCGCCCGCCTGGAGGCCGCTGTGGACGAAGCGCTCGCCTCGACCCCGACCCCTGACCTCGGCGGCGGCGCGACCACATCCGAGCTCACCGACGCCGTCCTCGCGGCCCTCCGGCGATGATCCCCGTCCGCCAAGTCCGCTAGCCTCGGCTCGTCGAGTCGCCGAGGAAGGCGGCCCGCAGAGGCGTCGAGGCCTCAGGAGCCGGTGAGCTCCTGGGGCTTTTTTGCGGTCCGAGGAAGGAGGCGAGATGACCACCGAGCAGCTGGCAATCGCAACGAGCACGGTCTGGGTGATCGTCGCCGCCGTGCTGGTCATGTTCATGCAGGCGGGCTTCGCGTTCCTCGAGGCCGGGCTCACCCGCATGAAGAACGTCGGCCACATCGCGGCGAAGAACGTTCTCGTCCTCGCGCTCGCCTCCGTCGTCTACTACCTCGTCGGCTTCGGGATCGCGTTCGGCGACGGAGGGAACGGCTTCGTCGGCGGCTCCGGCTTCGCCCCCTCGGTGGACGAGCTCACGGCCGTCGGCACGGCGCCGTTCTCCTGGTTCTCCGCCATCCCCGGCGCGGCCGGCTACCTCTTCGAAGTCGTCTTCTGCGCGGTCTCGCTGGCGATCGTCTGGGGAGCGATGGCCGAGCGCACCCGGCTCTGGGTCTACTTCGCCTTCGGCATCGCCTACACCCTCATCTACTCCGTCGTCTCCCACTGGATCTGGAGCCCGGACGGCTGGCTCTTCGCGCGCGGCATGCAGGACTTCGCCGGCTCGACGGTGGTGCACTACCAGGGGGCTCTCGCCGGGCTGGCCGGCGCGCTCCTCCTCGGGCCGCGGATCGGCAGGTTCGTGGACGGGAAGCCGAACGCCATCCCGGGTCACAACATGGCCTACACGACGCTCGGCGTCCTCATCCTCTGGTTCGGCTGGTTCGGCTTCAACCCGGGCTCGACGCTGAGCGTCGATCTCGGCGGCGTCGGCTTCTTCGCCTACGTCGCGCTCAACACGAACCTCGCCGCTGCTGCCGGTGTCCTCGGGGCGGTCGTCACCTCCTGGCTCGTCGTGAAGAGGCCCGACCTATCGCTGATGCTGAACGGCGCCGTCGCGGGACTGGTCGCGATCACCGCGGCCTGCGCGTTCGTGGCGCCCTGGGCGGCGATCGTGATCGGCCTCGTCGCGGGAGCCATCGTCGTCGCCGGAGCCCTGGCAGTCGAGCGCCTTCGCATCGACGATCCGATCGGGGCGATCGCCGCGCACGGCCTGGCCGGCGTCTGGGGCACGCTCGCGCTCGGCTTCCTCACGGTGCCCGAGCTCGCCTCGCGGCTCGCGACCGGCTCGGCGGGCCTCCTCTACGGCGGCGGGCTCCACCAGCTCGGCGTTCAGGCGCTCGGCCTCGCGGTGGTCGGCGCCTTCACGTTCGGCGCGTCCTTCCTCGTCCTCTCCGTCATGAAGGCGACGGTCGGGATCCGCACGGAGCCGGAGACCGAGACGGCCGGGCTCGACGTGTCCGAGCACGGGATGTGGGGCTATCCAGAGTTCTACATGCCGATCCCGGGCGGCTACGGCACCGAGGCCCACGGCCACCTGCTCGCTCACGAGCCGGCGCCCGCGCTCACGCCCGTCGCGCCGGTCCGCCCGGAACCGGCCGCCGAGGCCGCCTAGCGGAGGGCGCGCGTGTCGACCGGCGAGGAGCGCGCCGCCTCGAAGGCGGCGATCTCGTCCACCTGGCGGAGCGTCAGCGCGACGTCGTCGAGCCCCTCGAGCAGGCGCCGGCGCTCGAACGGGGCGAGCTCGAAGGGGTACGGCCCGATCTCCTGCGCCTCGAGGTCGACGGTGAGCTCGGCTCCGGAGCCGAGCCGTGCGAGCGCCTGCACCTGCTCCTCGGGCAGGATCACCGGGAGGAGGCCGATCTTGAGGCAGTTCGTGCGGAAGATGTCGCCGAAGGAGGGCGCGACCACGACCTCGAAGCCCGCGTCCTGGATCGCCCACGCGGCGTGCTCGCGCGAGGAGCCGCAGCCGAAGTTTCGGCCCACGACGAGGATCCGCGCGCCGCTTGCCTCGGGCCGGTTGAGCTCGAACGCCGGGTCCCGCGCCCAGTCGTAGAAGAGGAACTCCCCGAAGCCCGTCCGGTCGATCCGCTTGAGGAACTGCTTGGGGACGATCTGGTCCGTGTCCACGTCCGCGCGGTCGAGCACCGCGATCCGCCCCTCGACCCGGCGAAACGCCTTCATGCCACGGGCTCCGGCGCGAGCTCGCGGATGTCGACGAAGTGCCCCGCGAGCGCCGTCGCGGCCGCCATCGCCGGGCTGACGAGGTGCGTCCGCCCGCCCTGCCCCTGGCGCCCCTCGAAGTTGCGGTTCGAGGTCGAGGCGCAACGCTCGCCCGGCTGGAGGATGTCCGGGTTCATGCCGAGACACATGGAGCAGCCGGCGCGGCGCCACTCGAAGCCGGCGGCCTCGAAGACGCGGTCGAGCCCTTCCTCCTCGGCCTGGCGCTTGACCGTGGCCGAGCCCGGGACGACCAGCGCGCGTACGGTCGGCGCCACCCGCTTCCCGGCGACGACGGCGGCCGCCTCGCGCAGGTCCTCGATGCGCGCGTTCGTGCACGAACCGATGAACACGCGGTCGACGTGGATGTCCCGGATGGGCGTCCCCGGCTCGAGCGCCATGTAGGCGAGCGCGCGCTCGGTCGCCTCGCGCTCGGCCGGGTCGGCGAAGTCCGCCGGGTCGGGGACGACGCCGTCGACCGGGACGACCATCCCCGGATTCGTCCCCCAGCTCACCTGCGGCGCCAGGTCGCGCACGTCGATCTCGACGAGGCGGTCGTAGGCCGCGTCCGCGTCGGAGGCGAGACTGCGCCAGCGATCGAGAGCGCACTCCCACTCGGCGCCCCGAGGCGCCGCCGGGCGCCCCTCGAGGTAGGCGAAGGTCGTGTCGTCGGGAGCGATCATCCCGGCGCGCGCGCCCCCCTCGATGGACATGTTGCAGATCGTCATCCGCCCCTCCATCGAGAGCCCGCGCACGACCTCCCCGGCGTACTCGATCACGTGACCCGCGCCGCCGGCGATTCCGATTCGCCCGATCACCCCGAGGATCACGTCCTTCGCGGTTACCCCGAGCGGCAGCTCGCCGCCGAGCTCGAGCAGCATCGTCTTCGGCCGGCGCTGCGGGAGGGTCTGCGTAGCGAGGACGTGCTCGACCTCGGAGGTGCCGATCCCGAACGCGAGGGCACCGAACGCTCCGTGCGTCGACGTGTGGCTGTCGCCGCAGACGATCGTCATGCCCGGTTGCGTCAGCCCCAGCTCGGGGCCGATCACGTGGACGATCCCCTCGCGCCCGCTGCCCGTCCCGTAGAGCAGGACGCCGAACTCCTCGCAGTTCCGGCGCAGCGCCTCGAGCTGAGCGCGCGACGTCGAGTCCGCCGGACGGTCGTCCGTGGGGACGTTGTGGTCCATCGTCGCGAGCGTCAGGTCCGGCCGCCGCACCGCGCGCCCCGCGAGGCGGAGCCCCTCGAACGCCTGCGCCGATGTCACCTCGTGGACGAGGTGGAGGTCCACGTACAGAAGCGCCGGCTCACCCGGCGGCTCCGCCACGACGTGGGCGTCCCAGACGCGCTCGAAGAGCGTCTTCGGCATCTCCTCATTGTGGCTATCGGCGGAGGAGGGGCGGCGGAAAAGCCGCCCCTCCTCCGGTCCTCTACTCGTACTGCAGCGCCTCCAGTACGTTCAGCTTCGACGCACGCCTGGCCGGGAAGATCGCTGCGAGCATCCCGGCCGCGATCGCCACGAGGACGAACACGGCGAGCGTTCCGAAGGGAATCGCGAAGACGATGCCCTCGTCGGAGAGCGCCTGCGTGACGAGCCACGCGAGGAAGACGCCGACCACGATCCCCAGCGTTGCCCCGATCAGCGCCGTGATGATGCTCTCCTGCCTGATCATGCGCCGCACCTGGCGCCGGGTCATGCCGATCGCCCGCAGCATGCCGAGCTCCCGCGTGCGCTCGAAGACCGAGAGCACGAGCGTGTTCACGATCCCGAACAGGCTCACGAGCACCGACAGGCCGAGCAGCGCGTAGAGCAGGTTCACGAAGGTCGAGATGTCGCTGATCGAGCTCGCCTTGAACTCCTCTCGCGTCTCGACACGGGCGTCGGGGAACGGGTCGAGCGCCTCGGTGAGCGTGGCGGTGTTCTCGTCCGTCACGCCGCCCTCCATGTTGAGGAAGGCCCATTCGTTCTCCTTCTCGGCGTACGCGCCGTCGAACGTGTCCGTCGAGATCGCCACCTCGCCGAACGGAGAGCCGCCCTTCGGCTCGGCGAAGATCCCGTCGACGGTGAGCTCGAGCACTTCGCCTGTCGGGGTCTTCAGCTCGATCGGCGAGCCGACCCCGAGGTCGTGCTCGTCGGCGTAGTCCTCCTTCACGAATGCGCCGTCGCTCCCGAGTTGGGCCGGGACGTCGGCCGACCCCTCGGCCCAGGACATGTCGATGATGGCACTCAGGTTCTCGTCGACGCCGTTGACGCCGACCGTGCTGCCGAAGGCGCGCCCCTCTCCGGTCCTGATCGCCGACACCGCGGTGACGCCCGGCGTCTCGCGGGCGGCGGCCACGGTGGCGTCGCTGACCGAGCCGAAGTCGCCCTCGGCGGTCAAGGAGTAGTCGGCCACGAAGAGCTCGTCGACGGCGTCCGAGAACGAGCTCTTCAGTCCCTGCGCGAGCAGGGCGACGAACGTCACGAGCGCGATCCCGATCATGAGCGCGGCCGCCGTCGAGGCGGTCCGGGCGGGGTTGCGGGTCGAGTTGTCTCGCGCGAGCCGGCCGGCCGACCCGCCGAACCGGGCGGCAGGCGCTCCGAGCCCGGCGGCAAGCGGGCGCACGAGCCGCGGCGCGACGAGCGTCACGCCGATGAAGAGCAGGAGGACGCCCACGCCGATCGCGAGGAGCCGCGTGCGGGTCTCCGCGCCGTCGGCGAGCACGCCGAAGGCCAGCAGCCCGACCGCAAGGGCCACGACTGCGAGCGAGGTCGCCAGCCCGAACTTCGCCAGCCGGGAAGGAGGCAGCACGGCCCCCTCACGGACGGCGGCGATCGGCGGCACCCGGGTCGCCCGCAGCGCCGGCCGCAGGCTCGCGAGCAGCGCGATGAGCGTTCCCACGAGCAGGCTGACGACGACCGTCCGGGTCGAGAAGACGATCCCCGTCTCCGGCAGGTCGATCCCCGTAGCCGCCAGTAGCGCGTTCAGGCCCACCGCGATGCCGAGCCCGACGAACAGGCCGACGACGGATGCGATCACGCCCACGACCACGGCCTCGAGGACGACCGACCAGAGCACCTGCCGCCGCGAGGCTCCCAGCGTCCGCAGGGTCGCCAGCTCGCGGGCCCGCTGGGCGACCGTGATCGAGAGCGTGTTGGCGATCACGAAGCTGCCCACGAAGAGCGCGATCCCACCGAACCCGAGCAGGAAGTAGCGGAAGATGTTCACCTCCGACTGCGTCTGCTCGCTCTCGTTGTCCGCCTGCGCCTCGGCAGTGCGCACCTGGGCGGTCTCGGGCAGCAACGGCCGGATCTCGGCCACGAGCTCCTGCGAGCTGACGCCCTCGGCGGCGGCGACCCTGATGAAGTCGAGCTGGTTCTGCTTGTCGAAGAGCTGTTGCGCGGTGGCGAGGTCGAAGGCGGCGATCGTCGCGCCGCCCAGCGACTCGACCGAGCCGTAGCGGACGATGCCGGCGACCGTGTACGTCTCCACGGGCCCATCGGCGGCGGCGCCGACCGAGTCTCCGACGGCGAGCCCCTGGTCCTCGGCAGTCGCCTTGTCGACGGCGATCTCCTCATTTCCCTGCGGCCATGCTCCCTCGACGAGCTGCAGAGGGTTGAACTGCTCGTCTGCCGGAGGATCGACACTCAGGGCGATGCCTATGCCTCCGCCGATGGGCCTCCCGTTCTCGTCGACGAGCGTGGCCTCGTCCTCGATCGAGCCCGAGGCCGCCTCGACGCCCGGGAGGGCCGCCACGTCGGCAAGGACGGAGTCGGGGAAGGGCGCCGACCCGGCTTCCGCGCTGTCCTCCCCGGACAGCACGTCCCGCGGGCTGACGACGACGTCGGAGGCGGCGTACGACTCGTCGAAGATCGTGCCGAGGCTCTTGTTGATCGTGTCGGTCAGGACGAAGCTCCCGCTGACCATCGCGACGCCCAGGACGATGGCGAAGCCGGTCAACGTCGCCCGCAGCTTGCGCCCGAGGATGCCCTTGAGCGCGACTCGCCTCATCGCCCGCTCACCTCCTCCAGCGTCTCGAGGATCTCGTGCGCGCTCGAGGCGCCGCGGTCCTTGACGATGAGGCCGTCCGCCAGGAAGAGGATGCGGTCCGCGATCTCCGCCGCATGCGCGTCATGCGTGACCATCACGGTCGTCTGCCCGAAGCTCGTCACCGAGTCGCGGAGCAGCTCCAGGATCTCGCCGCCCGTGGTCGAGTCGAGGTTGCCGGTCGGCTCGTCCGCGAACATGACCGTCGGGCGGGAGACGAGCGCCCGGGCGATCGCCACCCGCTGCTGCTGCCCGCCGGAGAGCTCGGCCGGCCGGTGGCCGAGGCGGTCGGAGAGGCCGACCTTGTCGGTGAGCTCGGCGACCCAGCCGTCCTCGGGCTTCGTGCCCGCGAGCTCCAGCGGGAGCGTGATGTTCTCCTCCGCCGTCAGCATGGGAAGCAGGTTGAAGAACTGGAAGACGAAGCCGATGTGCTCGCGGCGCAGCTTCGTCAGGTCGGTGTCGCTGAGCGCGCCGATGTCGGTGCCGGCGATCGACACGTCGCCCTCGTTGGGCCGGTCGAGGCCGGCGAGGATGTGCATGAGCGTGGACTTGCCGGAGCCCGAGGGGCCCATGACGGCCGTGAGCTTGCCGGGCGCCACGTCGAGCGAGACACCGCGCAACGCCTTCACGCACGTGTCGCCCTCGACGCCGTAGCGGCGCGTGACGCCTTCCGCCTTGACGACCGGCGCCCCATCGCCGACCGCTCGCCCGTCCTTCTGAATCTGCGCGGATTCCATTGCGAGCGCTCCTTTCGGTCGTTGACCCCTAGCGGCCGGTGCGCACGGCAGGACGGACGAGGGCCCCCATAGCTCGGGCCACCGTTCGCACCACCTTGGCTGCTCCCTTCTCCCCCGGCCGCTGACTTCCGAGGGGACGCGGCCCTACCCGAGCCGCCTCCGCGCTCGACCATAGCACCGTCGGCTCGCCGATTCACCCCGCGCCCACGAAAGCCGCAGTACGATCGCCGTGCGATGCCGGCGCGAAGGCAGACCTACGTCGCGCTCCTCCGCGGGATCAATCTCGGGAGCCGAAACCGGATCGCCATGGCCGACCTGCGCGCGCTCGTCGCCGCGCTCGGGCACGAGGACGTGACGACCTACCTCCAGAGCGGCAACGTCGTCTTCCGGAGCTCAGGCCGGGCCGCTGACCTGCGACGCGGGCTCGAGGCGCGCATCGCCCGCGATCACGGCCTCGCGGTCACCGTCCTCCTGCGCACGCGGGCCGAGCTCGCGCGGCTCGTGACCGGCAACCCGTTCGCCGAGCGCGGCGGCGAGCGGACGCTCCACGTCACCTTCCTGGCCGACAAGCCGGAGCCCGTCCGGGCCCGCGACCTCGACGCGGCTCACGGCGAGCCTGACGAGTTCCGCCTCGCCGGACGCGACGTCTACCTGTACTGCCCGAACGGCTACGGCAAGTCGAAGCTCGCCAACGCGTTCTTCGAGCAGCGGCTCGGCGTGGCCGCCACCACCCGGAACTGGAGGACAGTCACGAGCCTCGCCGAGCTGACCGGCGCCTGACCCCGCGGCTGTCGATTTTCCCGCCCCTCGTTCGTCGTAGAGTCGTAACCGACCAAGGAGGCGAACGTTGCAGTACTTGCTCTTGATCTACGGGGACGAGCAGGCGATGAACGACCGGTGGGAGCGGCTGAGCGAGGAGGAGCAGGGCCGCGAGATGAGCGCGTGGTACTCCTACACCGAGGAGCTGCGGAAGGCCGGCGTCCACGTGGCCGGCGAGGCGCTCCAGCCGACCGCCACGGCGAAGACCGTCACCGTCGACGGCGGCGCGCCGCTCGTCACGGACGGCCCCTTCGCGGAGACGAAGGAGCAGCTCGGCGGCTACTACGTCGTCGACGTCGCGTCGGAGCAGCAGGCGCTCGACTGGGCGGCCAAGATGCCCTCGCTCCCGGAGGGCTCCGTCGAGGTGCGGCAGATCATGGTCTTCCCGGACGAGCCGCCGGCGTAGGAACCTCCCGTGAGGTACATGCTCCAGATCTACGCGCCCGAGGGGCACTGGGACTCCCTCTCGGAGGGCGAGCGGTCCGCTCTCTACCGGGAGTACTTCGCCCTCGACCGGGAGCTCGGCGAGCGCGGCGCCCTCGTCGGCTCGCACGAGCTCGAGCCGGTGACGACGGCGACCTCTGTGCGCGTCAGGAACGGCGAGACGCTCGTGACGGACGGCCCGTTCGCGGAGACGAAGGAGCAGCTCGGCGGCTACTACGTCATCGAGGCGGAGTCGCTCGACGAGGCGATCGAGTGGGCCGCGCGGATCCCGTCCGCCCGCCACGGGACGATCGAGGTGAGACCGGTGGCGATGCACGAGGAGGAGGCCGCATAGATCCGGTAGCGGCGGTCTTCCGGGAGGAGTTCGGCCGGTCGCTCGCCATCCTGGCGCGTGCCCTCGGCGACCTCGACCTCGCGGAAGAGGCCGTTCAGGACGCGTTCGCGATCGCGGTGGAGCGGTGGCGGCAGGACGGGCTGCCGGCGAAGCCCGGCGCCTGGATCGTCGCCACCGCCCGCAACCGGGCGATCGAGCGGATCCGCCGCGACCGCACGCTCGCCCGCAAGCGCGAGCTCCTCGCGGGCCTCCAGGCGATCGAAGCGCAGGACACCGACGTGGACGAGCCGGCCATCCCCGACGAGCGCCTCTCGCTCGTCTTCGCGTGCTGCCACCCCGCGCTCGCGCTCGAGGCGCAGGTCGCCCTGACGCTTCGGATGGTTGGCGGCCTGGAGACGGAGGAGATCGCGCGCGCCTTCCTCGTCCCCGAGGCGACGATGGCGCAGCGGCTCGTGCGCGCGAAGCGGAAGATCAGAGCCGCGGCGATCCCGATTCGCGTCCCCCCGGACCACGCGCTTCCGGACCGCCTGCGCGCGGTCCACGGCGTCCTCTACCTCGTCTTCAACGAGGGCTACGGGCCGCCGCCGCGGGACGAGCTCCTCGACGAGGCGATCCGCTTGGCCAAGCTCCTCGCCGTGCTCATGCCGGACGACGCCGAGACGCTCGGGCTCCTGGCGCTCATGCTCTTCCAGGACGCGCGCCGGCGTGCCCGGGTCGACGCCGACGGGTCGCTCGTCCTGCTCGAGGACCAGGAGCGCGACCTCTGGGATCGCGGGCGGATCGAGGAGGGCAAGCGCGTCCTCGGACGGGCTCTCTCCCTGCGCGTGGCCGGCCCGTACCAGATCCAGGCTGCGGTGGCGGCGCTGCACGCCAAGGAGGAGACCGACTGGCGCCAGGTGGCCGCGCTCTACGGCCGGCTCGCGGAGATCGCCCCCTCGCCCGTGGTCGAGCTGAACCGGGCCGTCGCCGTCGCGATGGCGGAGGGTCCCGCGCGCGGCCTCGAGCTCGTCGAGCCGCTGGCGGGCGAGCTCGGCTCGTACCACCTCTTCCACTCCGCCCGGGCCGACCTCCTGCGCAGGCTCGGCCGGCTGGACGAGGCCGCCGAGGCGTACCGGCGCGCGCTCGATCTCGCGGGCGAGGAGGTCGAGCGTACGTTCCTGCGGCGCCGCATTGCCGAGGTGAACGCGGCCGCGGCCGAACCCTCGCCTACGCGCCCGCGCCGAACACGCGCGCGACCGAGCTCCTGAGCAGCCGGGAGGCGTCCGGGGCGCTCACACGCCCGGCGGCCACCTCTTGCGCGGCCGCGTGCGCGAGCCCGAGGAAGGCGGCCAGCAGCCAGGCAGCAGGAAGCCGGCGATCGAAATCGCCGGCCCGCTGGCCGCGTCCGATCAGCCGCTCCAGGCGCTCGAGAATCGGCGCGTGCAGCGCGTGCTCCTCCTCGGGGGTCATCGGCGCACGGAGGTCGACGAGCAGCGGGTAGCGCTCGAGCGTCTGCCAGCTCGCGCTCACGAGCCGGTCGAGGGCGTCGGCCGGCGGGCCGTCGTCGGGATCGGCGGCATCGATGGCCGCCACCGTCTGGGCGAGCGCTCGATCGACGACCGCCCGGAGGAGCGCTTCGCGCGAGGCGTAGTGGGCGTACACGGTCTGCCGCGCCACCCCGGCCGCGCTTGCGATCTCCTCCATGCTCGCCGCCGGCCGGTCGCTCAGCACCTCGACGGCCGCGTCGAGGATGGCGCCAACGCTCCGCTCGGCGTCTGCGCGCCGCCGCCTTTGAGGCGCGTCGGTCATGCGCCCGATCCTAGCGGGAATTCTTACACCGATGTCAGCGTTAGCCGCTAACATGGACACGTCTGTAAGAGATTTGAGGAGGCTGACGACATGATGGAGCGACTGGCACGACTCGCCGAACGGCGCGCAAGGCGGACCCTTCTCTTCGCGACAGCGTTCTTCGCTCTGGCCCTCGGCCTCGGCGCCGGCGTGGCCGACCGCCTCGACCCCTTCGGCGCCGACGACCCCGACAGCGAGAGCGCGATTGCAGACGAGCGGCTCGAGCACGCAGGCTTCCGTCCGACGGGCGTCGTCGTCCTCGTCCGGGACATCGACGTGCGCTCGCAGGCCGGCCGCGCGCGCGTCCAGTCGCTCACGCGCGAGCTCGAGCAGGAGCCCGACGTCGCCTCGGTGTCGAGCTTCCTCACCACCGGCTCGCGGGACTTCGTCGGTCGCGACGGAAGCACGACCTACCTCGCAGTCGCGCTCGAGCCGACGGATGACCGCGGCCGCCTCGAAGCCGCCGAGCGCATCGCCGACTCGCTCGCGGACAACGCCCAGGTGAGCGTCGGCGGGCCGGCGCTCGCGCAGGCTCAGGTCAACGCGCAGGTCGAGCACGACCTGCGGATCGCCGAGCTCTTCGCCTTCCCCCTCCTTTTCCTCCTCTCCCTGCTCTTCTTCCGCGGCCTCGTCGCGGCACTCCTCCCCCTGCTCGTCGGCGCCCTCTCGATCGTCGGGACGTTCCTCATGCTGCGGGTGGCGAGCGAGCTGGCGTCCATCTCGATCTTCGCGATGAACGTCGCGATCGGCCTCGGGCTCGGCCTGGCGATCGACTACAGCCTGTTCGTCGTCTCCCGTTACCGCGAGGAGATCGCGCGCTCGGGGCCCGGGATCGAGGCGATGCGGCGGACGCTCGCCACCGCGGGCCGCACGGTGCTCTTCAGCTCGCTGACCGTGTCGGGAGCGCTCGCGTCACTCCTCGTCTTCCCGCAGCGGTTCCTCTACTCGATGGGCATCGCCGGCTTCTTCGTGGCGCTGATCTCGGCCACGATCGCGCTGATCGTGCTCCCGGCCGTGCTCGCCCTGCTCGGAGCTCGCGTGAACGCCCTGGCGCCGCGCTTCCTGGCCCGTCGGGCAGAGCGCGAGACTAGGCCCGTCGAGCAGGGGTTCTGGTACCGGCTCGCGCGGCTCGTGACCCGCTTCCCGGCCCGCATCGGGGCCACTGCGACGGCGCTGCTCATCGCCCTCGCCCTCCCAGTCCTCGGCATCCAGTTCACCGCCGTCGACGCGCAGGTGCTGCCCAAGTCGGCGAGCGCGCGGCAAGTCGACGAAACGCTCACCGCCGACTTCCCGCCCCATCGGGACACGCCCGTGACGCTCGCCGTCGCCGGCGGCTCCGAGCACGCGGCCCGCGTCGCCGACGCCGCGACGCGACTCCCCGGCGTCGCGGCCGTCAGGCCGCCGCGCCGGCTCGAAGGAGGCACCCACGCCGTCACCGTGATCTCGGCGGCGCCGCCGCTCGCGAGCGCGAGCCAGGAGCTCGTCCGCGACCTGCGCACACTCGAGGGCGACGCGCTCGTCACCGGCACGACGGCGCACTACCTCGACCTCCAGGGGAGCCTCGGCGACCATCTCCCGGTTGCGCTCGCGATCGTCGTCGCGCTGACCGTCGCGGTGCTCTTCGCGATGACCGGCTCCTTGATCCTCCCTCTCGAGCAGGTGGTGATGAACGCGCTCGGCCTCGGCGCGGTGTTCGGCATTCTCGTGCTGGCGTTCCAGGACGGGATGCTCGAGGGCTTGCTCGGCTTCACGAGCCAGGGCGGACTCGAGGCGACGCAGCTGCTGCTCCTCTTCGCCACGGTCTTCGGCCTGTCGACCGACTACGGCGTCTTCCTCCTCGCCCGGATCAAGGAGGCCCGGGACGGCGGCTTCTCCGACTCCCAGGCCGTCGCCGTCGGACTGGAGCGCACGGGCCGGATCGTCACCGCGGCCGCGCTCCTCTTCGCCGTCGCCTTCGGGGCGTTCGTGACCTCGGACATCGTCGTGCTCAAGCTTCTCGGCTTCGGCACGGCTATCGCCGTCCTGATCGACGCCACGATCGTCCGCGCGCTTCTGGTGCCGTCACTCATGAGTCTCCTCGGACGGTGGAACTGGTGGGCGCCGGCGCCGCTCCGGCGCCTGCACCGGCGGCTCGGCGTCAGCGAGGCATGAGGAACCACGTGTGGAATCGCCCGCGCGCCGGCGACGTTGGACCGATGCGAGATGACGAACACGAGCTTCGATCGGGCCCGCCGGCAGAGCGCTTACGCGCGCCTCGCGCGAATCGTCCGCCAAGACCCGCCGCGCGACCTCCTTCCCCTCGACCAGGCGGTGGAGCGGCTCCGCCCGTTCGCGCGCCGGTACGTCGGCGTCCGTCCCATCCCCGTCAGGCAGATCGTCGGGACGGACAGCCGCGGCAGCGACTTCGACCGTGACTTCCAGCCGCGCCGAGCCGGCGTCCGCGAGCGCTGGCGTCGAGTGGAGCAGGCGTTCCCCGAGGCGGCCTTCCCCCCGATCGTCGTCTACCAGCTCGGCGAGGCGTACTTCGTGATCGACGGGCACCACCGCGTCGCGATCGCGCGCCGTCAGCGCATGGAGACGATCGACGCCGAGGTGACCGAGCTGCGGGCGCGCTGGCACCTGCCGGCCGATGCGGACATCGTCGAGCTGATCCACGCCGAGCAGGAGCGCACCTTCATGGACGAGAGCGGCCTCGCCGAGACCAGGCCGGATCTACGCATGAGGTTCAGCCGCCCCGTCGGCTACGTCGAGCTCCTCGAGACCGTGCAGCTGCACGGCTACCACCTCATGCTCGCGGCGGAGCACGCGCTTCCGCGGGCCGAGATCGCCACCGACTGGTATGCGACCGTCTACGAGCCGACGATCGAGGCGATCCGAGCCGAGAAGCTCGACGAGGTCTGCCCGGAGGCGACCGACCCGGACCGCTTCCTGTGGGTGTGGAACCGCCGTCGCGAGCTCATCCCCGAGTACGGCTGCCAGCAGCTCGGAGAGGCCGCGCGCCGGGCGACCGCCGAGCTCGCGCGCGAGCGGCGCGGCGTGCGTGCGCGTCTACACCGCAGAGCCGTAGCGGCCGGCGCGCGCTGAGCGGTCAGCGCAGGCTCGCCGGTCGCGCCGAGCCGTCTGCCAGCCAGAGGTGGGTCGCAGCGAGAGCGCGCCACGGCCGCCAGCGGTCGGCCAGCTCGCCGATCGTGACCCTCGAGCGCCGGACGTATGCGGCGAGGGCGCGCTCGAGACCGCAGTCGGAGGTGGGACAGGCATCGCGCTCCCCCAGCCGCAGGGCCAGGTACTGCGCAGTCCACGGCCCGAGCCCCTCGATCGCAGTGACGGACTCGACCAGGCGGTCGAGGCTCACACTGCGGTCGAGCCGGATGACGTCCTCGGCGACCGCTCGCGCGAAGGCATGAATCGCGGCCGCCCGCGCCCGCGTCAACCCGAGGCCGGTGAGGTCGGCCGCCGCGAGCGTGTCCGGCGACGGGAACGTGTGCGTGAGGCCGAGCTGCCGGAGCCCCGGCACGGGTGTCCCGAGCCGCTCGACCAGCCGGCCGGCGATCGTGTTGGCTCCCGCGACCGTCACCTGCTGGCCGATGATCGCGCGCACGCCCGTCTCGAAGGCATCCCACGTTCCCGGTACGCGAACGCCGGGCCGGCCCCGCAGAAGCGGGCCGACGATCGAGTCCTCCGCCAGGTGGTGGCCCGCTTCCTCGGGGTCGAGGTCGAGGCTGGGAATGCGGCGGGCACGCTGCACGATGTGGATCAGCTCCCGCCAGTGCGGGAGGTGCGCGCGCAGCACCAGGTGGTCAGGGCCGCCCGGAAGCAGTTCGAGCACGCCCGGATCGCCCCCGACGACGATCGTCCGTCGGTAGGTGCTCCCGGAGACGTGCTCGACTCCCGGGATCGCCCGCGCGGCGAAGTACGCGAGCATCACCTCCCAGTCGAGCGGCCCGCTGTAGCCGAGGCGCAGCGAGAGCCCTCCGTCGGCGACGAGCCGGTCGCTCGCGCGTCGCCGGGCACGGAGCGCACGCGGCGTCAGACGGAACACGTCGCGGCACGCGCGGTTGAACTGGCGCACGCTGCCGAACCCAGACGCGAACGCGATCTCGACCATGCTCAGGTCGGTGTCGTCGAGGAGGCGACGCGCGAAGTGGGTCCTCGCCGAGCGCGCGAGCGCGTCCGGCGTCACCCCGAGCTGCTCCGCGAAGAGACGGCGGAGGTGCCGTGAGGACACGCCGAGCCGCCCTCCCAGCTGGGTCTCTGTTCCCCGGTCGAGGGCGCCGTCGAGGATCAGCTGCACCGCCCGGCAGACCAGCTCCGGGCCGTTCCAGTCCAGGGACTGTGGCGACCGGTACGGCCGGCAGCGGAGGCAGGCGCGGTACCCGGCGGCCTCGGCGGCGGCGGCGAACGGGAACGTCGTTACGTTCTCGGGCAGCGGGCTGGCCGGGCAGTCCGGCCTGCAGTAGATCCCCGTCGTGACGACCGCCGAGAACGCCTCCACACGGTCAGGTATACCGGCCGACCGCGCGCGTGACCGGACGGATCCGGACACGCGCGCGCATCCGTCCGGATCCGACGCTCAGGCCCGCGTGAACTCCATCACCCAGTTCGTCTCCCAGGTCGTTCCGTTGTCGTCGGAGAACGCCTGCTCCCAGCGCGGCGTCGACGTGGTGATCCCCGACCACGTGAAGCGCACGTGGATCGGCCTCCCGGCGTAGGTGTCCTTCCCCTCGAAGACGCCGACGTCGCCGGCGAACGACCCGAAGACCGGCGGGTCGAGCACGCCCGGTCGGCGGCTGTCGGCCCAGTAGATCGACCACTGCTTCGTGTTCGGGTCGAAGAAGCGGAACGACATGCCGATGAAGCCGCCGGCGTGGTCCGTGCGGAACTCGTCCTCGTTGCCGAGGCCGTCGAGCAGCAGGCGGGCGACGCTCGTCGCCTCGAACTCCTCCCACTCGTCCGAGCCCGCGAGCCGCTCGCGCAGCCAGCGGTTGTGGACGTTCCAGCTGCCGATCCAGAAGTCGAAGTCCCTCGCGGTGCTCTCGGTCTGTACTGCCTGGGTCATCCCTGCCTCCAGTCCTCGCTCTTTGTCGAGCCGAGGGTAGCGATCAAATAGGGCGGTTTACGCCCGCTATCTGTGCTTGACTGACTGGCGTGCCGGCGCCGACCTCACGGCTCCTCGAGCTGCTCGAGCTGCTCCAGAACCAACCGCTCACGACGGGAAGGGAGGTCGCCGACCGGCTCGGGATCGACCGGCGGACGGTGCGGCGCTACGTCGCCACCCTCCAGGAACTCGGCATCCCCGTCGAGGGCGAGCGCGGCGTCGGCGGCGGCTATCGCGTGCGCCCCGGCTACCGCCTGCCTCCGCTGATGGTGAGCGACGAGGAAGCGATCGTGCTCGTGCTCGGCCTCCTCGCGGCACGCCGTTCCGGGCTTGACACTCCGGCGGGGGCGGTCGACGGCGCCCTCGCGAAGCTCCACCGGGTCCTGCCTGACGCGCTGCGGCGCCGGGTGGAGGCGCTCGAGGCAACGCTCGGCTTCACCACGCCCGCGGCGGTCGGTGCGCCTGTGGCCGGCGAGGACGTGCTGCTCCTCGCCGAGGCGATCCGGCGCGGGCGCCGAGTCCGCGCGTCTTACCGATCGTATGCCGGCGAGGAGACCCGCCGACACCTCAGCCCGCACGGGCTGGTCGTCCACTCGGGCCGCTGGTACCTCGCCGCGCACGACCACACTCGCGCGGCGCCGCGCACGTTCCGGGTCGACCGCATGCGCCGCATCGTGCTCGCCGACGGCGCCGCGACTCCCCCGCCGCAAGACTTCGACGCCGTCGAGCACGTCAGCCGCTCGCTCGCGCGCGTTCCGTGGCGGTGGGAGGTCGAAGTGCTGCTCGACCTTCCGCTGGAAGAGGCCGCGAAGCGCCTCCCGGCGACCCTGGCCGAGCTGGTCGAGGAAGACGAGGGCACGCTGCTGCGCATGCGGGTGAGCTCGCTGGACTGGATGGCGAGCCTGCTCGCCGGCCTCGACTGCGGGTTTACGATCCGCAGCCCGGACGAGCTCCGCGCGAGCGCCCGTGAACGCCCTGCTCAGCGAAGTGAGACCGCGACCTGCTCCAGGAGGTCCATGGCGTCCTGCATCCCTGCCTCCATCCCGGAGTCGATGATCGCGTCACGGATTTCCTTGTTCGGCGCCTGCACGAGGACCGTGAGCGTCGTGCGCCCGTCCGCTTCGGTGAACGTCGCGGTGTTCACCGTCCCCTGTTCGGGCTCCCCCTCCGCTTGGGGCACGCCCTCGAAGACCTCCGTCGAGACGATCCGCTCGTTCGGGACGATCTCGCGGTACTCGCCGTGGAAGCCGACCTCGATCCCGCCGCCGGTCGTCACTATCACGTAGCGCCACTTGCCGCCCACGCGCAGGTCGATCTCGGCGAGCGTCACCTCGCCGCGGTTCGCGTGCCACCACCGCCTGACCAGCTCGGGCGTCGTCCACGCCTCGTAGACCAGGTGCTTGGGCGCGTCGAATTCCCGCGTGATGAGGATCTGCTCGTCCGTAGGGAGCGTCACCGTCGCCGTTCCGTTACTCGTCACCGGCATCTCCTTCCTCCTTCTTGAGCTCTTCCAACACGGCGTCGAGCTGCTCGAACCGCTCCGACCAACTGCGTTCGTAGTCCTTGACCCAGTCGTGGATGGGCTTGAGCGCGTGCCCGTTCAGCCGGTAGAGCCGCTGCCGTCCGTCTTCACGCACCTCGACCGCCCCCACCTGTCGGAGTACCCGCAGGTGCTTGGAGACCTGCGGCTGAGCCAGCCCGAGCGCGCGCACCAGGTCGTTCACGGGACGCTCCCCGCCTGCCAGGAAGTCCAGGATCTGGCGCCGCCGGGGCTCCGCCACCGCGTTGAAGGCATCTGCCGTGGTCGCTGCTCGTGCCACGGCAGGGCATTGTATGCCTATATGGGCATATGTCAAGC
>JBOHAM010000125.1:0-3724 GCA_050697735.1 Gaiellaceae bacterium | reverse complement strand
GGCTTCTACTACCGGACGATGATCCGGCCGCGGCGCGCCTGGCCGCTCTACGAGCGGTTTCTGCGCAGCGTCGCCGGCCTCGGCAAGGTGGACGAGCACCGCGGGCGGACACAGCGCTACGACGTCGAGCACCGGCGGGCCGAGGTCCTCGTAGTCGGGGCGAGCGAGGCGGGGCTCGCGGCGGCCCGGGAGGCGGCGGGCGAGGGCAGGCACGTGGCGCTCGTCGACAACGGGCTCGATCCGCTGCCGGCGCTCGAGGGCGTGGAGACTGTGCGGGGGACCGCGATCGGCGTCTACGAGGGCGGGCTCGTGCCCGTGGACGCAGGGTCGGTCCTCTACCGCTACCGCGCGGAGCGGGTCGTCGTCGCGGCGGGGGGCGTCGAGCAGCCGCTCCTCTTCCCGGGCAACGACCTCGTCGGCGTCGTGCTCCCGAACGCCGTCCGGCAGCTCGTCGGCCGCTGGGCGCTCAAGCCGGGCTCGCGGGCGGTGGTCGTCTCGGCCGACGACCGCGGGCTCGAGACCGTCACCCTGCTCGAGCAGGCGGGCACCGAGGTCGCCGAGGCCGTCGATCTGCGCACGAACCGCATGCGGCAGATCGCGGCGAAGGGCCGCGGCGGACGCCTCGCCTCGGTGGAGCTCGACGGCAAGAAGCTGGGCTGCGACCTGCTCGTGATGTCGGGCGGGCGCCAGCCGGCCTACGGGCTCCTCGCGCACGCGGGCGCGAGGGTCGAGTACGACGACCGCCGCGGGATCTTCGTGGCGACCGAGCTGCCCGACAACGTGGACGCGGTCGGGGAGGTGGGCGACGCGGCGATTCCCGCGGCGACCTACAACGGCGCGGCGGGAAAGGGGAAGTGCTTCGTCTGCATCTGCGAGGACGTCACCGACAAGGACGTCAAGCGCGCGATCGCCGAGGGCTTCGACTCGATCGAGCTGGCGAAGCGCTACACGACGGTGACCATGGGCCCCTGCCAGGGCAAGCTGTGCCACCTGCCGTCCATCCGCCTCTATGCGCGCGAGAACGAGACGGACGAGGCGTCGATCGGGACGACGACCGCGCGCCCACCGTGGCAGCCGGTCGAGCTCGGCCTGCTCGCCGGCCGCCCGCACGAGCCGGCGCAGCGCACCTCGATCCACCACCGGCACAAGGAGCTCGGCGCGACGATGATGTGGACCGGCACGTGGCGCCGCCCGCACTCCTACGGCGACCCCGGCGCGGAAGCGAAGAACGTCCACGACGCGCTCGGCGTCATCGACGTCTCCACCCTCGGCAAGCTGCTCGTGAGCGGGTCCGACGCGGCTGCCTTTCTCGAGCGTCTCTACCCGAACCGCTTCGGCGACATGAAGCCCGGCCGGATCCGCTACGGGGTGCTGGGGAGCGATGCCGGCCGGATCATGGACGACGGCACCATCGCGCGGCTCGCCGAGGAGGACTTCTACGTGACGACCACGTCCACGGGCGCGGGGGCGGTGCTCGAGTGGTTCGAGTGGTGGAACGCCGTCTGGGGCCTGGACGTGCGGATAGCCGACGTGACGGGCGCGCTCGCCGCCGTCAACGTGGCGGGCCCGAATGCACGTGAGCTCATGGGCCGCCTGACGGACCTCGACGTCTCGAACGACGCCTTCGCCTACCTCGACGCGAAGCACGCCCAGGTGGCGGGCGTCCCGAGCCTGCTCCTCCGCATCGGCTTCGTGGGCGAGCTCGGCTACGAGATCCACTTCCCGAGCCCGTACGGCGAGCACGTCTGGGACGCGATCCTCGAGCGCGGCGCCGACCTCGGGGCCCGCCCCTTCGGCCTCGAGCCCCAGCGGATCCTGCGCCTGGAGAAGATGCACATCCTCGTCGGCCAGGACACCGACTCGGAGTCGAACGTCTTCGAGGCGTCGATGCCGTGGATCGCGAAGATGGACAAGGACGACTTCGTGGGCAAGTGGTCGCTCGAGCGCGTGCAGGAGCGCGGCTTCCGCGAGCAGCTCGTCGGCTTCGAGATGGCGAACGGCGTCGTCCCACCGGAGGGCGGGCAGATCGTCGTCGACGGCCGCCCGGGCGGGCGCGTGACGAGCTCGCGCTGGAGCGAGCACCTGGGGAAGGCGATCGGGATGGGCTGGGTCCCGCCCGAACTCGCGGAGGACGGCGCCGAGATCGCCATCAAGGTGGACGGCAAGGTCGAGCGGGCCCACGTCCGGCTGCGGCCCTTCTTCGACCCCGACGGGGAGCAGCTCCGCGGATGAGTCACCTGAACTTCCTCAGCCCGGACCTGGCCTCGCCCGAGGCGGTGTGGCGCTCGCCGCTCGAGCGGGCGCTCGGCCACGCACCCTCCGGGATCGAGGACCTCTCGCACACGGCCGTCTTCGAGGTCTTCGGCGACCTCGACGGGCTTCAAGGAGAGGTCGTGCGCTCGACCCCCGACCGAGCGCTCGTCCTCTGCCCTTTCGAGGAGGCCGGCCGGATGCGGACGCGGCTGACCGGGGCGGGCCGCCTGGTCGTCGACGTCTCGGCGGGCTGGGCGGGCCTCCGCGTCCGCGGCGAAGCGCTCCTGCGCCGGCTCACCGATCTCGACCTGGACACGCTCCCGGCCTTCGGGGCCTTGGCGCACGTGCGGACGCTCGTCATGCGTGACGACGCCGAAACCTTCCGCCTCTATTTCGCGCAGGAGTACGGCCACTCCGTCGCCGAGGCCGTCATCGACGCCGCCGAGGGCCTCTCGTGAAGGACGTCTTCCGCGTCCGCCGCATGTGGCGCCCGCGCGCCGAGCTCAAGGACCGCTACGACGTGGTCATCGTCGGCGGGGGCTCGCACGGCCTCGCGACCGCGTACTACCTCGCGAAGAACCACGGCATCACCGACGTGGCGATCCTCGAGAAGAGCTACATCGGCTCGGGCGCCGCGGGGCGCAACACGACGATCATCCGCGCCAACTACCGCACGCCCGAGGGGGCCGAGTTCTACCGGCAGAGCGTCAAGCTCTACGAGGGGCTCGGCGCCGAGCTCGACTTCAACCTGCTCTTCTCGCAGCAGGGCCATCTGACGCTCGCGCACTCCGACCGCGGGATCATCACCGCGAACGAGCGGGCCGAGGTCAATCAACTCCTCGGCATCGACTCGCGCGTGATCTACCCGGACGAGATCGCGAAGCTCTGCCCGGAGATGGACCTCTCGCAGGACGTCACCTGGCCCGTGCAGGCGGCGCTCTACCACCCGCCCGGCGGGATCATCCGCCACGACGCGGTCGTCTGGGGCTACGCCCGCGGCGCCGACCGGCACGGCGTCGAGATCCACCCGTACACCGAGGTGACGGGAATCCAGCGCTCGAACGGCCGCGTGACCGGGGTGGAGACGACCCGGGGCCCGGTGGAAACGGACATGGTCGTCAGCGCGACGGCCGGGTGGTCGACGCTCGTCGCCGACCTCGCCGGCGTCCCGCTCCCGATCACGACGCACATCCTGCAGGCGTTCGTGACCGAGCCCGTCAAGCCGTTCCTCGACGTGATCGTCGTCTCCTCGCAGATGCACGTCTACATCTCGCAGACCGACCGCGGCGAGTTCCTGATCGGCGCCGAGATCGAGCCGTACACGACCTACAGCTCGAAGGGCACGTTCTCCTTCCTCGAGTACTCGGCGCGCCACACGCTCGAGCTCTTCCCGCAGCTCGAGCGGGTGAAGGTGCTGCGCCAGTGGACGGGCCTCTGCGACCTCTCGCCCGACTACAGCCCCATCCTCGGG
>JBOHAM010000124.1:0-3267 GCA_050697735.1 Gaiellaceae bacterium | reverse complement strand
CACACGCGGCTCATGCACGCTTACTGGTCGGAGCAGGCCGATCTCGGAGACGACGAGGCTCTGCTCGACCTCGTCGCGGAGGTCGGCCTCGACCGGGACGAGGCGGCGGCCGTGATCTCCGACGGCCGCTACGCGGACCGGGTCGCGGCCTCCACGGAGGAAGCCAACCGGCACGGCATCTACGCGATCCCTGCCTTCGTGCTGGGCGGCCGGCTGCTCGTCATGGGCGCGCAGCCCGAGGACGTCTTCGAGCGTGCCGTCGAGCAGCTAGCCGCCGCCCCGGGCGACGGCTAGCCGGTGTCGCCGTCCGGCGACATGAACGGGTAGCGGTAGTCCTTCGGCGGGAGGAAGGTCTCCTTGATCGTCCGCGGGCTCACCCAGCGGATGAGGTTCCACATCGAGCCCGCCTTGTCGTTCGTCCCGGAGGCGCGCGCGCCGCCGAAGGGTTGCTGAGCGACGACCGCGCCCGTCGGCTTGTCGTTCACGTAGAGGTTCCCGGCGGCGTAGCGGATCACGTCCGAGGCCTCGAGCACGGCCTCCCGGTCGTCCGCGAAGATCGCTCCGGTGAGCGCGTAGGGCGCCGAGCGGTCGACGAGCTCGAGCGTCTCCTCCCACTTCCCGTCCGGGTAGACGAACGTCGTCACGACGGGGCCGAAGAGCTCGTCGCGCAGGAGCCGGAAGTCCGGGTCCGACGTCCGAATCACGGTCGGCTCGACGAAGTAGCCTTCGCTGTCGTCGTAGCCGCCGCCGACGACCACCTCGCTCTTCGCGTCGGCCTTCGCCTCCTCGATCGCCTCCTTCTGGGTCGCGAAGGCGCTTGCGTCGATGACGGCGCCCATGAAGTTGGAGAAGTCGGAGACGTCGCCGACCTTGATCGTGCGCACCTGCTCCACGAGCCGCTCCTGGAGCTCCGGCCACATGCTCTCCGGCGCGAAGACGCGCGAGGCGGCCGAGCACTTCTGCCCCTGGTACTCGAAGGAGCCGCGCAGGATCGCGGTCGCGACGGTCTCGGCGTGGGCGGTCGGGTGCGCGATGATGAAGTCCTTGCCGCCGGTCTCGCCGACGATGCGCGGGTAGCTGCGGTAGTCCGCGATTCTCGCGCCGATGTCCCGCCACATGCCCTGGAAGACCGCCGTCGAGCCGGTGAAGTGGACGCCGGCGAGATCCGGGCTCGCGAGCGCGGCGTCGCCGATCTCCTTCCCGGAGCCGTAGACGAGGTTGATCACCCCGTCCGGGAGCCCGGCCTCCTCGAAGATGCGCATCGTGTAGTAGGCGGAGAGCGTCGCCGTCGAGGCGGGCTTCCAGAGGACCGTGTTGCCCATGAGCGCCGGCGAGGCGGTGAGGTTGCCGCCGATGGCGGTGAAGTTGAACGGCGAGACGGCGAAGACGAAGCCCTCGAGCGGCCGATACTCCATGCGGTTCCAGATGCCGGGGCCCGAGACCGGCTGCTCCTCGTAGATCCGCGTCATGAACCACGGGTTGAAGCGCCAGAAGTCGACCAGCTCGCAGGCCGCGTCGATCTCGGCCTGGTGCGCCGTCTTCGACTGGCCGAGCATGGTGGCCGCGTTGAGCGTGTCCCGCCACGGCCCGGCCAGGAGCTCGGCGGCGCGGAGGAAGACCGCGGCGCGCTCCTCCCAGGGAACCCGGTGCCAGTCCTCCCAGGCGTCGGCGGCCGCCTCGGTTGCGCGCTCGACCTCGGTCGCGCCGCCCATGTGCACGTCGGCGAGGACGTGGTCCTTGTCGTGCGGCATGACGGCCTCGCGGAGGTTGCCGGTCGTGACGTCCTCGCCACCGATCACGCACGGGATCTCCGGCCGCTCGCCCTTCATCTGCTCGAGGCGAAGCTGGAGGCTCGCACGCTCGGGCGAGCCGGGCGCGTAGTCGCGCACGGGCTCGTTCACGGGCGGCGGGACGCGGAAGATCCCGGGGGCGCTCACGCCGGGCATTCTATTTGCGTGGACGTGGTGGCGTACGACGTGCCGGACTGGGGGGTGGGGGAGCTCTACCTCGCCGGCGAGCGGCTCCTCTACCACGAGCTCCCGCGGGCGGGAGCGGCTCCCGAGGACCCGGTCGAGCACCCGCTCGCGGAGCGGATCCGCGGCTACTTTCGCGGCGAGCGGGTGGGGTTCGACGACGTCGCGCTCGACCTCGACTGGATGACGCCGTTCCAGCTGGCGGTCGCGAAGGCGCTCCGTGCCGTGCCGCGCGGCGAAGTCGTCACCTACGGTGAGCTCGCCGCCTTGGCAGGCCGCCCCAACGCCCAGCGGGCGGCCGGCACGTACTGCGCCGGCAACCGCTTTCCACTCGTCGTCCCCTGCCACCGCGTCGTCGGCGTCGACGGGATCGGCTCGTACGGCTCCCTCGGGCTCGACTACAAGCGGCGCCTGCTGGCCCTGGAGGGGGTGGAGCTGTGAGCCTCTCCGAGGACGTTCGCGGCGAGCTCGCCGCCATCGAGCCGCGCAAGCCGTGCTGCCGCCTCGCCGAGCTCTCGGCGCTCGTTCGCGGGGCGGGCAGCGTTCACCTGCGCGGCGGCGGGCGCATCGGCCTGCACGTCGAGGTGGCGAGCGGGGCCGTCGCGCGGCGGGCGTTCTCGCTCCTGCGCTCCTACGGCGTCCCGTGCGAGATCCGGACCTACCGGCGGCGGGCCTTCGAGCGCTCGACGCGCTTCCAGCTCCACCTGGGAGATGACGCGCGGGCTCTCCAGGCGCTCAACGAGGCCGGCGTCCTCGACGCGAGCCTGGCGCCGCTCGAGCGACCACCGCGGCGCGTGGTCGCACGCGTCTGCTGCCGTGCCGCGTACCTGCGCGGCGCCTTCCTCGCCGCGGGCTCGGTGATCGGCCCGCGGAACGCGCACCTGGAGCTGCGGACGGCGGACGAGGAGGGCGCCCGATTCCTCGCCGATTTGGCTGCCGCCGCGGGGTTCGCGCTCGGGGTCTACGAGCGGAACGGCCACGCCGTCGCCTACGCGAAGAGCACCGAGACGATCGGCGAGCTGCTCGCCTTCCTCGGCGCGCACGGCGTCGCGCTGCGCCTGGGCGAAGAGGCCGTGATCGCTGCGACGCGGGCGCGCGCGAACCGCCTGGCCAACGCCGACCACGCGAACATCGTCCGCACGAGCCGGGCCGCCGAAGCTCAGCTTCGTGCAATCCGGCGGCTCCAGCGGGACGGCCGCTTCGAGGAGCTCGCGCCGGAACTCAAGGAGGTCGCGCGCCTGCGAGCGCGGCATCCGACGCTCTCGCTGCGGGAGCTCGCCGGCCGCTGCTCGCC
>JBOHAM010000123.1:0-2800 GCA_050697735.1 Gaiellaceae bacterium | reverse complement strand
CCTGTCCACCTGAAGATTCCGATCACCATCGCCGGCATGAGCTTCGGCTCGCTGTCGGCCCAGGCCAAGGAAGCGCTCGGCCGCGGCGCCTCCCATGTCGGCACCTCGACCACCACCGGCGACGGCGGCATGACCGAGGAGGAGCGCGGCCACTCCTCGATCCTCGTCTATCAGGTCCTGCCCTCCCGCTACGGCATGAACCCGGACGATCTCCGCCGCGCCGACGCGATCGAGATCGTCATCGGCCAGGGCGCCAAGCCCGGCGGCGGCGGCATGCTGCTCGGCCAGAAGATCTCGGAGCGCGTCGCCGCGATGCGCACCCTTCCCGCCGGCATCGACCAGCGCAGCGCCTGCCGCCACCCCGACTGGACCGGCCCGGACGATCTGGAGATCAAGATCGGCGAGCTGCGCGAGATCACCGACTGGGAGAAGCCCGTCTTCGTCAAGGTCGGCGCGACGCGGACGTACTACGACGTCCAGCTCGCCGTGAAGGCGGGCGCCGACGTGATCGTGGTGGACGGCATGCAGGGCGGGACGGCGGCGACGCAGGACGTCTTCATCGAGCACGTCGGCATCCCGACGCTCCCGGCCGTGCGCCTCGCCGTGGACGCCCTCACCGAGCTCGACATGCACCGCAAGGTGCAGCTGATCGTCTCGGGCGGGATCCGCACGGGCGCCGACGTGGCGAAGGCACTCGCCCTCGGCGCCGACGCCGTCTCGATCGGGACGGCGGCCCTGATCGCGATGGGCGACAACAGCCCCGAGCACGAGGAGGGCTACCGGGAGATCGGCAGCGCCGCGGGCTACTACGACGACTGGCACGCGGGCCGCGACCCGGCCGGGATCTCGACGCAGGAGGACGAGCTCGCCGCCCGCTTCGACCCCGTGCTGGGCGGCCGCCGGATCGCCAACTACCTCCGCGTGCTGACGCTCGAGACCCAGACGCTCGCGCGGGCGTGCGGGAAGTCCCACGTGCACAACCTGGAGCCCGAGGACCTCGTCGCGCTGACCGTGGAGGCGGCCGCAATGGCGCGCGTCCCCCTCGCCGGCACCGACTGGATCCCGGGCACGAACGGCGGCTGACCCAGGCAGAGCGCTGAAGGCCGGCGCGCCGTCCACTCCGCGAGTCCACCGCCTCGTCGAGCAGACCCCCAGGCGCTTGACAGCGCGTGGGAAACGGGATAGGAGTTCTTTTGATCAAAGGTCAACCACTGCCGCAGCCCGCCGCCAGCCCGCTCGAGATCTCCTCCGTCGAGGACGCCGTCTACCGGGCCCTCCGGCGTGAGATCGGCACGCTCGACCTGCCGCCCGGGGAGCGCCTGCCGCTGGAGGAGCTCGCGGGGCGCTTCCACGTCAGCCTCACCCCGGTGCGCCACGCGCTCCGGCGGCTCGAGAGCGAGGGGCTCGTCGTCAGCCTCCCTCGCCGCGGCTCCCGCGTTTCGCCGCTGAGCGTCGAGGAGCTCGAGGAGATCCAGGCGCTTCGGCTCGGGCTGGAGACGTTCCTCGCCCGCCACGGCGCGGAGGGCTGCACGGACGAGGCGCTCGCCGAGATGTCGGAGGCCCGCGACGAGATGGAGCGGGCGTTCCGGGCCGGCGATCTCGACGCCTACATCCGCTCGTTCTGGTCGCTCCGCGACGCCTGCTACCGCTGCGCCGAGCGGCCCCGGCTGCTGCGTACGCTCGAAGACCAGCGGATCCGCGTCGAGCGCTACGTCCTCTTCCTCTGCCGTGACCCGGAGGCGTTCGCCGATCTCCGTCGTGGTCCCGACACGCTGCTCGAGGCCTGCCGGGCCCGCGACGGCGAGGCGGCCGAGGCCGCCACGCGCGACGCGCTCGCCTGGGTGCTGGCCGAGCTGCGGCGCATGCTCGATGCCTCCGAGGCTTCCGGGGTGCCTGCCTAGTGCCCCTGCCAGTGATGCTGCCGAGCTCCTGGGTTGCGAGAACCAAGCCAGAGGCCGCACTCGTCCGCGGCCAAGGCTGGCAGCCTTGGCAAGGGAGAGGGTGGACTCTGGCGCAGCGTTATCGCGGGCCAGGGGCCGGCGCGCATTGCTGGGAGGGGCACTAAATGTCGTTCCTCCTGCCGTGCCCGCACTGCGGTCCGCGTCCCGTCGACGAGTTCACCTGCGCCGGCGAGGTGACCGTCAGGCCGACGGGCGCGCCGAGCATGCGGGAGCTCACGTCCTACCTCTACTTCAAGCGCAACGTCGCGGGAGTGCAGCGCGAATGGTGGTGCCACCGGCTCGGCTGCGAGGCGTGGTTCACCGCCGAGCGGGACACGCGCACGAACGAGGTGCTCTCGACCGAGGTGCCGGCCCGCTCGTGAGACTGCCGCCGCAGCCCGACGAGAGCATCGACCGCGGCGAGGCCGTCCCGTTCACCTTCCACGGGAGCCGCGTGACCGGCTTCCGCGGCGACACGATCGCCTCGGCGCTCTTCGGCGAGGGCCAGCGGGTCTTCTCGCGCAGCTTCAAGTACCACCGCGCGCGCGGGCTCCTCTGCTGCTCGGGGAACTGCCCCAACTGCATGATGCGCGTGGACGGCGTGCCGAACGTGCGCACGTGTGTCACGCCGCTCCACGAGGGTGCGAAGGTCGAAGCCCAGAACTACTGGGGCTCCCTCGACCACGACCTGCTCACGCTCACGGACAAGGTCGGCGGGCCGTTCACCCCGGTCGGCTTCTACTACCGGACGATGATCCGGCCGCGGCGCGCCTGGCCGCTCTACGAGCGGTTTCTGCGCAGCGTCGCCGGCCTCGGCAAGGTGGACGAGCACCGCGGGCGGACACAGCGCTACGACGTCG
>JBOHAM010000122.1:0-4425 GCA_050697735.1 Gaiellaceae bacterium | reverse complement strand
CCTCGGGGTTGGTCTTGACCTCCTCCTTGAGCTGGCTGTACGTGACCTTCTGCTGCTCGTCGGAGCGCGGCAGGAACGTCTGCGACGCCAGATAGACGAGCAGGACGATGACGATCAGGGGGAAAAGTGCGCTGCGGAAAAAACGGCTCAAGCGGAGACCTCGGGGTTGGACGAAAGCGTAGCAGTCTGCTATTCGGCTTCCGACGCCATATGGATGAGCTTTATGTCAGGTCTGCTCCTCCGCCTGGGCGGCCAGTTCGTCCCTGAGAACGCCCACGAACGGGAGGTTTCGGTACCTCTCGGCGAAGTCGAGACCGTAGCCGATCACGAACTTGTTCGGGATCTCGAAGCCGATGTAGCGGCAGTGGATGTCGATCTCACGGCGCGACGGCTTCGTCAGGAGCGCGCAGATCTCGAGCGACGCGGGCTCGCGCGCCTCGAGGTTCCGGAGCAGGTAGGAGAGCGTGAGGCCCGAGTCGATGATGTCCTCGACGACGAGGACGTTGCGTCCCTCGATCGAGATGTCGAGGTCCTTGAGGATGCGGACGACGCCCGAGGAGTCCACGCCGGCGCCGTAGCTCGAGATGGCCATGAAGTCGACCTCGCACGGCACGTCGATCCGGCGCATGAGGTCGGCCATGAAGAAGACGGCGCCCTTGAGGACGCCGATGAGGAGGAGGTCGCGGCCGCGGTAGTCGTCGGAGATCTCCCGGCCGAGCTCGGCGATGCGGCCCTGGAGCGTGTCCTCGTCGATCAGGATCTCTTCGACCGCGGCGGTGAGCTCGTTCACCTGGCTCACTCGCGCTCTCCCGTGACGGCGTCCTCGTAGCCCGGCGCGGCGGTGATCCCCGGGACGGCGACCACCTCGTCCCCTCGCACGACGAGCGGCCAGGCCTCGCGCTCGGAACGAGGCACCTTCGCGTCCACGAAGACGTCCTGCACCTTCTTCCCGCGACCTGCGAGCCGGTCGCCCGCGCGCCAGCCGCGCACCGCGAGCCCGTCGCGCCCCGACTCGAGCGTCCAGCGGCCCCAGCGCACCCGGCCCTCGAGCGGCACGGGGGCGCGCTCGATCCAGACGCTCTCGTACTCCCTCACCGCCACGCGGCCGTCACCGAGGTCGAGTCGCTTCGAGCCCTCACGAGAGGCGAGCAACTCTAACAGCGCCCTCTCGACCGGTCGCGGGAGACCGCCGCCCCGTTCGAGCGCGGCGAGGACGTTGCGCTCGGCCGCCGGATGCAGGCGCCGGAGGGCCGGGAGGATCTCCGCGCGGATCAGGCCGCGCGCGGTCTCCAGGTTCGTCGAGTCGCTCCGGAAGGCGAGGCCTTCCGCGCGGCAGTAGGCCTCGGTCTCCTCGCGCCAGACGGTCAGCAGCGGGCGGACAACGCCGTCCTCGCGCTCGACGCGGATCCCGCTCGTCGTCCCGCTCGAGGCGAGGCGGTAGAGGATCGTCTCCACCTGGTCGGAGGCCGTGTGCCCCGTCGCGCGCAGGCCGCGTCCCGCGGTCACGGCGTAGCGGAGGTCGCGCAGCTCCGCCTCCGTGCCCCGGCCCGACGGCGGCGCCTCGACCACCTCGGCGCCGAGGCGCTCGGCGCAGAAGCGGGCGTCCTCCTCGGACTCCTCGCCCCGCAGCCGGTGGTTCACGTGGAGGGCCGAGGCGGCGTAGCCGAGCGCTCGGAGCGCGTGCCAGAGCGCCGTCGAGTCGGCGCCGCCCGAGACGAGGCACGTCACCTCGCCGCCGGGAGAGATCAGGTCGTGCCGGCGGACGTGCTCCTCGATGCGCGCACGGAGCGCGGCGGCGTCCACGCAGCGATCGTAGCGCGCCCAGGGCCAGCCAAGTAACAGACTGTTACTTGGCTCGCCGGCGGGCGCTACAGGAGCGCCGCCACGTCGCAGCCTTCGCGTTGCAGCGCCGGCTGCGCCTCCGCCAGGACGTCCCGCGCGAAGTTCGCGAGGCCGTACGCGCGGAACATGCGCTCGCCCGAGGTCTTGCCTTCCGCATGGAGGGTCACCGCCTCTCCGTATTCCGTGAACATGGCGTCGAGGTACTTCTGGGCCTGCTTGAGCGAGGGGTCGTTCGGCTCCACGTGACCCACCCGCTCCGCGGCGGTGAACGCCTCCTCGGCGATCTCCTCCGGCGAGACCTCACCGGCACGGAACTCGTCCGCGAGCTGGTTGAAGGCGGTGACGTCGGCGCTCGCCGTCCGGATGAACTTCTGGTCGGTCGCGCCGCAGGAATGCGCGAGCGGATCGCGCTCGCCGCCGCAGCCGGCGGACGTGAACGCGAGGACGAGCGCTGCCGCAGTGAGGCCGATCCTCAGCAACTCGCACCGCATGATGTGTGCGACTTGGAGGCGCCGCAATCACCCGTTTCGGTGGACGCGCTACCCGAAGATGAGCGACCGGTAGGTGATGGTGCGCCGCATGCCGATGCCGTCGTAGAGGGCGATGGCGGGCGCGTTCTCGGGGCGCACGAAGAGGCAGACGGCCGGCGTCCTGCGCAGGAGCGACCGGCAGAGGTCGGAGAGCCCGCGCTTGCCGTAGCCCCGGCCGCGGACCTCGGGATCGACCCAGACCTGCTGGAGCTGCACGGCCTGCGGGGTCCAGGCCGAGGCCTCCGCCTTGAAGAGGATGCGCCCGCCCTCGAGCCAGACCCAGCTTCGGCCCTCCTCGATCTGCACGCGCGTCCGCCACTCGAAGAGGGCCGGGTCGCGGGCGTGCGCGTCGACGCCGACCTCCTCGCGGTAGGCCTGCGCGGCGGCGGTCACGAGAAGGCCGAGGTCGTCCAGCCGGGCCGGGCGAAGCCCGCTCCCGGCTGCCTCGGGCGCCCGCTCGAGCACGTAGACGGGCTGCCCAGGACGGTCGTCGAGCGGCTCGGGCAAGACCCCGCGCGCCGCCTCCCACAGCTCGCTCACCGCAGCTTCCTCGCCCACGAGCATGCGGGCCTCGCTTCGCGGCACGAGCTCGGCGAAGGCCGCCGTGCCCAGGCCGGACGGCACCAGGTTGGCGCCGAGGTGGCAGAGCCCGGCGAGCCGTCTGCCCTCGCGGACCGCCGCGAAGCGGCCGAGCCCGCGGCGGGCGATGTCCTCGAGGAAGACGCGCTCGACCGGATCCTCGGCGCAGTACTCGAGGATCTGCTGAAGCCGAGGCCGCTTGACCAGCCGCGCCATGCGCGGGGACGATAACGCCATGCCTATTCACGTACGCGCAGAGCCCGGCGACTACGCCGAGGCCTGCCTCCTGCCCGGCGACCCGCTCCGCGCGAAGTACGTCGCCGAGACGTTTCTCGAAGACGCGCAGCAGAAGAACTGGGAGCGCGGGATGCTGGGGTACACCGGCACCTTCCGCGGCAAGCCCGTCTCGGTCCAGGCGACCGGGATGGGCTGCCCCTCGGCGGCGATCGTGATCGAGGAGCTCGCCATGCTCGGGGTGAAGCGGATGCTCCGCATCGGCACCTGCGGCGGCCTGCAGGCGGACCTCAAGCTCGGCGATTTGATCGTCGCGCTCTCCGCCGTCCCGGCCGACGCCACGGCCACGCACATCGTCGGCGAGCCCCATGCCCCCACCGCCGACTGGAGCCTCGTGCACGGGGCCGTGCACGCTGCGAGGGAGCTCGGCAAGCCGGTGCGGGTCGGGCCGATCGTCTCGAGCGACGTCTTCTACAACTCCGACGAGGGCCAGTATCGACGCTGGTCCGACCGCGGCATCCTCGCCGTCGAGATGGAGGCCGCCGTCCTCTTCACCCTCGGCGCGCTGCGGAAGGTGAAGGCCGGCTGCCTACTGACCGTCAGCGACGTCGTGGTCGAGGGCGAGTTCGTGCGCATCTCGGACGAAGAGATGAAGGCCGCCGTCGACCAGATGACCGAGCTCGCGCTCGCGGTCGTGACGGACGACCGCGTTTAGTGCCCCTCCAGGCAAGACAAGCCGCACTTCTGCCCCGCGATCACGCGGCGCCGGAGCCCACCCTCGCCCTCACCAAGGCTTCCTCAGCCTTGGCTTCGGCCGAGTGCGGACTCCGGCTTGGTGCTCGCGACGCAGAAGCGGGGCAGCATCACCTGAAGGGGCACTAGTGAACGGCGCCGTCTTCGTCGTCAACCCGGCCTCCGCAAACGGGTCGACACGGAGGCGCTGGCCCGAGATCGCCCACCGGGCCGCCGAGCTCGGCCTCGCGGGCGAGGCGCTCTTCAGCGAGCGGCCCGGGCACGCCGCCGAGCTTGCCGAGCGGGCCGCGGCCGACGGGGCCCGCCTCGTCGTCGCGGTGGGCGGCGACGGGACGGTGAACGAGATCGCGAACGGGTTGCTCGCGGCCGGCGGCGAGGAGCCCCCCGAGCTCGCCGTCATCCCGCGCGGCACCGGCACCGACTTCGTCCGCCACTTCCGCATCCCGCGGGACCTCGACCGGGCGGTCGCGACCGCCCTCTCCGGCGG
>JBOHAM010000121.1:0-5018 GCA_050697735.1 Gaiellaceae bacterium | reverse complement strand
GCGAGCTCTCCGTCGGTCGTGACGTCGACCTCGAAGCGGGCCCGGAGAAGCTCGACTCCCGCCTCCGCGATCGGCTCGCGGACGAGGACCTTCACGCCGCGACTGGCTCGGCGAACGCCTCGAGCGCAGCGGGCACCGCCGCGCCCCGCTCGACCTCGGCGCCAAAGTCCGCCAGCTCGCGCTCGAACGCCGCGAGCGCCACGAGGACGTCGTTCACGTCCACGTAGCCGATATGCCCGAAGCGGACGATCTTCCCCCGCAGCTCGCCCTGGCCGCCGATCACGGTCACGCCGGAGCGCTCGCGCATCCCGGCGACGACCGCCTGCCCGTCCACGTCGGCCGGCATCCGGATCGCGGTCACGACCGCCGCGCGGTCCTCGTCGGGCGAGAAGAGCTCCAGACCCATCGCCTTCACGCCGGCACGCGCCGCGCGGCCGAGGCGGACGTGGCGCTCTTGCACGGCTACGAGCCCTTCGGCGAGGAGCAGGTCGAGCGCGACGTCGAGCCCGCGGACGAGCGAGATCGCGACCGAGAACGGGCTCTCTCCCTTCGCCTGGGCCACCAGCGTGCGCTGCCAGTCCATGTAGTAGCGGGGGGACGAGGCCGAGTCCGTGGCCGCCAGAGCTGCGGGCGAGACTGCCGCGAAGGCGAGGCCTGCGGGGCACATGAGCGCCTTGTGGGAACTCGTGAGCACGACGTCGAGGCCCCACTCGTCCGTCTCGAGCGGGACGGCGGCCAGGCTCGAGATCGCGTCCACGGCGACGAGCGCGTCGGAGCCGGCGAGGCGGGCGGCGGTCGCCTGGACGTCCGCCACGACGCCCGTGGAGGTGTCCGAGTGCGTCAGGTAGACGGCGCGCGCGCCGCCCAGCTCCTCGAGGCGGGCGCCGATCTCGTCCGGGCCCGGCGTCTCGCCCCACGCGTAGCGCAGGTGGTCGACGTCGAGGCCGTACCCTTCTGCGATCGCCGCCCAGCGTTCGCCGAAATAGCCGTGCGAGACGACGAGGACGCGGTCGCCGGGCGAGCACAGGTTGGCGACGGCGGACTCCATCGCCGCCGTTCCGGCCGAGGTGAAGAGCAGGACGTCGTTTCCCGTCCGGTACACCGAGCGCAGCCGCTCGAGGACGCTCACGAAGGTGTCGCGGAAGTCCGCGGAGCGGTGGTGGATCATCGGCAGCGCGGTGGCCGCCAGCACCTCCGGGGGCACCGGCGTTGGCCCCGGCGTCACGAGGTAGCGCTTCTCGGGCATGCGTCTGAGGTTAACTGACGGCGACCTCGTGGAAGCGCTCCTCGCCTTTGCCGCCGCTCTCCTCTCACTCCGGCTCGCCGGGCTGCTCGTCGGCCGGTGGCGCGCGGGCGGCCCGCCTCAGCTCGGGGCGTGGGGAGCGTCGCTCGCCTGCTACGCCGTCGCCTCGGCCGCGCTCGCCTGGGGAGCCGCCGCCGGCTGGGGAGACGAGGCGTTCCGGGTCTACTACCTCTTCGGCGGCTTGCTCACCGCGCCGCTCCTCGGCGTCGGCTCGCTGCTGCTGGCGGGCCACCGCTGGGCGCTGCCGGTCGGCCTCCTCTACGCCGGGCTCGCCGTCGGCGTGGCGATCGCCGTCCCGCTGACGGAGCCGGTCGGAGGCGAGTCCATCCCCGAGGCGCAGGAGCACCTCGACTTCCTTCCAGCGCGGCTCCTCGCGATCCTCGGAAACACGCTCGGGACGCTGGCGGTGGTCGCAGTCGCGCTCCTGACCATCCGCCGGCGGCCGCTCGGGAACGCCCTCGTCCTCGCCGGTGTCGCCGTCGCCGCCGTGGGCACCGGGGTCGCCGGAACCGGCGTCGCGGAGACCGCCGCGTTCGTCGCCCTCGCGGCCCTGCTCCTCTACGCGGGCTTCGTCGCGCCCGCGGGTGCGACGCTCCGCCGTCCGTCTACAGGCATGCTGCGCTCGTGAGCGCGAAGGCCGACCGGACCGTCAGCCGGGGTCGCCGCTCCGTGCGGCTCACGAGCGCCGACCGCGTCCTCTTTCCCGAGGACGGGGTGACGAAGGGCGACCTCTGGGACTACTACGCGGCCGTCGCACCCGCGCTCGTCCCCCACCTCCGCGGCCGGCCGTTCACGATGAAGCGCTTCCGCGACGGCGCCGCGGGCCCGTTCTTCTTCCAGAAGGACGCGCCCAAGGGCATGCCGGGCTGGATCCCGACGAAGCGCTTCCGGACCTGGCCGCGTGAAGGCGAATCGCGGCTCGTCGACTTTCCGCTCGTGAACGACGAGCTCGCCGTCCTCTGGACGGTGCAGATGCACTGCATCGACATGAACGCCTGGTACTCGCGCGTGGACAAGCCCGACCGGCCCGACTTCGTGCTCTTCGACCTCGACCCGCCGGACGGCGAGTTCCGCCTCGCCGTGCAGGTCGCACATCTCGTCCGCGGCGTGCTCGAGGAGGTCGGGCTCCAGGGCTACGTGAAGACGAGCGGCGCCGACGGGATCCACGTCCTCGTCCCCGTGACACGGCGCTCGACCTTCGACGCCACGCGCGAGTTCTCCGACGGCGTCGCGACCCTTCTCGCCGTGCGCCATCCCGGCCTCGTGACGACGGAGTGGCGCAAGGCGAAGCGCCGCGGCGTCTTCCTCGACGCCCGCCAGAACGGGTGGGGCAAGACGATCGCGAGCGTCTACTCGGTGCGACCCAAGCCCGGCGCGCCGGTATCCACGCCGCTTCGCTGGGAGGAGCTGACCGAAGACGTCACCCCGCGCGACTTCGGGCGGGCCGAGGCGCTCGCGCGCCTCGAGCGCCACGGCGACCTCTTCCTCCCGGTGCTCGAGGAGCCGCAGGCGCTCGCCCCCGCGCGGCGCGCGCTCGCCAGGCTAAGGCGCTAAACGCGGCCACCACCACGGTCGGCCTTCGGGTAGCCCTACCCCCAGACGGGAGGCCGCTTCATTGTCGCGCCGCCCTGCGAGCGGCAGGCTGACGGCATGAAGCAGCGCCCCGCGACTTCCCTTCCGAAAGGACGCAGAAAGATGCTCGGCAAGCTCTGGACGACCCTCTTCATCGCCTACACCGCAGCGGCTGTCCCACTCTTCGCGTGGGCGCTCGCGAGCGCGGCGTGAGCGCCGGCTCGGCGCGACGCCATCGAAGCGCTCTCGAGCAGACCGCCCTCCCTTCCCCGGGCCCGTCGTAGCCCCGACGCCGGCGGGCCCGGAGGCCGCGTCAGCCGCCCAGCTTGTCGCGCAGGCGCTCGTTGACGACGCGCGCGTCGGCCTTGCCCTGGGTCTCCTTCATCACCTGGCCGACGAAGAAGCCGAGCAGTCCCTCCTTGCCGCCCCGGTAGGCCTCGACCTGTCCCGGGTTCGCGGCCAGAATGCCGTCGATGACCGGATCGAGCGCGGATGCGTCGGTGACCGCCTCCTCGGCCAGGTAGCGCTCCGCGGCGAAGCCCTCGTCGGCGCTCGCCGCCAAAGCGTCGAGGAACGCCTGGCGCGGAATGCGGTCGCGCGCGGCGACGAGCTTGCCCAGCTCCTCCCCGTCGACTGCCGCGGGGTCGACCTCGGCGGCGGCGAGCTGGTTCATGAGGACGTTGGCGACCGCCCGGCGGTCCTCGCCCGGCACGCGCGCGTAGAGCTCGTCCCTGCCGCTCGTGACGAGGCCGTAGGCGAGGTCGAAGTCGACCTCCGCCTCGAGCCGCCTGATGCGCGCGCCGGGCAGCTCGCCGATCTCCGCCCGCGCCCGCTCGACGAGCTCGGCCGGCGGCTCGACGGCCACGAGATCCGGCTCGGGGAAGTAGCGATAGTCGTGCGCTTCCTCCTTCGAGCGGAGCGGCGCGATCGTCCCCCGCTGCGGGTCGAAGTGGAGCGTCTGCTGGACGACCTCGCCCCCGCTCTCGTAGAGGCCGATCTGGCGTTCGACCTCGGCGGCGATCCCGTCGGCGACGAACTTGAAGGAGTTCATGTTCTTCAGCTCGGTCTTCGTCCGGTAGCCGGTCTCGGCGGCCTTGCGGACGGACACGTTGGCGTCGCAGCGGAGCGAGCCCTTCTCCATCTCCGCGTCGGAGATCCCCAGCTCGACGACCGTCTGGCGGAGGAGCTGGAGGACGCGCCGGGCCTCCTCGCCGGAGCGCACGTCGGGCTCCGTCACGATCTCGACCAGCGGCGTGCCGCCGCGGTTGAAGTCGACGAGCGAGCTCTCGGCGCCGTGGATGCGCCCGGCTGCGCCGCCGACGTGCACCGTCTTGGCCGCGTCCTCCTCCAGGTGCGCGCGGACGACGCCGATCTCGCGGTCGCCGTCCGGGCCCGGGACGACGAAGCGGCCGGTCGAGGCGAGAGGGACGTCGTACTGGGAGATCTGGTAGCCCTTCGGGAGGTCGGGATAGAAGTAGTTCTTGCGGTGGAAGAGCGCGCGCGGCGCGATCTCGCAGCCGAGCGCGAGGCCCAGTCTCACCGTCCACTCGATCGCCGTCCGGTTCGGGACAGGCAGCGCCCCGGGGTGCGCGAGGCAGACCGGGCACGTCCGCGTGTTCGGCTCCTCGCCCCAGATGTTCTCGCAGCGGCAGAACATCTTCGTCCGCGTCTTGAGCTGGACGTGGATCTCGAGGCCGACGACCGGCTCCCAACCGTTCGTGTTCAACGGAGGCGTTCCGGGACGTAGTCGAAGTCGAGCGCGGTCTCGAGGGCGTGTCCGACGCGGAAGAGCGTGTTCTCCGAGAACTGCGGCCCGATCAGCTGCAGCCCGACTGGCAGTCCCTCCGAGAGCCCGCAGGGGATCGAGAGGCCCGGCAGGCCGGCCATGTTCGCCGGGATCGTGAGCAGGTCCGAGAGGTACATGGCGAGCGGGTTCTCCGCCTTCTCCCCGATGCGGAACGCGACCGTGGGCGACGTCGGGCTCACGAGCAGGTCGAAGCGCTCGAAGGCCGCCGCGTGCTCCTGCGCGATCACGGTGCGCACCTTCTGCGCCTGGCCGTAGTAGGCCTCGTAGTAGCCGGCCGAGAGCGCGTACGTCCCCAGCAGGATGCGGCGCTTCGGCTCGGCGCCGAAGCCTTCCCAG
>JBOHAM010000120.1:0-6829 GCA_050697735.1 Gaiellaceae bacterium | reverse complement strand
GGCCCGCCCCGGCGCCCGCACCCCCGCCGCGCCCGGTGGCCTCGCGCACCGCGGCGACGGCTCCCGCCGCACCCCGGCGGGAGATCGACCTCTCGAAGCTCCTCGGGGCGCTCGGCCTCGCCTGGGCGGGCGGCATCGTGACGGTGCTCGGCATCGTCTTCCTCTTCGTCCTCGCCGTGAACCGGGGCTGGATCAATGCCGAGCTGCGGGTCGGCTTCGGCGCGGCGGCATCCGTCGCCGTGTTCGCCGCGGGCTTCTGGCTGCGGCACCGCTACGGGGCGACGTACGCCGCCCTCGCGGCGGTCGGAGCCGGCATCGCCGGCGGCTACGCGACGCTGCTCGCGGCAAGCGCTCTCTACGGCTTCGTGCCGGACGTCTGGGCACTCGTCGCCGCGGCCGGCATCGCCGCCGCGGCGACGGCCGTGGCGGTCGCGTGGTCGGCGGAGCTCGTCGCCGGACTGGGCCTCGTCGGCGCGCTGCTCGTCCCGCTCATGACGCTCGTGGAAGACGGCGAGCTTTCCTTCGTGGGGACGAGCTTCGTCGCCATCGTCTACGCGGCCACGGCGATCGTGGCGTTCCGAGAGGGCTGGCGGGCCCTGCTCCTGGCAGGCCTGGCGGCGTCGTTCCCGCAGGTTGCGGGCCTCGCCGCACAGAGCGAGGCGACCGAGTGGGAGGTCGTCGGGCTCGTCGCCGTCTTCTGGGGGCTCCTCGTCGCAACGGCCGTCCGCCTGCAGGAGAGAAGCGACCGCGGACGCCTCGACCCCCTCGGGGCGACGATCGTCCTCGCGGCCGCGGCGCTCGCCTGCGGCGCCTTCGCCCAGCTCTTCGACGGCTCCACCGGCCGCGTGAGCCAGGAGGGCCTCGCCCTCCTGGCAGTCGCCGCCGCCCACCTCGCGCTCGGCGCCGTCTTCTTCCACCGGACGCGCGACTTCTCGAGCCTCCTGTGGGCGATCGGCCTGGCCGTCGCCGCGGTGGCCGGGGCCGAGCTCCTCGGCGGCGGCTGGCTGGCGCTCGCCTGGGCGGCGGAGGCAGCGGTGCTCGCGTGGCTCGGCGAGGCGTCGCGCGAACGGCGCTTCGGGCTCTCGGCGGTCGCATACCTCGCCCTGGCGTTCTTCTACACGCTCGGGCACGAGGCGCCGCTCGCCGACCTCTTCGAGCTCAGCGCTCACCCGGCGTCCGGCGCCCCGAGCGTGCTCGCCGTCGCGTTCGGATCGCTCGCGCTCGCGTGGTTCGTGCGCCGCCCGTACGAGCGGGCCTCGGGCGAAGGTCCAGTCGCCACGTTCCTGAGCGACGCCGTCGCGCTCGTCCGCCGCCTCTGCCCCGCCTACGTCTGGCTGGCGGGAACGCTGGTGGCGTACGCCGCCTCGCTCGGCCTGCTCGAGCTCGCCCTGTGGATCGCCGAGGACGGGCGCGAGCTGCGCTTCGAGCGCGGACATGTCGCCGTCAGCGCGCTCTGGGCGCTGATCGGCCTGGCGCTCGTCGAAGTCGGAATGCGCCGGCGGCGCCTCGAGCTCGCGTTCGGCGGCCTCGGCTGGACCGGCGCCGCCGTCCTCAAGGCCGTCGCCTACGACAACGGCGAGCTGGGCGGCACGCGCCTCGGCCTCGTTTTCCTGCTCGTCGGCGCGGGCGCCCTGCTCACCGGCTTCGAATACCAGCGCCTCGGGGCGCGCCGCTGGAGCTTCCTCCGCCCCGAGGCGGCGGCGGCCGTCCTCGTCGGCGCAGCGCTCCCCGCCGCCGGAATCGTCGTGCTGGCGGGCGGCACGTGGCACGGGGTCGATGTCACCGGCGGGGCGCTCCTCCTGCTGGCGCTCCCGTGCACGGGGCTCGCGGCCGTCGTCTTCCGGACACCGCTCCTGCGGGACCTGGCCACCCTCCTCTGGGCGCTCGCCCTGCTCATAGCCGGCGCCGCCCTGTTCCTCCTTCTGGAGAGCGTCTGGCTCGTGCTCGCCCTCTCGGCCGGCTCGGCGCTCCTCTCCGTGCTCGCCCTCGCCGTTCGCGAGATCCGTCTCCAGGCTGCGTCCGCGGCCTACCTGCTGACTGCGGTCGCCTACACCCTGGCGCTCGAGGCGCCTCCGCGCGACTTCTTCGTGGCGGCGCAGCACCCCGGTGACGGAGTCCCCGCGCTCATCCTCACCGCGCTCGCGGCGCTGGTCTTCGGCCTCGCCGCGCGGCATCCGCTCCCCGAGCACCGCCCGCCGTTCTCGTGGAGCCAGCCGATCACCCTCGCGGGGCTCCTGGGAGCGATCCGCTCATGGCAGCCGTGGTTCCGGTCGCTCGCGCTCGCGGGCGCCGGGATCCTCGCGCTCTACGCGCTCTCGCTCGGGATCCTGGACGCTGCCGAGCGCTTCTCGGGCGCGTCCGTCGAGACCGACTTCCAGCGCGGCCACACCGCTGTGAGCGCCGTCTGGGGCGCGATCGGGCTCGGGCTCCTGACGCTCGGCCTCCTGCGCCGCTCGCGCCCGCTGCGCCTCGCCGGCTTCGCCCTCTTCGGCATCAGCCTCGTCAAGCTCTTCCTCTACGACCTGACGACCCTGAGCTCGCTCGCCCGCGCGCTCTCTTTCCTCGCAGTCGGCGCGCTGCTTCTGCTCGGGGGCTTCTTCTACCAGCGCCTGAGCGACCGCTTGGAGGAGCGCGAGCGCGCCGGGCCGAGCGCGGCGTAGCACGCCTCGGCGGTCCCCGGGGAGGGGCGGCGCTATCGTCAGGGCGTGGACGACGTACGCGGATTCCTCGACGCCTCGGAGGCGTTCTTCGAAGCCCTCGCCGCGGTGGCCTGGGGCGCCCTCGCGCTCGCCGTCCTCTTCCACCTGCTGCGCCTCGTTCTACGGGTGCGCGGGTGGCAGAACATCATCCGGGCCGCGTATCCGGGCACGCGCGTTCCCTACCGCAGCGTCTTCGGGGCGTACATGGCGGGCGTGGGCGTCAACGCGATCGTCCCGGCACGCGGCGGGGACGTGGTCAAGCTGTACCTGGCGAAGCACCGCATCGACGGCTCGACCTATCCGACCCTGACCTCCAGCCTCGTCGTCGAGACGCTCTTCGACTTCGTCTTCGCCGCGATCCTGTTCCTCTGGGCCGTGCAGATGGGGCTCCTCCCCGGCCTGCCCGACCTGCCGCGGATCCCGGCCTTCGACTGGACGTTCGTCGTCGAGCACCCGCGGATCGCGGCGTTCCTGGGCTGCGTGCTCCTCGGCGGCCTGATCCTGCTGATCGGCTGGGCCTCCCGCCACGTGACCGCGTTCAGGCAGAAGGTGACGCAGGGCTTCGCCATCCTCCGCGACCGCCGCGTCTACTTCCGCGAGGTGGTGTCCTGGCAGGCCGCGAGCTGGGTGGCGCGGATCGCCTCGACGTTCTTCTTCCTGCGCGCGTTCCACGTCGACGCGACCGTGGAGACGACGCTCGCCGTGCTCGTCGTGGGCGGCCTCTCGACGATGCTCCCGTTCACGCCCGGCGGCGCGGGGACGCAGCAGGCGATCCTCGTCTTCGCCCTCGCGGGCGCCGCCGCGTCCAGCACGATCCTGGCGTTCAGCTTCGGCCAGCAGCTCGTGGTCACGGTCGTGAACGTCACGCTCGGGTTCGCCGCCATCCTGCTCATGCTCGGCACGCTCCGCTGGCGCGGGCACGTGCGCGGCGCCGAGGCCGAGATCAGGAGCTCGCGGCCGGACGCGGAGGCTGAGGAGCCGGCCCCCGAGCCAGCCGGTGCACCGTCCCGATCAGGTCCTCGAGCGTAAAGGGCTTGCGGATCGACGCATCGGCGAGGGCCCGCGCACGCTCGCCGAAGTCGACGCTCCCCGAGAGGAAGGCGATCGGGATGCCAGGCCGGCGCTCGCGCAGCTCGCGCGCGACCTCGAGCCCGTCGTCGGCGCCGAGGTGGACGTCGAGGATCACGAGCGCCACGTCCTCGGCATTGGTCAGGCGCGCCAGCTCTTCCGAGCTGGCTGCCTCCTCGACTCGGTAGCCCTCGAGCTCGAGGTTCAGGCGGCAGAGGAGGCGGATTGCGTCGTCGTCGTCGGCGACGACCACCAGCGGGAGGACCTGGGCGTCCATCCACGCTGAGTGTATCTGCGTATTATGCGCCCGGATGGAGCGGACGGTTCGGAGGGGAGAGCCGCACGGCTACACGGCGGCGGTCTCGCATCTCTGGGAGCGCGTCGGCGCGGCGTTGGTCCGCCTCGAGCGCGTGGCGGAGTCGCCGGCCGAGGCGGCCACCGACGAGTTCCTCGACGAGCTCCCCCACCTCCAGTACGGCCTGCACGCCGGCGCGGAGCTCGCGGTGGGGATCGACCCGCCGCGCGGCGCCGAGGAGCTGCACGAGGAGCTCGTGGCCTCGCTGGCAGAGGCGCGGGACATCACCGCCGAGGTCGGGCACGTCCTCGAGGCCGGCGACTACGACCTCGTCGACCCCCTCCTGCCGGAGTGGCGAGGGGCGCTCTTCCGCGTTCGTCTGGCACGCCTCCGCGCGATCGAGCGCGCGACGGTCACGATCGGCTCGGACGGGGACGCGGAGCCGGCACCGCGGCGGCGGCGCGCCCGCGAGCTTCCCTCCATCTCGGCCCTCGTCGCGACCGGGCTCGTGATCGGGGGTGCCTTCCTCTTCACGGCGGGCGCCGTGCTCGCCGCCTGGCCCGTCTGGGCCGCCGGCCTCGCCCTCTTCGCGGGCGGCTTCGTCCTCTACCGGCCCTAGTAGTACTAGGCGGCGACGGCGATCGCGGCGTCGAGCCGCGCGAGCGACTCCTCCCGGCCGAGCAGCTCGAGGCTCTCGAAGAGCCCTGGCGAGACCTTCGAGCCCGTGACCGCCGCCCGGATCGGGCCGAAGGCCTGCCGCGGCTTCAGCTCCAGCTCCTCGGCGAAGGCGCGGAGCGCCCCCTCGATCGCCGCGGCTGTGAACGGCTTCACCTCCGCGAGTGTCTCGCGTGCCCGAGCGAGGACGTCTCCCGCGCCGTCGAGCAGCTCCGGCGGCGGCTCCACGCGGCGGAAGAGGAAGCCGGCAAACTGCGGGTACTCGCCGAGCCGCCCGATCTTCCCCTGCACGAGCGGCGCGGACGCGCGGATCGTCTCCTCGTCGCCCTCGAAGCCCGTCTCGGCGAGGTAGGACACGAGCGCCGCCGCGTACTCCTCCACCGTCAGCTCGCGCAGGTGGACGCCGTTCAGCCAGGCGAGCTTCTCGTAGTCGAACGTGGCGGGGCTCGAGCCGACGCGCTCGAGCGTGAAGCGCTCGACGAGCTCGTCGCGGGACATGACCGTCGTGCGGTCGTCGTAGCTCCAGCCGAGCAGTGCGAGGTAGTTCATGAGCGCCGGCGCGACGTAGCCGTCCGCGCGGAACTCCTCCACCGAGACGGCGCCGTGGCGCTTGGAGAGCTTGCGGCCGTCCGTGCCGAAGACGTTGGGGACGTGGGCGTAGACGGGCAGGTCGCGGCCGAGGGCGTCGAGGATGCGGATCTGCTTCGGCGTGTTCGGGACGTGGTCCTCGCCCCGGATGACGTGCGTGATCCCGGAGTCGGCGTCGTCGACGGCGGCGGCCAGGTTGTACGTCGGCCGGCCGTCGGAGCGCAGGAGCACGAGGTCCTCCAGCTTCTCGTTCGGGTAGGTGATCGCCCCCTTGATCGCGTCCTCCCAGACCGTCGCGCCCTCGTCCGGCATGCGGAAGCGGATCGCGCCCTCGTCCTCGTAGGCGTGCCCCTCGGCGAGCAGCGTCCGCGCCGCCTCCTGGTGGCGCGCGAGCCCGTCGAGCTGGAACGCGACCTCCCCGTCCCAGTCCAGACCGAGCCAGCGAAGCGAACGCTGGATCTGCTCCACCGACTCCTCGACCTCCCGGCTCGTGTCCGTGTTCTCGATGCGGAGCAGGAACTCACCGCCTGCGTAGCGCGCGAAGAGCCAGTTGAAGAGCGCGGTGCGGACCCCGCCGATGTGGAGGAGCCCGGTCGGGCTCGGGGCGAACCGAACGCGTGCAGGCATGCGGCTATCGTAGTGCGGTGATCGCCGGGGCCCACGTCTCCACCGCCGGTGGGATCCACACGGCGATCGACCGGGCGGTGGAGCGCGGCGCCGAGGCCGTCCAGGTGTTCACGCAGAGCCCCCGCGCCTGGCGCCCGACCAACCACCCGCCCGAGAACCTCGAGCGCTTCAAGGAGCGCCGGGCGGAGGAGGGCATCGCCGCCGCCGTGTGCCACGCGCTCTACCTCATCAACCTCGCGAGCCCGGACGAGACGGTCTGGGAGAAGTCGCGCGCCTCGCTCCTCCACACCGTCGGCGTGGCATGCGCGATCGAGGCCGACGGGGTCGTTCTCCACGTCGGCTCGCATTTGGGTGCGGGCCTAGAGGCCGGGCTCGAGCGGGCCGTGCCCGCGCTCGAGGAGGCGCTTGCGGCGTGCGAATCGAGCGGCCCGGCCTGGCTCCTGCTCGAGAACTCGGCCGGGGCCGGCGACACGATCGGGCGCTCGGTGGACGAGCTCGCTCTCCTCGTCGACCGCCTCGGGCGTCACGCTCGGCTCGGCGTCTGCCTCGACTCCTGCCACCTGTGGGTCTCGGGCGTCGACGTCACGGACGCCGCCGCGCTCGACGCCGCGCTGGCCGAGGTCGACGATCGCATCGGGTTCGACCGCCTGCGCTGCGTGCACGTGAACGACGCCGCGGCGCCGCTCGGGTCGAACCGGGACCGCCACGCCAACGTCGGCTCGGGCGAGATGGGCGAGGGCCTCGGCGTCTTCCTGGCGCACCCGCGCCTCCAGGGGCTGCCGATGATCCTGGAGACGCCCGGGCCGGACAACCACGGCCCCGACGCCGCCGAGGTGACGCGCCTACGGGAGCTCCACGCCCGCTCGACGGGCGCTAC
>JBOHAM010000119.1:0-4700 GCA_050697735.1 Gaiellaceae bacterium | reverse complement strand
GGCGACGACCGCCGCGCTCGTGGCCGCGGCGGCCTCGCGCTGATGCCCGTGCTCCCGGACCGCGGTGCGGCGACCCGCCTCGTCCTCGTCCGCCATGCCGAGACGGACACATCCGCGGAGGGACGCTGCTATGGCCGGCTCGACGTGGGGCTCTCCGCGGAAGGTCGTCGCCGCTCCGAGGAGCTCGGCGCGGCGCTGGCCGCCACTCCGCTCGCCGCGGTCTACTCGAGCCCGTCGACTCGGGCGCTCGACACCGCCGTGGCCGTCGCGTCGCCGCAGGGGCTCGCGCCGGTGGTCGACGACCGCCTGTTTGAGATCGACTTCGGCGAGCTCGAGGGCCTGACCTTCGACGAGATCCGCCGCAGGTGGGCGGCGCTCTACCGCGAGTGGATGGAGCGGCCGACGCAGGTGACGTTTCCCGGCGGCGAGAGCTTTGCCGACCTCCGCAGCCGGGTGCTCTCCGCCGTCGCCCGGATCCGCGAGCGGCACGAGGCAGACGCCGTCGCCGTGGTGGCGCACGGCGGCGTGGTTCGCGTCGTGCTCGCGGAGGTCCTCGAGTTGCCGGAGCGCGCGATTTTCCGCTTCGGACTGGACTTCGGCGGCGTCACCGTCGTCGACTGGCTCGACGGCACGGCGGTCATGCGGGCAGTCAACGTCCTCCTATACTCGCGCGCATGACGCCAGGGGCCACCGCGGTCGTGCTCACGGTCGGGAACGAGATCGTCTGCGGCGACGTCGAGAACACGAACGCGTCCTGGCTGGCGCGGCGGCTGGCCGAGCTCGGGCTGGAGGTGCGCCTGCTCGCTTCCGTGCGCGACTCGGTGGAGGACGTCGCCGGGTTCCTGCGCGCCGAGATGGGCCGCGTGACCGTCGTCATCGTCACGGGCGGGCTCGGCGGGACTCCGGACGACTTGACGCGCGAGGCCGTCGCCGAGGCATTCGGCGTCCCAACCGAGGAGATGCCCGACCTGGCCCGGACGTTGCGGGAGCGCTTCGGGCCGCGCGGCCTCGGGGACTACGCGGCGAAATGGGCCCGCATCCCGCAGGGCGCCGTCCCGCTCGAGAACCCGCTCGGCGGCGCGCCCGGCTTCGTCCTCGGAAACGTCCACGTCCTCCCTGGGCTTCCCCGCGAGATGAAGGCGATGTTCGAGACACTGGCCGAGCGCTTCCGCGGCGCCCCGATCGGCGCCTGGCGGCGTCGCTACGCGACCGGGGAGGGGCAGATCGTGTCGGTGCTGGAGGAGGCGACCCGGCTCCATCCGGCGGTCACGGTCGGTAGCTACCCGTCCTTCCTGGACACGGGGCCCGAGGTCGAGGTCGTCCTCAAGTCCGCCGACACCGAGGCGCTCGGACAAGCCGCCGCCTGGGTGGAAGCGGCGCTCGCGGCGCGAACCGGAGGCTGAGATGAAGGTCATCGTGATCAGCGACATGGAGGGCGTCTCGGGCGTCGTCAAGTGGGAGCAGGTCGACGGCGGCGAGTCGCTCTACGAGGAGGCGCGCAAGCTCTACACGGAGGAGATCAATGCGGCCGTGCGCGGCGCGAAGGCCGCCGGTGCGACCGAGATCGTCGTCATGGACTGTCACGGCGCAGGCAAGGGCTGGACCTTCAACTCGCTCGTCCCGGAGCTGCTCGACCCCGCCTGCGAGTGGGTCGTCCAGGACGAGTGGACCGAGTACACCGAGTTCCTGGAGCAGGGTTGCGACGCCGCCCTCTTCATCGCGATGCACGCGAAGTCCGGCGCCGACCGCGGGGTCATGAGCCACACCATCTCCGGCCGTGACTACCGCGACCTGCGCTTCAACGGGGTCTCGGTCGGCGAGACCGGGATCAACGCTGCGCTCTGCGGGACGTGGGGCTGCCCGGTCGTACTCGTCACCGGCGACGACGTGGTCTGCAGCGAGGCGACCGAGCTTCTCGGGCCCGAGCTGGTGACCGTAGCCGTCAAGCAGGCTCTCGGGCGCAACAGCGCGCGCCACCTGCCCCCAGTTCGCGCTCGCGCGCTGATCGAGACCGCGGCGAAGGAGGCCGTCGAGAAGCGCGACAGCGTCCCGCCCTACGACCCCGGCAAGCCCTGCGAGATCCAGGCCGTCTTCACCACCCCGGATCTCGTCGCCCGGTATCGCTTCCGCCACGGCGTCGAGATCGTCGATCCGGTCACCATCGCCTCCCGCGCCGAGGACTGGTGGACCGCCTGGCGCCAGTTCTTCTTCTAGGCGAGCCTGTCCCTGCCGGCCACGCCCCGGGGCCAGGCCAGTCCGTGGCCGCTCGGGTCACGGCCCCGCTATTCGAGCCGGACGCGGAGGCCCTGAGGGTCGGCGCGGTCGACGGAGGCATGGGGGCGCCGGAGAGCGGGAGCTCGCCGCGGAGTCGGTCGCGAGCGACCCGTCACGACCTCGTAACGCCCCGCGAGCGCCTCCGAGAGCGCGGGCGCAGACGGATACCATCGACCCCATGGCCGTGACGTCGCCCGAGCAGTACCTCTCCGACCTCAACCCGGCCCAGCGCGAGGCCGTCCTCGCGACCGAGGGCCCGGTTCTGGTCGTCGCCGGAGCCGGCTCCGGGAAGACGCGCGTGCTGACGCATCGCATCGCGCACCTCGTCACCGCCTGTGGGGTGAAGCCGAACGAGGTCCTCGCCATCACCTTCACGAACAAGGCGGCAGGGGAGATGAAGCGCCGCCTGGAGGCGACGCTGGGCGAGGTCGCCCCGCGCATGTGGGTGATGACCTTCCACGCTGCCTGCGGCCGCATCCTCCGCCGCGAGGCGCCGCGCCTGGCCTACAAGTCCAACTTCACCATCTACGACCAGGCCGACCAGGTGCGCGTCGTCAAGGCGATCGTCGAGGAGGAGGGCTGGGACCCGAAGCGCTTCGTCCCCCGCGGCATCCACTCCCAGATCTCGAACGCGAAGAACCAGCTCGTCGGCCCGGACGAGTACGCGAACCGCGTCGGCTCATTCTACGAGCAGACCGTCGCGGCCGTGTACGAGCGCTACCAGAGGCGGCTCCACGCCTCGAATGCGATGGACTTCGACGACCTGATCATGCAGACCGTCGAGATCCTCGAGCGCTTCCCCGAGGCCCGCGAGAAGTGGCAGAAGGCCTTCCGCTACGTCCTCGTGGACGAGTACCAGGACACGAACCACGCGCAGTACCGGCTCCTCCAGCTGCTCGCGGGCACGCACGGGAACGTGTTCGCGGTCGGCGACCCCGACCAGTCCATCTACGCCTTCCGCGGCGCCGACATCCGCAACATCCTCGAGTTCGAGCGCGACTTCGGCGGCGCGCAGACGATCGCGCTCGAGCAGAACTACCGCTCCACGAACGCGATCCTCCGCGCCGCGAACGCGGTCATCTCCCACAACCGCGAGCGCAAGCCGAAGAACCTCTTCAGCGAGCTCGGCGAGGGCGATCCCGTGCAGGTCGTCGAGGTGGAGGACGAGCACGCCGAGGCGCGCTACGTCGCCGCCGAGATCGCCGGCCTCGTCGACCAGGGCCTCGCCGGCGCCGAGATCGCGGTCTTCTACCGCACGAACGCGCAGTCGCGCGTGCTCGAGGACGTGCTCGTCCGCCAGGAGATCCCCTACCAGGTGATCGGCGGCCCGCGCTTCTACGAGCGCGCCGAGGTGAAGGACGCAATCGCCTACCTTCAGGTGATCGACAACCCGTTCGACGGTGTTTCCCTCGGGCGAATTGCCAACCGGCCGCGTCGCGGGATCGGCGACGCCTCGATCGCGCGCATCCAGGCGTTCGCCGACGCGCAGGGGATCTCGCTCTTCGAGGCCTTCGGCCGCGCGGAGGAGGCTGGCGTCGGCGCCGCGCCGCTCAAGGCCGTGCAGCGCTTCCACACGCTCATGCAGTCGCTCATGGCCGGCGCGCTGGAGCGGCCCGTGCCCGAGCTCCTCGAGGACGTGCTCGAGCGCAGCGGCTACCTGGAGGCGCTCCGGGCGGAGCGGACGGTCGAGGCCCAGGGTCGCGAGGAGAACCTGATGGAGCTCGTCGGCGTCACGCGCGAGTACCAGGAATCCGCGCCCGAGCCGGGCCTCTCCGAGTTCCTGCAGCAGATCTCGCTCTTCTCCGACCAGGATCAGATCGAGGAGGAGCAGAGCCTCGTCACGCTGATGACGCTCCACAACGCGAAGGGCCTCGAGTTCCGCGCCATCTTCCTCGTCGGCATGGAGGAGGGGGTCTTCCCGCATGCGCGCTCGGTCGAGGAGCAGGGCGTCGAGGAGGAGCGGCGGCTCGCCTACGTCGGGCTCACGCGCGCGCAGGAGCGGCTGATGCTCATGCACGCCGCTTCCCGCTCGCTCTGGGGCGGGCGGGACTACCGCAGCCCGAGCCGCTTCCTCGAAGAGCTGCCCGAGGACGAGATCGAGCGCGAGCGCCTCCGCCCGACGTCGTGGTCGGGGTACGGTGCTCCGCGTGCCTCCCTGGCTGCGCGCGGGCCGGTGCCGAGCCTCGCGACCGGCGACAGCGTCCGCCACTCGACCCTCGGCGAGGGCGTGGTCGTCGGGATGAGCGGCGACGGCACCGTCACCGTGCGCTTCGCCCAGGACGGCGCCGAGCGGCGGCTGATGCTCGAGTACGCGCCGCTGGAGAAGGTGTGACGGTGGAAGTTCGCGTCGCCGAGGGCGACGAGGTCCTCCGCGCGCTGGCGCCGATCTCCCACTACTTCGGCTCGGCCGGGACGCCGCCCGCCGA
>JBOHAM010000118.1:0-8885 GCA_050697735.1 Gaiellaceae bacterium | reverse complement strand
GCGCAGAAGCGGCGCGGGGCCAAGCAGGTCGCCGTCGGCGACCGCGCCCGCGAGGCCGGCCCGCACCTCGGCGAGGAGCCGCGCGGGCCCGGAGGCGCTGAGGCCGGCGACCGCCACCCGGACGAGGTGGCGGAACGGCGGGTAGCCGAGCTCGCGCCGGCGCTCCAGCTCCCCGGCGAGGAACTCCTCGACTGCGTGGCGCGCCGCGAGCACGATCGGCCGGGAGTCCGGCTGGTAGGTCTGGACGAGGACACGCCCGGGCGCGTCGCGGCCGCTGCGGCCCGCGAGCTGCGTCACGAGCTGGAACGTCCGCTCCTCGGCCCGGAGGTCGGGCAGCGCCATCGCCGTGTCCGCGTCCACCACGGCGGCGAGCGCCACGCCCGCGAAGTGGTGGCCCTTGGCGACCATCTGCGTCCCCAGCAGGACGCCGCGCTCGCAGGCGGCGAAGCTGCCGAGGATCTCCGCAAGCTTCCCCGGGTGGCCGGCCGCGTCCGCGTCGAGTCGGAAGCGTTCGAGCTCCGGCACGCGCGCAGCGAGCTCGGCCTCCAGCTTCTCTGTACCGGCGCCGAGCCGGGCGACCTCGGCCGCTCCGCAGGCGGGGCAGAGCTCGGGCGCGGGCTCGCGCCGGCCGCAGTGGTGGCAGTGCAGGAGGTCGTCGCCGTGGAGCGTGAGGGCGACGTCGCAGGACGGGCAGCGCAGGGTCAGCCCGCACGCCCGGCAGTGGAGCGCGGGAGCGACGCCGCGGCGGTTCAGGAGCAGGATCGCCTTGCCGCCCCGGTCGGCGAGCTTGCCCAGCTCGGCGAGGAGCGGCGCCGAGAGCGGGTAGCCGGCCTCCCGGCGCAGGTCGACGACGCGCACCGGCGGCAGGGGCCCCGCGAGGCGGCCTCCGAGGCTCAGGCGCTCGAGCCGGTGCCAGCTCTCCGGCCGCGGCGTTGCGCTTCCGTAGACGGCCACCGCTCCCTCGAGCGCGGCCCGCTTGGCGGCGACGGTGCGCGCGTCGTAGCGCGGGTCGGACTCCTGCTTGTAGGAGGCGTCGTGCTCCTCGTCGACACAGATGAGCCCGAGCCGCGGCACCGGGGCGAAGACGGCGGAGCGCGCCCCGACGACGATCGGCGCCTCGCCGCTCGCGATGCGCTCGCGTTCGTCGCGCCGTTCCGCCTCGGTGAGGCCCGAGTGGAGCACGGCCACCCGGCTCCCGAAGCGCGCGCGGAAGCGGCCGAGCGCCTGCGGCGTGAGCGCGATCTCGGGCACGAGCACGACGGCGCCCCGTCCGCGGGCGAGCGCCTCCTCGCAGGCGCGCAGGTAGACCTCGGTCTTCCCGCTTCCGGTGGCCCCGTGCAGGAGGAGCGCGCCGCCGCCGCGATCCATGGCCTCGCCGATGCGCGCCAGCGCCTCGGCCTGGCCCGGGCTCAGCGCCTCCGGCGGCCCCTCCCCGGGAAGGTCTTCCTCGCGCCGGCGCCGTCTCGCCCCGGCCCGCCGGGCGCGAACGGCCGGCGCGACGAGCCCGAGCGCGCGGGCCGGGGTCGACCCGTAGTAGTCCGCGATCCAGAGCGCCAGGTCGACGAGCGGCTCCGGGACCGCGCCGAGCACCGACTCGACGGCGACCGGCTCGACGTCGGCCGGCGCCTCGTCCTCGAGGCCCACGACCACCCCGCGCCTCCGCGCGCGGCCGAAGCGGACGGAGACCACGTCCCCCTTCTCCAGCCCGTCCGCGAGGTACGTGAAGGGTCGCGCGACGGCGCGTGCCTGGACGAGCGGCACGACGGAGGCGAACCGGGCCACAGGTAAGATTCTCCCGGACATGGCGGCTGGGCACTCCGTCGAGGACTACCTCGAGACGATCTACTTCCTGGCCTTCCCGATCGGGGAGTACCGGCCGGAGACGAAGGGATCGCCGACGCTTGCCGTACGCGTGGCGGACATGCTGGGCGTCTCCCGCGCCTCTGCCGGGGAGATGCTGAAGCGGCTCGAGGCCGAAGGGCTCGTCGAGCGCGGCGAGCACAAGGAAGCCATCCTCACCGCCGACGGCCGCCGGGTCGCCGAGCGCGTCGTCCGCCGCCACCGCATCATCGAGCGGCTGCTCACGGACTTCATGGGCTACACGGCCGCCGAGGCCCACGAGCAGGCCGACGTGCTCGGCAACACGTTCACCGACGAGATGGTGGAGCGCATCGCGAAGCAGCTCGGGGATCCGGACCGCTGCCCGCACGGCTGGCCGGTCGACACCGATTTCGAGCAGGCCGAGAACCTCGAGCTGAAGCCCCTCGCCGATCTCGAGGCGGGCACGCGGGCGGAGATCGTCCGCCTCGCCGAGCACGACGGCGACCTGCTCCACTGGTACTACGACGAGGGCCTCGTGCCCGGAGCGAGCGTCGAGCTCCGGCGCGCCGAGCCCGCCGCCGGCCAGTTCGCGGTCACCGTGAACGGCGACGAGCGCGCGATCGGCGAGAAGGCCGCCGCGGGCCTCTTCGTCCGCCCGGCCGCCTAGCGGTTACTCGCGCTTTCGAAGCGGATGTCGACGGCCGTGTAGCCGAGGGCGCGGAGGAGGCTCGTGAGCATCTCGCGGGTGTTCTCCTCGGCGCGCGGGACGAGGCCGGCCCCGCGCTGGGCGGCCTCGCGGAGCTTCTGCTCGGCCAGGAGGTTGACCTCGCGCTCCGACCCGGCGTCGTCGGAGAAGAAGTCGCCCACCCGGTTGAAGAAACCGCGCTCGCGCTCGTAGACGTAGCTGCGCTCCTGGTCGACCACGGGCTCGAAGAGGCGTGCCGGCGGGAGCGTGATCGTCGCCGAGCGGCGGTCGTCGGAGATCTCGACGGCGTCCTCGTCGAGCACGCCGAGGTCGACGCCCGCGTCGACGGAGCCGGCGGCGACGAAGAGCGTCCGCTCGCCGAGGAGCTCGTCGGGTAGTCCTGTGTCCTGCTCGAGGTCGACGATCACCTCGAAGTCCCCGGTCGCGGCCCGATACTCGCCGATGTCACGGATGGTGAGGAGGACGGCAGGGCCGCTGCGATCCACCGTCTCGCTGGCGAACGGGTTGTCGAAGTCGGGCAGGAAGCCGGCGACGCGATCGACCATCCAGACGGTCGCGAGGACGATCACGGCCAGCGCGATCAGGCCCCAGGGAACGTCCCGCCGCGGGCGCTCCGGCGGCGGAGGAGGCGGGTACGCAGGCGGCTGCTCCGGCGCACGCGGGCTGCGTTCTGGCGTGACGACGCTCATGCTGACAAGGTACCCGCGAGATCCGGTCCTGGAACTAGGAGGCGGCGAGCTCGGTCGTGCCGGCGGCGGCCCGGAGCGCGTCCGCCTTGTCCGTGCGCTCCCACGTGAAGTCGTGCTCGGCGCGGCCGAAGTGCCCGTAGGCGGCCGTCTTCGCGTAGATGGGCCGGCGCAGGTCGAGGTCGCGCAGGATGGCGCCCGGCCGCAGATCGAAGTGCTCGCGGACGAGCTCCTCGATGCGCGTGAGCTGGATCCGTTCCGTGCCGAAGCACTCGACCTCGATCGAGACCGGATGCGCGACGCCGATCGCGTACGCCACCTGCAGCTCGCAGCGGTCGGCGATGCCGGCGGCGACGATGTTCTTCGCCACGTAGCGCGCCGCGTAGGCGGCCGAGCGGTCGACTTTCGTGGGGTCCTTCCCGGAGAAGGCGCCCCCGCCGTGGCGCGCCGAGCCGCCGTACGTGTCGACGATGATCTTCCGCCCGGTCAGGCCCGTGTCCCCCATCGGGCCGCCGAGGACGAACTTCCCGGTCGGGTTCACGAGCACGAAGTCACGCTCCTCGAACCGGCGCTCGTCGTAGAGGTCGCGCGGAAGGATCGGATGGAGGACGTGCTCGATCAGGTCCGGCTTGATCAGCGCCTCCTCGTCGAGCCCGTCGCGATGCTGCGTCGAGACGAGCACGCGCTCGACCTCGACCGGCCGCTGGCGGCCGTGCTCGTCGACCTCGTAGCGAACGGTGACCTGGGACTTCCCGTCCGGCCGCAGGTACGGGAGGATCTGCGCCTTGCGCACCTCGGAGAGCCGCTTGGCGATCTTGTGTGCGAGCGTGATCGGGAGCGGCATCAGCTCCTCGGTCTCGGTGCACGCGTAGCCGAACATCATCCCCTGGTCGCCGGCACCGATCCGGTCGAGCGGGTCGTCGTCGCCGTGCTGCATCTCGTACGAGCTGTCCACGCCCTGGGCGATGTCGGGCGACTGCTCGTCGAGGGCGACGATCACCCCGCACGTGTCGGCGTCGAAGCCGTACTTGGCCCGGTCGTAGCCGATCTCCTTGATCCGGTTCCGCACGAGGCGCGGGATGTCGACGTACGTCTCCGTGGTGATTTCGCCGGCAACCACGACGAGCCCCGTGGTCACGAGCGTCTCGCACGCGACGCGCCCCTCGGGGTCGTCCGTGAGAACGGCGTCGAGGATCGAGTCCGAGACCTGGTCGGCCACCTTGTCGGGGTGGCCCTCGGTCACGGATTCCGAGGTGAAGACGAACTCCCGTGCTGCCATGAGCGGAGAAAGGCTAGCTGCGCGCGCTACTCGATGCCGACGAAGAGCGAGAAGCGCTGCGTGTCGCCGTCCTGCTCGCCCCAGGCGACGAGGCTCGTGAGGGGATCGGTGTAGCGCCGTGCCTCCTCGGTCTCCTCGTTCCCGGCCTCGGCGAGCCCGAAGAGGAGCGGCAGCGCCTCCTCGAGGTCGACGTAGGCGAAGCCGGAGGTCTCGTCAGGGGCGCCGGCGCGGTCGAGCGCCTCCTCGAAGGCGTCGGCATCGGCGAGCCGGTCTTCGTCCTCGCGCAGGTCGGCGATTCCCTCGCTGGAGGTCGTGACCACGAGGAGCCCGTCGAACGCGGCGTAGCTGAGCTTGAACGGCGCCGAGAGGGCGATCTCGCGCACCTCGACCCCGTCCACCTCGGTCCGCTCCGGCCGCGCGAAGGGGAAGTAGATGCCGAGCCGGGCGACCAGACCGTCGAGTGTCTCGAGGGCCGCCGCCTCGTCCTCGATCCGCGTGACGAGCGTGACCTCGGGGATGAGCGCGCCGTGCCGGGCGTAGACCGCCCCTTCGCCGGCGAAGAGCGGCGCGATGTCCTCCTCGAGCGAGAGGCCGAAGAGGCCCTCGACCATGCCGAGCTGGCTCTCGAGCTCCGGCTCGCCCTCGGCGAGCGCGTCTCGGTAGGCGGAGATGGCCTGCTCGAGGTCGTTGAAGGAGACGTAGGCGAGCACGTCGCCGGGAACCACGCCGGGGAGCTCGGCCTCGTAGGGATCGACCGAGAACGGGCTTCCCTCGACCTCCTCCGCGTACACGAGCCGGCCGTCGAGGCGCGCGCCGTCGTCCTCCGCGCGGACCGTGCCGCCGAGGACCGGCGCCTCGCCGCCCGGGAAGAAGGTGTCGAGCTGGGCCGACGCGGCGCCCTCGGCCGCCCCCTCGACGCGGGCCAGGTTTCCGTAGAACGTGACGAGCCCGTCTTCGTCCAAGCCGTCCATCGCGTCCTGGAAACCGTCCGAGTCCGCGAGCCGGCCGCCGTCGAGGGCCGCCTCGAAGCGGTCGAGGACGTCTTCGCTCATCGCGGCCACCTGCCAGTCGTCGATCTCTCGCACGACTCCCGGCTCGGGCTCGCGCTCGACGAGCCGCGCGAACGCGGCCGCGTCCTCCGGCTGGGTCAGGAGCACGAAGGGCTCGGAGCCCTCGGTGTCCTGCTCGAGCCCGAGCACGGCGAAGGCGACGACGGGCCCGAGCGCGGGCTCGACGTCCTCCTCGAAGTCGAGCTCTCCCTCCGCCTCCAGCTCCTCGACGATCCGGCCGGTCAGGTCCTCGCCGCCGGGGAAGCTCGCCGCGAGCTCCTGGACGGCCTCCCACTGGTCGCTCTCGACATCGGTGTCCGCGACGACGTAGAACGCCACGTCGGCCGGGACGGCCTCGGCAGCGCCGCCCGGACCCTCGCCGCCGCCGCACGCGGCCACGACCGGCAGGGTCAGCGCGGCAAGGAGGGCTGCGATCAGGCGCACCCGGATCACTCTACTCGTCTGTCGGCTTCCGGCTCATCAATCCTGAGACCAGTTCGGTGGCGCTCGTACCCTCGAGCACGCTGCAGACGGCCTCGGTGATGGGCAGCTCCACCCCCAGGCGGCGCGCGAGGTCGCGCAGGACCGGCGCCGTCGTGATCCCCTCGACGACCATGTTGATTTCCCCCTGGGCCTCTTCGGGGCTCGCTCCGCGGGCCATGAGCTCGCCCGCGCGGCGGTTGCGGCTGTAGCGGCTGAAGCACGTCACCATCAGGTCGCCCATGCCCGCGAGGCCCGCGAAGGTCTCGGGACGCGCTCCGCAGGCCTCGCCCAGCCGGGTCATCTCGGCGAGCCCGCGCGTGATCACGGCCGACTTGGCGTTGTCGCCGAAGCCGAACCCGTCCACCCCGCCGGCGGCGAGGGCCATGACGTTCTTGGCGGCGGCGCAGAGCTCGACGCCGACGAGGTCGGCGTTCACGTAGACACGGAAGCGGGTCGAGATGATCGCGTGCTGGAGCTCGAGCGCAAAGGCCTCGTCCTCGCTCGCGATCACGGCGGCGGCGGGCAGGCCCTGCGCGATCTCCTCGGCGTGGTTGGGGCCGGAGAGCACCGCCACGGGCCGCGCGCCGACCACCTGCGAGAGCCGGCTCCCGGTCTCGGGGTCGAGCCCCTTGGCGAGGCCGAGCAGGCGCGCATCCGGCGGCAGCCCCTCGGCCACGGCCCCGAAGGCGCGGCTCGGCACGGCGAGGCAGACGAGGTCGGCTCCCGCGACCGGCGCGCCGGCGAGCACGGTCGCGCGGACAGCCGAGAGGTCGCACTCGGGCACGTAGCGCGGGTTCCGCCCGGTCGCGGCGATCGCCTCGGCCTGTGCCGCGTCCCGGCAGGCGAGCGCGACCTCGTGTCCCAGCTCGGCAAGCAGCGCGGCGAACACCGAGCCCCACGAGCCGCCGCCGATCACGACGGCCTTCACGGGCCCGACCGCCTGCGGTAGAGAACCTGGGGGCGGCCGTGGTGCTCGACGTCGCGCTCGTAGCGGAAGCCGATCTTCTCCATGACACGCCGCGACGCGGCGTTCGTCGGCTCCGTGTAGGCGACGAGACCGACGAGGCCGCGCTCCTCGGCGTGGGCGACGAGACCCTCGGCCATCTCGGTGGCGAGCCCGCGGCCCCAGAGGTCGGCCGCGACCGCGTACCCCACCTCGACCTCTTCCCGCCCGCCGATCTCGATCCGCCGGATTGCGCCCCGGCCGACGAACGTGCCCGTCCCACGCTCCCGAAAGACAAAGATGCCGAGCCCCGGCTCGGCCCCATGCCCGACGTTCCGCTCGATCCAGGCGCGGCTCTCCGCGGGCGTCGCCGTGCTCCCGCCCATGGTCAGCATGACGCGCTCGTCTGCGTGCAATACAGCGAGCTCCTCCTCGTGCACGGCCGGGTCGAGCGGCTCGGCGAGGAGCCGCGGCGTCTCGAAGGTGGCGGTCACGAGCGACGCACGAAGTCGACTACCACGGGGACGCCCGCAAGTCCGAGCTGCTCGCGCAGGCGGTTCTCGAACCAGTAGCCGTAGTCGCGGGTCATGAGCCCGGGATCGTTGACGAAGACGCGGAAGCGCGGCGGGCGGACGCTCACCTGGGTCGCGTAAAGGAGGTTGAGGCGACGCCCGTTGCCGCTCGGGCCCGGCCGCTCGGCGCGCAGCTCCTGGAGGAAGCGGTTCAGCTCGCCCGTGGGCGTTCGCGACGTGTGCTTGGCGAAGAGCTCCTCGACGCGGTCGAGCAGGCGGCCGACGCCGCGCCGGGTCCGGGCGGAGACGGCGACGAGGGGCGGGCGCTGCCGCAGCCGCGACTCCAGGCGAGGGCGCACGTCCTCGATGCCCACGACCGCAAGATCCCACTTGGAGAGGACGACGAGCGTCGAGCAACCGGCCGTGCGAGCCACGTCCGCGACGGCGAGGTCCTGGTCGACGACGCCCTCGGACGCGTCGACGAGGACGAGGGCGACGTCGGCGCGCTCGGCGGCCTTGATCGCGCGCAGCTCGGAGTAGTACTCGATGCCCTGCCGCTGCCGCCGCTTGCGCCGCATCCCGGCAGTGTCGACGAGGAGGAAGGTCGTGTCACCGCGGCGGAGCACCGTGTCGATCGCGTCGCGCGTCGTCCCGGGGACGTCGGAGACGATCACCCGCTCCTCGCCCACGAGCGCGTTGACGAGGCTCGACTTGCCCACGTTCGGGCGCCCGAGCACGGCGACGCGGATCGCGTCCTCCCCCGCCTCCGGCGGCCCCTGGCCGGGAAGCGCGGCGACCACCTCGTCCAGGAGGTCGCCGGTTCCGTGGCCGTGGAGCGAGGAGAGCGGAATGGGGTCGCCCAGCCCCAGGCGGTGGAACTCGAGCGCGTCGACGTCCCGCCGCGGGTCGTCGATCTTGTTGGCGACGACCATCACGGGCTTGCGGGAGCGCCGCAGGATCTCCGCCACCTCCTCGTCGCCCGGCGTCACGCCGGCCTTCGCGTCGACGAGGAAGAGGACGAGGTCCGCCTCCTCCACCGCGCGGCGGGCCTGCTCCGCGATCTCCCGCGTGAGCGGGGTCGGGTCGGCGACGTCCACCCCACCCGTGTCCATGACCAGAAACCGCTTCCCGGCCCACTCGCAGACGACCTCCTTGCGGTCGCGCGTCACGCCGGGTGTCTCGAAGACGACGGCCTCGCGCGTCGCGGTCAGCCGGTTCACCAGCGTGGATTTCCCCACGTTGGGGAACCCGACGACGGCGACGACGCCGAGCAGCGGCGCGTCGGACATCTAGTGCCTCTCCAGGTGATGCTGCCCCGCTTCTGCGTCGCGAGCACCAAGCCGGAGTCCGCACTCGACCGAAGCCAAGGCTGAGGAAGCCTTGGTGAGGGCGAGGGTGGGCTCCGG
>JBOHAM010000117.1:0-4089 GCA_050697735.1 Gaiellaceae bacterium | reverse complement strand
AGTCCGAGCGAGCGGGCGGCGGCCTCCTGGCTGGGGTGCACCGACTCGATGCCGGCGCGGTAGACCTCGGACACGTAGGCCGAGTAGACGAGGATCAGCGCGACCACGCCCCAGAAGAGCGGATCGTTGGGCACCCCCGAGATCTGCAGCGCGGGGACGCCGAAGCCGAGCAGGTAGATGACGAGGATCGTCGGCACGCCGCGGAAGAGATCCGCGTAGGCGACCGCGAGCGCCCGTAGAGGGAAGAAGACCGGCCCGGGGAGGCTCCGCACCACGGCGAGGCCGAGCGCGACCACGAGGATGACGGCCTCGGCGATCAGGAAGATCCTCACGTTGAGGAGGAAGGCCTCGGGGATGACCGAGAGCGATTCCCGGAAGACGTCGCGGTCGAAGAAGGCCCGCTTCACCTCGGGCCAGCCGGGCGCGTTCGTGATCAGGAGCAGCGCGACGACCGCGAACACGATCGTGCTCGCGAGCGCGACGAGGATGCTGCGCGAGCGGCCCGGGGCCGTTGCTACTCCAAGATGGGCGGCGCGGAGCCCTCGATCCACTCCTGCGCGATCTCGTCGAGCGTGCCCGCGTCCCGCAGGGACGCAATCGCCTCGTTGACGCAGTCGCGGAGCGGGTTTCCTTCCTCGAAGACAAGGCCGAAGTACTCCTGGCCCTCGGCCGGGAGGCGCCCGATCGGCGTGGCGTTCGGGGCCTGGACTGCCGTGATGAAGAGGGAGGTCGGGTAGTCGACGACGATGCCGTCGATCTGGCCGTTCCGGAGCGCGTTGACGGCGTCGTCGTTGCGGTCGTAGACCGACGGCTCCGGATCCGGCTGGATCGTGTTGACGATCGCGTCGTAGCTCGTCGTCCCTACCTGGGCTCCGAGCCTCGCCCCGCTGAGCTCCGCGAGCGTCGTCGCGTCGGCGAACTCCGAGTTCTTGAGCACGACGACTGCCTGCTCGACGTCGTAGTACGAGTCGCTGAAGTCGACGGCCTCGTCTCGCTGCGGCAAGTACGAGATCTGGTTGATGTCGAAGTCGAAGTCCTTCGGCCCCGGACGGAAGGCGGCGGCGAAGGGCACGACGACCCACTCCACCTGCTCGGCGGTGAAGCCGAGCTCCTCCGCGACCGCGTAGGCGACGGCCGCCTCGTAGCCCTGCTGCGTCGGCTCGCCGGTCGGGTCCCAGGGCGCGCCCTCGGCGTCCTGGAACCAGGGCGGGAAGGCCGGGTTGTCGGTGCCGATCGTGAGCACGCCCTCGTTCACGAGCGTGAGCTGGTCGGGCGCGCAGGGATCCGGCTCCTCTGCCGCCCCGGTGTCCGCCGCCCCGGTCGGCGCCGCCTCCGGCTCGTCCTCGTCGTCGTCCCCGCCGCAGCCTGCGGCGACGCCGAGCACGGCTACGAAAAGCAGGAGCGTCAGGAGCTTGCGCATGCCGTTCGGGGGGTCGCGCGAGGAGGCCGACACTACCACAGGGCGTGGAGAGGGCCGGCTGGGCCGGCCCTCTCCGTCGTGCTCTGGAACGAGCTCGGGACTACTCGACCCTCGTCGCTCCGTCCACCCGGGTCCGGCCGGAGAGGAGCTGCAGCTCCGCGGCGCGGACCTGGTTCGCGATCGCCGTCGCACGGCAATCGGTCTCGTTGGCAGGATCCTGATCCTGCACGCCGTGGAAGTCAGGGTTCCCGGTGCACTGGTTCGAGACGACCACGAGCTTCACGTGCGTCGCCTTCACCGTCGGGACCTGGAACGTCCGCAGAATGAGGTCCGGCGCGACCGGCCGCGGCGGGTCGCCCGGGAAGGCGTCGTCCTTGCTCTTCAGGATCCGCATCCAGCCGGCGCCGACGGTCGGGTCGCAGGTCGGGTTGCCGGCGTCCGCCCCTGCCGTGCACGCATACAGCTCGAACGCGCGCAGAGCCGAGAAGCGGTTCTGGCCGAGGAGGTGTGCACTCACCTTGGCGGTGTGGATCTGGCGGAGAGCGCCGAGCGCGACCGTCACCTGCCGTCCGGCGACGGGCGCGGTCGTGTCCTCCCATTGCGTGGCCTCGGTCTCGTCGATCAGGTTCGCGTGGTTCACGCCGTCCCCGGACGCCGTCGCGCCGTTCGCGGCGGAAGCCCAGTTCTCGGCGAAGCGGATCGTGATCGTCCGGCTCTCGCCCGCCTCGAGCTGCCGCACGTGGAAGCGCACGAAGCCGTGGCCGGGCGCCTTGGCGACGAACTCGTAGCCCTCGGGGTTCGCCACGAAGGCCTCGACGTCGTCGATCGGCGTCGCGCGGGCCTCGTAGTGGCCCACGAAGACGTCCGCATCGACCGGATTCCCGGCCCCGTCCTCGGCCTCGAACGTGAGCGTCGCCTCGCCCTCGAGCGGCGACTCCCAGCTCGGAACCGGCTGGTCGTCGTCGTTGTCGACGACCGAGGCGTCCTCCCCGAAGCCGCGCCGGGCGAAGCCGCGCCAGAGGAGGTCCTGGTTGGCCCCGCCGAAGCGGATCAGGTCGGCGGCCAGGTACGCGTCACGGGCGTCGAGGAACGTCGGCCCGATCGGCATCAGCAGGTAGGCGTCGAACATGAGCTGCACCCACCGCCGGTTGCCCTCGCACTGGCCGGCCGGCGTCAGACCGTCGGCGCAGGCGATCCCGGCCTTGTTGCTCGTCTTCGGGTAGCGGTCGAGGAAGAGCGCGCGGACGTCGAAGTTCGTCGCACTCCAGATCTCGCCGTCCGCGTGCACCTGCGGGCCGGTGAGGTCGTAGCCGACCGCGCCCAGGTTGAGCGGATCGACCTCTGGATACCTCCCCTCCCGCGGGTACTCGCCGGTGGAGGGGAAGCTCATGTCGTAGTTCCGGATCGCCCGGATCGGGTTCCCGGTTGCGTAGGCGCCGACGGCGTGCGGGTTGGCCGGGCCGACCGGGACGAACCGGTACTCGTTCAGGTACTCCATCCCGAGCAGGTCGCCCGAGCTCTCGCCCATGGCGCCCGCGTGGTCGCCCTGCCGCCGGAAGCCCTTGCCGATCATCCGGTTCTCGATCATGTGCCCGTACTCGTGGCCGATGACGGCCATGTCGTAGTCACCGTCCACGCACGGGGCGTAGAAGCCGCCGGCGATCGGCTGCCAGAGGAACATGTTCGTCCGGGAGGGCACCCCGTCCGGCTGCGTGCTCATGTTGGCGTTGTCGCGCGAGCCCGGGACGACTGCGCCGGACTGCGCGCGGCCGTCGACCGGGTCGCCGCCCAGGCCGCCCCTGCCGAAGTTGTCCTGCTGGGCGTTCCAGGCCGGCTCCGTGAAGCCGAGGTTGTAGGCCCAGTCGTGCATGCGGTTGTGCATGACGAACAGGTTGGTCACCGCCGCGTCGATGTCGTTCCCGGAGCCGACGACGAAGTTCGACTGGCTGCACCCGCTCTCGAACCAGACGTTCGTCCACGGGTACTGGTAGTCGCGGGTCGCGCTGGTCGGCCGGTAGCCGTTGAGCGGGAACGGGCCCCAGACCTCCTTCGAGTCGGCGTTGTTGCCGATCGTCGTGAAGGTCGAGGTCCCCGTCGCCGGGTCGACGTCCCAGGGGAGCGGCGAGGCGCTGTTCGCGATCGCCAGGTCGCACTGGTTCGTGTCCGTCCAGCACCAGACGTCCCGCGTGTCCGCGCTCGGGTAGTTCCACGGGAAGCGGTTGAGGCCCGTCACGAGCGGGAAGGCCGGGAAGACCTTCCAGGTCGGGTTGTCGACGAGCTGCTCGACGTTCGACTCGCGGTAGAGCACGGCGCCGGTCTCGGCGTCGACGACGTGGCGGTAGCCCTCGTCGACCCCGTCGTCATAGACCGTTTCGAAGGCGACCCGGACGCCGCGCTTGGGCGTCGCGAACGCGACGCGCCGGACGAGCTGGTCGGCGGCGAGACCGGGAACGTCCACCCGGCGCCAGCCGTTGACCCTGCCCTCGGCGTCCATCTGCACGACCGAGACGCGCTCGCCGGCGTCGTCCATCGCCTCGCCGAGCGCCTGGAGCGCCGTGAGGTCGGCCGCGTTGGCCAGCGTGTCCGAGCCCACGAGCGTCGAGGACGCGTACGCCACCTTCCAGGCACCGCCCGAGCGGACGAGGCCGATCGAGGCCGCACCCTCGGGA
>JBOHAM010000116.1:0-12218 GCA_050697735.1 Gaiellaceae bacterium | reverse complement strand
GGCCGCGAGAGCTCGATGAGGCGAATTGAACGGAGCGGGATGAGCCCCGAGAGCTTCACACAGGCACGCCTCGGCCGCCGCCACGACGGCTGAGCGCCGGCAGCGGACGCTCAGCCCGAGCCGGTGGCGATCTCCTCGTAGACCGCCTCGTCGCAGGTCGCCACGGCCGCCGGGGTCAGCGCGCGGGCGCTCCCGGCCAGGCGGTCGCCCGGCCGGAGGACGCCGCTCCCGCCGGTCAGCATCCCGCCCAGGACGACGGCGAAGCGCCCAGCGGCGTCGAGCTCCTGGCCGGGGCCGAGCTCGTGGCGTTCCATCTCTCGTGCGAGCTTCCTCAGCGTCTCACCCGGCAGGACGGCCAGCTCGGCGACGCGGGAGAGCTCGTGGACGGTCGCTGCCTCGTGCCTCACTCGCTGGCCCCGGGCGGCTCCGGAGTGGACATATAGGCTCGATCCTAGGGCAACGGCGGCCCAGCTCGCGGAGTGGCGAAGCTGCCCCCGGTGCGAGACGCCGCTGGAGCACGGGGACGGGTCGGTGTCCTGTCCCTCGTGCGGCCTCGAGGAGTACGCGAGCCCGGCGCCGACCGCGAGCGCGCTCGTGCGAGACGACGACGGAAGCATCCTCCTCGCACGCCGCGCGCGCGATCCCGGCCAGGGGCTCTGGGACCTGCTGGGCGGCTTCGTGGACGAGGGCGAGGAGCCGCTCGAGACCCTGCGCCGGGAGCTCCGCGAGGAGGCCGGGGTCGAGATCGACATCAGTGAGTTCCTCGGTGGCATTCCCGACACGTACGGAGACGACGGGAACCACACCCTGAACCTCTACTGGGCGGCGGCGGTTGCCGGCGGTGAGCTGCGGCCGGCCGACGACGTGGCCGAGCTGGCCTGGTTCCCCGCGGATGCGCTCCCGCCGCGCGGCGAATTCGCCTTCGCCAACACGATCGAAGTCCTGGAGCGCGCCGGAGCGTCGTTCCGGGAGCCCGACAGCTAGCGCCGGGGCCGCGCCGGTGCTCGGTCCGCTGCTCGCCCTCGGGGCGAGCCTGAGCTGGGGAGTCGGCGATTTCCTCGCCGGGCTGGCGAGCCGGCGACTGCCGCTCCTCACCGTCCTCGTCGTCTCGCAGGCCGCCGGGTTGGCCTCGATCGCGGTCGTCGTGGCCGCCCGGGGCGAGGGCGCGCCCGCCGCCCGCTACCTGGGCTACGCGGCGCTCGCCGGCATCGCGGGAGCGGTGGGCATCGCGGCGCTCTACCGCGGCCTCGCCGTCGGGAGCATGAGCGTGGTCGCCCCGATCTCGGCGACCGCGGCCGTGGTTCCGGTCGCCGCGGGACTGGTCACGGGCGAGCGGCCCTCCGCCGTCCAGGGCGCGGGGATCGGCCTCGCCCTCGTCGGCGTCGTGCTCGCCTCCCGTGACGCGGGCACCGCCGGGCGGGCCCGAGGCGTGGCGGCCGGGGTCGGCCTCGCGCTCGTCGCCGCGCTCTCGTTCGGCATCCTGCTCGTCGGGCTCGGCGCCGCCAGCGAAGGGGACGCCCTCTGGGCGACGCTCGCCATGCGCACGACCTCGTTCGCCCTCTTCGCCGGCACCGCGCTCGTCCTGCGTCCGAGCATGGCGCTCGGCGGACGCGTTCTGCCGGCACTCGTCACGGTGGGCCTGCTCGACACGGCGGGGAACGCGTTCTTCGCCATCGCCTCCACCGAGAGCCTCCTGAGCGTGGCCGCCGTGCTGGCCCAGATCTATCCCGTCGTGACCGTGATCCTGGCCCGCCTCGTCCTGGGAGAGCGGATCGCAGGCTGGCAGCAGGCCGGCGTGGCGGGCGCGCTCGTCGGCGTAACGCTCATCACGCTGGGCTAGACACGTCCGCGAAGGACTAGCCGTACGGGCGGGGCGGATAGGCCGAACGGCCTATACAGCTCGGCCGCCCGGCGGCCGATAATCGGCGCATCGTGAGCGACTTCGGCACCTACTCCATCGACGACCACCTCCGCGAGGACTGGGTGGACGCCTGGATTGCGGAGGGCCTCGACGCCGTCGAGGCATACCTCCGCAACCACGCGGCGTTCGACTCGTTCCTCGAGGATCGCGAGTAGCGCTAGGCCTCTGCGAGGCCCAGGGACCGCTCGAGCATCCGCTTCGGCTGGGCGCCGATCGCGGCGGCGGCAGGCTCGCCGCCTTTGAAGAGGACGATCGTGGGGATCGAGAGGATCCCGTAGCGCTGTGCGAGCTCCGGCTCCTCGTCGATGTTGACCTTGACGACGCGAACCTCGTCCGCGCGCTCCTCGGCGATCTGCTCGAGGACGGGAGACACGGCCCGGCAGGGGCCGCACCACTCCGCCCAGAAGTCGACGATCACCGGAGTCTCGCTCTGAAGGACCTCCGTGTCGAACTCGGAGGTCGTGATTGGGTTTGCCATGTCCTCTCAAACGTAGACTGAGCGCCAGATGTTCCGCCCTCTTCCGCGGGTCCCGGATCACCCGGCCATCGAGCTGGAGATCCTCTCCTGGTGGGAGGAACGCCAAACGTTCGCGAAGCTCCGCGAGCAGACGAGCGGCGGCCCGAAGTGGAGCTTCGTCGACGGCCCGGTGACGGCGAACAAGGCGCTCGCCATCCACACCGCGTGGGGGCGAACGCTCAAGGACGTCTTCCAGCGCTACAAGGCCATGCGCGGCTTCGACCAGCGCTACCAGAACGGCTTCGACTGCCAGGGGCTGTGGATCGAGGTCGGCGTCGAGCGCGAGCTCGGGCTCAACTCGAAGCGCGAGATCGAGGAGTACGGCCTCGCCGAGTTCGCGCGCAAGTGCCGCGAGAAGGTCGTCCGCTCGGCGAGCGAGCTGACCCGCGGGTCGAAGCGCCTCGGCCAGTGGATGGACTGGGGCAACGACTACTTCACCTTCTCGGACACGAACATCGAGTACATCTGGCGCTTCCTCAAGCGCATGCACGAGGAGGGCAACCTCTTCCTCGGCCATCGCTCGACCGAGTGGTGCCCTCGCTGCGGCACGTCCATCTCGGCCCACGAGCTCGTCGGCCACTACGAGGATCGCACCGATCCGTCGCTCTTCGTGCGCTTCCCGCTCCTCGACCGGCCGGGCCAGGCGCTCGCCGTGTGGACGACGACGCCGTGGACGCTCCCCGCGAACGTCGCCGCGGCCGTCAAGCCGGACGCCGAGTACGGGCTCCACCGGGACGGCGAGTGGGTCGCCGTCGCGCGCGACTCCGAGGCCGAGTTCGTCGAGCGCGCCCTCGGCGCCGACCTCGTCGGCCTCCGCTACGAGGGGCCGTTCGACCATCTCCCGGCGGCGGCGGGCGTCGAGCGCCGCGTGATCCCCTGGGACGAGGTCTCCCTGGAGGAGGGCACGGGCATCGTGCACATCGCGCCGGGCTGCGGCGCCGAGGACTTCGAGCTGTCGCGCGTCCACGACCTCCCGGTGCTCGCGCCCGTGGACGAGGCGGGCCGCTTCTACGCCGACTACGGCTGGCTCCACGGGCAGGGGACGGGCGAGGCGGGGGAGCAGATCGTGGTCGACCTCGCCGAGCGGGGACGCCTGCTCGCCGCGGACGAGATCGTCCACCGCTTCCCGTTCTGCTGGCGGTGCCACACGCCGCTCATCTTCCGCATCGCCGATGACTGGTTCATCGCCGTCGAGACGCTCCGCCCGAAGCTCCTCGAGGCGAACGCGACCGTGCGGTGGACACCGGCCTACATGGGCAAGCGCATGGACGACTGGCTCACGAACATGGGCGACTGGAACATCTCGCGCCGCCGCTACTTCGGGCTCCCGCTGCCGATCTACCCCTGCGAGTGCGGGCACCTCACCGTGATCGGCTCGAAGGCCGAGCTCGCCGAGCGCGCCACGGCCGGACTCGACCAGCTCGAGGAGCTCCACCGGCCCTGGGTGGACGAGGTCACGATCCGGTGCGAGGCCTGCGGGAACGAGACGGTGCGCCGCATCCCCGAGGTCGGGGACGTCTGGCTCGACGCCGGCATCGTTCCCTTCTCGACGCTCGGCTGGCAGAACCCGGAGTGGATCGAGGGCGGCTACGCGACCGGTGCCTCCGCCGAGGTCTCGGGGGCCGACCTGCCCGACCACGCCTACTGGGAGACGTGGTTCCCGGCCGACTGGGTCTCGGAGATGCGCGAGCAGATCCGCCTGTGGTTCTACTCGCAGCTCTTCATGTCGGTGGCGCTCGTCGGGCGGGCGCCGTTCCGCGAGGTGCTCGGCTACGAGAAGATGCTCGACGAGCACGGACGCGAGATGCACGGCTCGTGGGGGAACATGATCGACGCCGAGGACGCGTTCTCGCGCATGGGCGCCGACGTGATGCGCTGGCAGTTCTGCGCCCAGCCGCCCGACCGGAACCTCCTCTTCGGCTACGGCCCTGCGAACGCGATCAAGAAAGAGCTGCTGCGGCTCTGGAACTCCGTCCGCTTCCTCGTTGACTACGCGAACATCGGGGGCTTCCGGCCGAGCTACGCGGACCTGGAGACTCCGCCGCTCGGCGAGGGGGCACGTCCGCTCGACCACTGGCTCGCCGAGCGGACACGGCTGTACGTCGCCGAGGCGACCGAGGCGCTCGAGGATCAGCTCACCCACCGGCTGATCGAGGCGTTCGAGGCCTTCGTGGACGACGTCTCCAACTGGTACATCCGCCGCTCCCGCCGGCGCTTCTGGGACGAGGACGAGGCGGCTTTCCGCGCCCTCTGGCACGCGCTCGTCCAGGGCCTTCGCGGGATCGCGCCGGTGCTCCCGTTCCTGGCGGACCACCTCTGGCGGAACCTCGTCGCGGACGCCTGCGAGGACGCGCCGGAGAGCGTCTTCCTCGCAGGCTGGCCGGAGCCGGTGGAGCCGGATCGCGCGCTGCTGGCGGAGATCGCCGAGGTGCGCGCGATCGTCGAGCTCGGGCACCGCGCGCGCGGCGCCGCCGAGATCAAGCTCCGGCAGCCGCTCCGCGCCCTCGTCGTCGAAGGCGGTTCCGGCGAGGCAGCCGGGCATGCGGAGGAGATCGGCGACGAGCTGCGCGTCAAGTCGGTGACCTTTGCGCCGTTCTCCGGCGCGACGGTCCGCGCCAAGCCGAACCTGAAGCTGCTGGGCCCGAAGCTAGGCGCCGAGCTGCCGAAGGTGCGCGAGGCGCTCGCCGAGGGCAGCTTCGAGCAGCTCGACGGGGGTCGCGTCCGCGTGGCGGGCCGTGAGCTCGAAGCCGAGGAGGTCTTCGTCGAGCGGGCGGCGCCGGACGGCTGGACGCTCGCGGAGGGCGACTCGCTCTCCGTCGCGCTCGACGTTCGCCTCGACGACGAGCTCGAGGCCGAGGGCCGCGTCTACGACCTCGTCCACACCGTGAACTCGATGCGGAAGGAGCAGGGCCTGGAGATCACGGACCGCATCGTCCTCACGCTGCCCGACGGAGAGGATCTCGAGCGGTTCGCCGACTGGATCAAGTCGGAGACGCTCGCGGTCGAGCTCGAGCGTGGCCCTGAGCTGGCCCTACGAAAAGCTTAGAAACTGCAGGTCACGAATGGAGAAAGCCCGCCGCTCGGGGGGTAAGCGCGGCGGGCCTTCCCACATTGCTCACCGCGGATCACATGGCCAGGGACACACACCGCGGTTCGCATCGCCCAGTGAAGCCACCGTATCTCGCCTCGACCTCAGTTCCAATAGGCCGATCGGCCCATCTTTACAAGCGGGACTCCCCTCCTTCACGAATGGGAAAAGCGGGAGGCCGCGCGACGACCGTACTCGCCTACGCTGCCTATCATCTGGGGCAGAGAGGCCGTGACCGACGACACCCAGACCATCCTGCTCGAGGCGGTCCCCCTGCTGGTCCTGGCGGGAATCTACGGCCTGCTCTGCCTGATCCTGGCCGCGTCGCTCGTTCGCGAGCGGCGCGGGTCCTGGCTCGGGATCGGCGTCTGGATGCTCTTCGCGCTCGTCGCCGTCCTGTCGGCGCTCCTGGGAGCGCTGCGACTCGACGGGGAGGACGTCCTGGGAATCGAGAGCTCCTGGCTCGTGCTCGCCGGCGCGGTCGCCGTCGCCGTCCCCGGGCTGATCGTCCTCTTCCGCGGGCACGAGCGGCGACTCCTCTTCACCGCCCGGACGCGCGTCCGCGAGGCGGAGGAGCGCGCCACCGTCCGCGCGCGGGAGGCCGAGGCGAGCTCGCGGCTCGCGGCCGCGCTCTCGCGCGTGCAGACGGCGGAGGAGACGGCCTCGTTCCTCTTCGACGAGGTGCAGGCGCTCCTGGAGCCGGACGCGCTCCTGCTCGCCCTCGTCGACGAGGAGGCCCGCCGCGCGACCGGCTTCGTAAGCCGAGGCATCGACGAGGACTGGTGGCGCGACGTCGTGCTCGACCTCGACCGCGACACGGGCGCGCTGGTCACGGTCGCCCGCGAGCGGACCTCGCTCGCCATCTACGACGTCGAGACGGCGACCAACGTGAACCGCGCGCTCGCCGACGCGGTGGGCGCGAAAAGCGCGGCGTTCGTGCCCCTCATCTCCGAGGGAAAGGTCGGAGGCGTCCTGGTCGCGGCGACGCGGACGCTCCGGCGGGATTTCTCGAGCGCGCAGCTCGACGTCGTCCAGGCGCTCGCGAGCGAGGCCGCGCTCGCCCTCAGCAGGACGCGCTCCCACGAGGCCTTGCGGGTCGCGCTCGAGCGGGAGCGCCTGATCGCCGCCATCGGCCGGCGCGTCCGCTCCGAGCTCGACGTCGACGCCGTGCTCCAGGTGGCCATCGAGGAGACGGCCGCGGCCGTCGGGGTCTCGCGCTGCTTCGTCCGCCTTGGGGAGCCCGGCGAGGCGATGCGCGTCGTCGCCGAGTGGGACGCCGCCGGGATCGGTCCGGTCGGCGACGTCGCTCCGCGACTGCCCGTGCTCAACCTCGCCGCCCGCGAGCGTCGAACGGTGGCGGTGGCGGACATCGCCACTGCGACCGAGATCGACGATCCGTCCCTCGGCAGCCGTTCCGCGCACCTGGAGATCGGCACGAACGCCGTGCTCGCCACTCCCATCCTCGTCTTCGACCGGCTGATCGGCGTCTTCGCGCTCCACCGCTCCGACGTGAGCCGCTGGGCCCCCGGCGAGATCGCCCTCGCCGAGGCGGTCGCGCGCGAGCTCGGGCTCGCGATCCACACGGCGAGCCTCCTCAGGGAGAACGAGCGGCGCATCCGCCGGCAGGAGACCCTGATCGAGGCGGCGCAGGTGCTGACGAGCGACCTGCGTTTCGACTCGGTCATCCGCCGCCTCGTCGAGGAGGTCGTCAGCCTGACCCGGGCCGAGGCGGCCGACTGCTGGATCCTGGAGCCCGACCGCAAGCTCCTGCGCTGCCGGGCGGTCGTCGGCGTCCCCGACTGGAACGTGGGCAGGCAGATCCCGCCCGAGGGGACGATCGGCCGGGCGCTGCAGACCGGGCGCTCGGTGCTCACGCACGATTTCGCCGCCACCGAGCAGCCTCCGCCGAGCCCGCCGTACGCCGTCTTCGACGACGTCATGTGCGCCCCCATCACGTGGCTCGGAGAGGCGCGCGGCGTTCTCGGCGTCTGCTCGCGCGAGGCGGGCCGCTTCGACGAGGCGGACGTCGAGGTCCTCGAGGCGTTCGCCCGCTTCGCCTCGCTCGCGCTCCACAACGCGGAAAGCTTCGAAGAGCGCGGGCGCCAGGCGCAGGTGCAGCGCGGCTTCTACCGCATCGCCGAGGTGCTCGGCTCGACGCTCTCGCTCTCCCAGACGCTGGACGCGCTCGCCCAGGCCGCGACCGAGGCGCTCGGAGGCGCCGCCGCCGTCGTGCTCGAGCTCCGCGGCGACGAGCTCGTCCTCGCCGGCGCGCACGAGCTCCCCGAGCGGCTCCGGGAGCGGTTCGCCGCCGGAGTCGCCGATTCGCTCTCCGCCTTCGCGGGAACGGCGGGCGAGGAGCGCGTGCTCTCGTCGACCGAGCTGGCCGAGGACGATCGGTTCGACCCCGACCTTCGCAGCCTCGTGGTCTCGGAAGGCTACGGGTCGCTCCTCTGCGCCCCCGTCGCCGGCGTCCGCGAGCAGACCTTCGTCGCCGTCGTTCTCTTCCGGGGCGAGCGCAGGTTCACGGACGACGACGTCCTCCTCACCCAGCACCTGAGCGGGGCGGCGCGCGGAGCGCTCGAGCGGAGCGACCTCTTCGAGGCGGAGCGCCGCGCGCGCACGTTCGCGCAGCGGCTGGCCCGGGTCGGCGCCCTCTTCTCCACGAGCCTCGACCCGGCTGTCGTGCTCGAGGAGGTGGCGCGCGAGGCGCCGGTGATGCTCGCGGCGGACGCGGCGGTCATCCGGCTCTTCGACGGGGACGAGCTCGTCGTCCGCACCGCCCACGGGCCGGGTACCGGGGCGCTCGCCGGAACCTCCTCGAGCTCCGCCTTCGGCATCTCCGGGTCCGTGGCGCAGTCGCGGAGCCCGGTCGCCGTCCGCGACGTTCACGAGCAACCACGGCTCGCGCGGGGCGATCTGCTGCTCGAGCGAGGTGCGGTCGCGTGCGTGGCCGTGCCGATGCTCGCGCACGGCGGGGGCTTCTCCGGCGTCCTCGCCGTCTACTCGCAGCATCCGCGCGCCTGGCGGGAGGACGAGGTGGAGTCGCTCGCCGCGCTCGCCGCAGCCGCCTCGGGCTCGGTCGCCAACGCCGAGCTCTACCAGCGCGTCGCCGAGGAGGAGGAGCGCAGCGGCGCCATTCTCGCGCACATCGCCGACGGCATCGTCGCGGTGGACCGGGAGGACCGGATCGTGCTCTGGAACACGATGGCGGAGCAGATCACCGGTGTTCCCGCGTCCGAGGCGCTGGGCCGGAGCGTGCCCGAGGTGCTCCAGCGCGACTTCGCCGGCGACGGGCTGCCGCCGGGCGAGCGCCAGCTGGCGATCCGGCGCGGCGCGAAGGAGGTCTGGCTCGCGCTCACCGAGGCCGTGATGCTCGACCCCGCCGGCGGCGTCGCCGGCCGTATCTTCGCCTTCCGGGACGTCTCCAGCGAGCGGGTCGTCGAGCAGATGAAGTCCGACTTCGTCTCGACCGTCTCGCACGAACTGCGCACGCCGCTCACCTCCATCTACGGCTTCGCCGAGACCCTCATGCGGGCCGACGTCGAGTTCTCGGAGCCCGAGCGGGCGACCTTCCTGCGCTACATCGCCTCCGAGTCCGAGCGTCTCATCCAGATCGTGGACGATCTCCTGAACGTCGCCAGGCTCGAGGCCGGCACGCTGGCGGTGTCGCTCGAGGCGACCGACGTCAGCGAGGCCGCGCGCGCGGCCGCCGCGACTGCGGAGGCGCACGCCGGCGGGCTCCACACCTTCGCGGTCGACGCCGAGCCGACGTCTCTCGTCGTCCGGGCCGACCGGGAGAAGCTCGGGCAGGTCCTGGCCAACCTGCTCGACAACGCGGTCAAGTACTCGCCCGAGGGCGGGACGATCGCCGTCTCGGCCAAGCGGCGCGCGGACCTGGTCGAGGTCTCCGTCGCGGACGAGGGGATCGGGATCCCGCGCAGCGAGCAGCAGCGGATCTTCACGAAGTTCTTCCGCACCGAGCGGGAGGGGGCGGCGTCGGGGACGGGCCTCGGGCTCTTCCTCGTGCGCGGGCTCGTCGCCGCCATGGGCGGGCGCATCTGGGTCGAGTCGGAGGAGGGCCGGGGCTCGCGCTTCACGTTCGAGCTGCCGCTGGCCGGCTCGGAGCCCGCCGAAGAGCCGCGGGTGGAGGCGGCGGCGAGCACGTGATCAGGGTGCTCGTGATCGACGACGAGGCGCCCATCCGGCTCCTCTGTCGCGTCAACCTCGAGGCCGAGGGCATGAGCGTGCTCGAGGCCGGGGAAGGCCCGGCGGGCGTCGAGCTCTCGCGCTCCGAGCAGCCCGACGTCGTGCTCCTGGACGTGATGATGCCGGGCCTCGACGGGTGGCGGGTGGCCGAGATGCTGCTCGAAGACCCGGTCACCCGGGAGATCCCGATCGTCTTCCTCACGGCCCGGGCGGACGTTCGCGACCGGGCGCGCGGCATCGACCTGGGCGGCCTCGACTACATCACCAAGCCGTTCAACCCGGTCGAGCTCGCCTCGCTCGTCCGCGACGTCGTGGGCGCGGTGGAACGAGGCGAGCGCGAGCAGCTTCGCAGCGAGAAGGTCTCCGAGCTGCGGGCCCTGTTCGAGAGCGCCTGAGTGCTGCCGCCGCTAGCGGAAGCGGACGACGGCCATCTCGACGCAGCCGTAGCCGCGCCAGGTGCCCCTCGACCAGCCGGCGCCGACCCGGCGGAAGCCGCGCCGGAGGACGAGCTCGCGGTGCCCCGAGCTCCGGAGCCAGGCGCGCACGGCCCGGCCGGGCGTGAACCAGGAGCACGTGCCCCAGGCGATGACCTCGCCGGTGCCCGCGCGGAGCCGCGCGTGGTGGAAGGCGTCCGCGCGCCGGAGGTGACGCGCCCAGGCGTGGGCTCCCTCCTGGATCCCCGGGCCGACGCGGAGCCTGCGCATGTCCCTGGCGTCCCGCGCCTTGTTGATGTGGGCGATCAGGCGCCTCTCCGCCGAGGTCGGCGCAGCCTGGCTGGGCGCCGCCAGCGTGAGCACGCCGACACACGTGAGCAGAGCGAGCGCTGTCGTGACGGGTGTCTTCATGCGCGGCAGGGTCACGCACGGATGTCGGCAGAACGTGCGGAAAGGGTTAGCGTTGTCTGAAGATCGCCGGTTCATGACGGCTCCCGAGCGAAATCGGCCTGCATTCTGGCATGTTTTCGCGCCGACGGTTAGTCGCGGCCCCGCGCGGTCTGCGCGAGGACGACGCCGGCGAGCACGATCAGGCCTCCCAGGATCTGGGTTTTCCCCAGCTGCTCCTCCAGCCAAACCCAGGCGATCACCGCTGCCAGAACGGGCTCGAGCATCGCGATGATGGTCACGCGGGTGGCGGGAACGTGGTGCAGCGCGCTCACGAAGAGCACGAATGGGACCACGGTTCCGAGCACCACCACGTAGGCGAGCAGGAGCCAGACGGGGGCACTCGTGTCCTCCAGCCGGCCGAGGAGGGAGGTGCTTCCGTCCACGAGCTCGAAGGGGAAGGACCACCACGGCTGGGCGACCGCCCAGAAGAGCGCTGAGAAGGCAAAGCCCCAGGCGAGCAGGGAATACACGTCGCGGCCGGACTCGAGCGAGCGCTCGGCCATCAGGACGTAGGCGGCGTAGGCGAGTGCGGTCACGAGGCACGCGGCCACGCCCAGGCCGTCGAGCGAGGATCCGCCCCAGAGGTCGACGGCCAGCGAGAGGCCGAGGAGGCTGAGCCCGATCGCCACCCAGAGCCGCCGCCGGACCGGCTCGTGGACGAAGAAGCGGGCCCACAGCGCGACGAAGACGGGCGCCAGGTACTGGATCACGAGCGCGATCCCGATCTCCAGCCGCCTGATGCCGACGAAGTAGAAGAGCTGCACGAACGCGAGCCCGAAGATGCCGAACACCGCCAGGAACGCGAGCTCCCGGCGAGTGGTTCGCAGGCTTGCCGGGCGGATGAGCGCGACCGCGGCGACGAGGATGAGCGCGGAGCCCGTCGAGCGCACCTCGGCGAGCCGCAGTGCGGACAGCTCCGCCGAGTCGAGCACGACCTTCGCCACGACCGCGTTCAGGGACCACAGGAGCACGGCCGACCAGACGAGCGCGTAGCCGAGGAGCGGCCTGCGCTCCGGAGGCCTTCGCTCGAGTGCGGGCGGCGCGAACGGAGCGTCGGCCACGAGCGCGGACGATAGCTGCCGCCCCGAGGACGGGGCCGGTGGTGCCGCTTCGCGTAGCGTTGGCGCCCGTGCTCGGAACGCGGCCGGTCCTCATGGCGACGGTGGGGGCGATCACCATCGCCTTCTCCGGGATCCTCGTACGGCTCGCCGACGTGCCGCCCTCGACGGCGGCCTTCTACCGCTGCGCCTACGCGCTGCCGCCGCTCGCCGTGCTCGCGTTCGTCGAGCGGCGGCGCTTCGGGCCGCTGGGCCGGCGCGCGCTCGTCCTGTCTCTGATCGCTGGCGTCCTCTTCATGGCCGACCTCGTCTTCTGGCACCACGCCATCGCGGCGGTCGGCGCCGGCCTCGCCACGGTGCTGGGGAACGTCCAGGTCGTCATTGTCCCGCTCGCGGCCTGGCTCCTCCTGCGCGAGCGGCCGCCGGCGCGGACGCTCGGCGCCGTGCCGGTCGTGCTCGTGGGCATCGTCCTCATCTCCGGCGCCGTCGGCGCGGGCGCCTACGGCTCGAACCCGCCGCTCGGCGTCCTCTTCGGCGTGCTGAC
>JBOHAM010000115.1:0-7727 GCA_050697735.1 Gaiellaceae bacterium | reverse complement strand
GCCGCCGGGCTCATGCTCGCCCCGGCTGACGACGATCCGGAGCGGGTCGCCGTCACGCCCTGGCCCTTCCGGCCGGAGGCGCTCGCCGTGGTCTGCGAGGGCCGCGTCCTGCGAGGCCGGTTTGCCGACGAGCGCGAGCTGCACGAGGGCCTCGCGCGGGCCCCGTGGCTGACGATCCGGATCGAGCTGGTCCCGGGTGACGTGGGCGCTGAATCGTGACAGTTCGCCGGGTGGGCCACCCGCTAGCCTCTCGCCCATGAGCGCGAGCAGGAACCCGAAGAAGCGGCTGGACGTGCTGCTCGTCGAGCGTGGGCTCGCCGAGACCCGCTCGCAGGCCCAGGCGCTCGTGCTCGCCGGGCGGGTGAAGGGGTTCTCGAAGGCGGGCGACCAGGTGGAGGAGGGCGCAGAGCTCGAGGTCGCCGAGGGCCCCCGGTTCGTCTCCCGGGGCGGCGAGAAGCTCGCGCACGCGCTGGCCGAGCTGGAGATCGACGTCGCAGGGCAGGATTGCCTCGACATCGGAGCCTCGACGGGCGGATTCACGGACTGCCTTCTCCAGGCCGGCGCCGCCAGGGTCTGCGCGCTCGACGTCGGCTACGGCCAGCTCCATCCGAAGCTCCGGGACGACCCGCGCGTGACCGTGCTGGAGCGCGTGAACGTCCGGAACCTCCGCTGCGACGACCTGCCCTTCCGCCCGACCTTCCTCACCTGCGACGTCTCCTTCATCGGGCTGGCCAAGGCGCTCCCGCCGGCGCTCGCGTGCGCCGCGCCCGGCTGGCGGGCCGTCGTCCTCGTGAAGCCGCAGTTCGAGGCGGGGCCCGACCAGGTGGGGAAGGGCGGCGTCGTTCGCGACCCCGACGTGCGCCGGCGGGCGCTGGACGGCGTGATCGCGCTCGCACCCGACTGGGGCGCCCGCGTGCTCGGAGTGGTCGAGTCGCCCGTCCGCGGCCCGAAGGGGAACGTCGAGTTCCTCCTGCACCTGGGCGCGGAGCGCTAGGCGTGGAGCCCGTCCGCAGGATCGGGGTCCTGGAGACGTTCGGGCGGCCCGACGTGGTCGCCCGGGCGCGCACGCGGGTGGAGGAGGCGGCCGCGGCGGCCGGCATCGAGCTCGCGCCGATCGAGGAGGGAGGGCTCGACCTGCTGCTCGTGCTCGGCGGCGACGGCACGATGCTACGGGCGCTGCGGGCCGCGTTCGGCACCGGGACGCCGGTGTTCGGGATCAACTTCGGGCGCGTCGGGTTCCTCACGACAGCGGACGAGAGCCAGCTCGACACGGCCCTCGAGCGCGCCTTCGCCGGCGACTTCCGCGTCGTCAACCTTTCGACCCTGACCGCCCGCCTGGACGGGGAGACACGGCCGGCCGTCAACGACGTCGTCGTCACGAGCTCGCGGCCGGGTCGCATGGTCGACCTCGGCTGGGAGATCGGGGGCGAGCGCCTGGCCGACCAGCCTTGCGACGGGATGATCTGCTGCACGCCGTCCGGCTCGACGGCGTACAACCTCTCCAACGGCGGCCCGGTGATGATGTGGGGCCTGGAGGCGATGGCGACGACGTTCGTGGCGCCGCACTCGGTGCGCCAGCGGCCGCTCGTCGTCCCGCGCGGGCTCGACCTGCGGATCACGAACCGGTCGCACGAGCTGCCCGTGACCGTGCTCGTCGACGGCACCGTCGTCGCCGAGCTCCAGCGGGACGGCTGGATCGAGGTCGCCGTCGGGGACGACAGCTCCGGCCTCGCCGTGCTCCCTGAGGTGACGTTCTTCTCCCGCTACCACGAAGTGTTCCCCTAAGGGGGTGCCCATGCTGAGGCGGCTGCGCATCGAGAGCTTCGTCCTCATCCGGGAGGCCGACCTCGCCTTCGCGCCTGGGCTAAACGCCGTCACCGGCGAGACGGGCGCCGGCAAGACCATCCTCGCCCAGGCGATCGGGCTTCTGCTCGGGGCGCCCGGCGACGCGGGCTACCTCGGGCCGGGCGCCGACGAGGCCTACGTCGAGGCCGAGCTCGACCTGCCCGATGGCGTCCTCGAGGAGCCGGGGCTCGAGGCGATCGCCGAGCTGCGCCCGGCCGCCGAGGAGGGGCTCGTGGCTGCCCGCCGGGTGTTCGCGGACGGGCGCACGCGGGCGTATGCCTGGGGCCGCGCCGTGCCGCGGGAGGAGCTCGCTGCGCTTGTGGAGCGCCTGCTGGCCATGTCCGGGCAGTTCGAGCAGCGGCGGCTCGCGCGCCCTTCCCACCAGCTCGACGTGCTCGACGCCTTCGTCGGAGAGGAGCAGCTTCGCCGCCGAGCCGAGCTCGTGCGGGCGTGGCGGGAGCTCGTGGCCGCGCGGCGCCGGCGGGACGAGCTCGCCGCCGCCGCCTCCGGCCGGGCCGAGCGCCTGCGTGAGCTCCGAGAGCTCGTGGAGCGCACCGAGGGGATCGAGTCCGGGGCGGAGGAGCGCCTGCTCGCCGAGCGGGAGCGGCTCCGCCACGTGACCGAGCTGGCGCAGGCGGCCGCGGCGGCCGCGGAGGCGCTGGCGCCCGAGCAGCCGGACGCAGCCGGGGCCGCCGAGCGCCTCGCCGAGGCGGTCCGGGAGCTCGAGGGGGTGGCCGCCCTGGCGCCCGAGTTGAACGAGGTGGCCGGCGAGCTGGGCGAGGCGGGCATCCGCGTTCGCGAGGGTGCCTCCTCACTGCGCGCCTTTCTGGCCTCGCTGGAGTCTGAGCCCGGTCGGCTCGAGGCGCTCGAGGACGAGCTCGAGCGGATCGCCGAGGCTCGCAGGCGCTTCGGCGCCGCCACGACCGACGACCTGCTCGCCCGCGCCGGCGCGGCCCGGGCCGAGCTCGAGCAGCTGGACGCGGGCGTCGATCCCGCGGAAGCCGCGGGGCGGGCGTTGGCTCAGGCCGAGCGCGCCGTCGCGGAGCTGGGCGAGGCGCTGTCGGCCGCCCGCTCGGCGGGCGCGCCCGCGTTTGCCGAGGCCGTCGCCGCCGAGCTGCAGGGCCTGGGCATGGGGGACGGCGAGTTCCGCGTCGACCTCTCCGAGCGCGAGCCGGGCCCGAGCGGGAGAGACGGCGCGTCCTTCCTCGTCCGGCCGAACCCGGGGCTCCCGTTCGCGCCCGCGGCGGAGACCGCCTCGGGCGGGGAGCTCTCGCGCGTCGCGCTCGCGCTCCGGGCGGTCGCCCACGCTGCCGCCGGCGAGCCCACGGTCGTCTTCGACGAGATCGACGCCGGCATCGGCGGGCGCACCGCCCATGCGGTCGCGGACGCGCTCGCGCGGCTGGCCGGGAGCGCCCAGATCCTCACGATCACGCATCTACCGCAGATCGCGAGCGCCGCGGAAGCGCACTTCCGCGTCGAGAAGGTGCCCGGCGACCCCACCCACACCCGCATCGAGCGTCTCTCGGACTCGGGGCGGAAGGACGAGCTCGAACGTATGCTGGGCGGAGCCGAGTTCCTCTCCACTCTGCGGCCCTGATGGCCACGTTCGTCGAGTACACCGGCACCGCGAGGCTCGACAGGCGCACGAAGCGCCTGGTCAAGCGGCTTGGCCCCGACGACATCGCCATCATCGACCATCCCGACCTCGACCGGATCTCGGCCGAGGAGCTGCTCGAGAGCGGCGTCAGAGTGGTCGTCAACGTGTCTGCGTCCTCGACCGGGTCGTATCCCAACGCCGGGCCGCTCGCGCTCGTGCGCGGCGGCGTCTGCCTCATCGACGCGCCGGGGGCCGAGCTCTTCGAGGAGGTGAAGGACGGGGAGCCGCTCGTCGTCCGCGGCTCGTCGCTCTTCCGCAACGGCTCTCGCCTCGCGGTGGGCCGCGCGCGGGCGGCGGACGAGCTCGCGCGCGACCTGGACGAGCAGCGCAGCCGAGTGAGCGAGGCGCTGGAGGCCTTCGCCGAGAACACCCTCCTGCACCTGAGGGAGGAGACGGCGCTCCTCTCCGAGGACGTGCACACCCCGCAGCTCAAGACGCGCTTCCGCGACCGGCACACGCTCGTCGTCGCCCGCAGCCCGGAGACGAAGCGCGACCTCGGCATCGTCGGGCCCTACGTGGCGGACTTCAAGCCCGTGCTCGTGGGCGTGGATGGGGGCGCCGACGCGTTGCTTTCAGCCGGCTACAAGCCGGACGTGATCGTCGGCGACATGGATTCGGTCACGGACGAGGCGCTTCGCTCGGGCGCCGAGCTCGTCGTCCACGCCTACGCGGACGGCCGCGCGCCCGGGCGCGAGCGGCTCGACCGCCTCGGGCTGCCGTCCACGGTCATCGCCTCGCCGGGCCTCTCCGAGGACGCGGCCATGCTCCTGGCCCACGAGAAGGGCGCCGAGCTGATCGTCGCCGTGGGAACGCGCTTCAACCTGATCGAGTTCCTCGAGCGCAATCGCGCCGGCATGTCCTCGACGTTCCTCACCCGGCTCCGAGTGGGGGAGAAGCTCGTCGACGCGCGCGGTGTCTCGCGCCTCTTCCGCCCGCGCGTCGGCATCTCGGTGGTGCTCGCCTTCGCCTTCGGGGCGGTGGCGGCTGTGGCCGCGGTCCTGATCGCCTCGCCGGAGCTCAGGCGCCTCGCCTCGCTCATCGGCGCGAGGCTGCGCTCGCTCGTCGGCCTGGAATGAGCCTGGTCGAGGCGACGGGCGAGCTCCGGTCGTCGCGCCCGGACGCCTGGGCGCTCGTGTCGGAGCCGTTCCACCTACCCGACTGGTGGCCCGGCTACACGGGCGTCAAGCCGGACCGCCGCGGCGTTGCCGAGAACGCGCGCTGGGGTGTCGTTCGCAGCAAGGCGCCGGGCTTCCTCCGCCGTCCCGAGGGCGAGGGCGTGATCGTGATCACGCGGGTGGTGGAGGGCTACGAGCTGCGCTGGCACGACGTGAAGCAGGGACTGGACGCCGGCGTGCTCCTCGACAACGCCGGGACAGGGCGCACGCGCGCGACCACGTTCGTCTCCGGCTCGTGGCTCCGCCTGGTCGCGGAGGGCGCCCGCGGCCTACCCGACCGCGCCCTCGAGCGGCTGGAGGCCCTCTGCCAGACCGCCGCGGCGCTCTGACTGCATCGAGATGCCTGAGACATCTAGGCTGGCTTCGTGTTCGGGCTTCGCTATCACGTCGCGTCGCTCGCGGCCGTCTTCGTCGCGCTGGCGGTCGGCATCCTCCTCGGCGTGGCGATCTCGGGCAGGGTGACGGACGCGGGGGAGGGCCTCGAGGAGGAGCTCTTGCGCGGGGAGAACCAGCGCCTGCAGCAGGATCTGGACGCGGCCCGTGCGGCCGCCGACTCCACCGCGCGCCGGGGCGAGGCCTCGGAGGAGCTGATCGCGCGCGCGTACCCGACGCTGATGGACAACCGCCTCGAGGACGAGAACGTCGCCGTCCTCTTCCTCGGACCGGCGGACGGGGCCCTGCGCGCCGAGGTGGAGGGGGCCCTCGCGGACGCGGACGCCGGAGCGCCGTCCCGCGTCGTCGCCATGGACGTCCCGGTCGACGCGGACGAGCTCCAGTCCGCGCTCGAGGGCGACGAGCTCCTCGCCTCCTACGCGAACGAGGACGGAGACTTCTCCGATCTCGGCCGCGAGCTGGGGCGGGAGCTGGTCGAGGGGGGCGACACGCCGCTCTGGGGCGCGCTCTCGACGCAGCTCGTCGAAGAGCGCTCGGGGACCACGTCGGTGCCGGTGGACTCGGTCGTCGTGGTCGCCACCTGGCTGCCGGACGAGCCCGCCGACGGCGACGAGGAGCCGGCCGACGAGTCGACGGCGTCGCTCATGGAGGGCCTCGTGCGCGGCGCCGACGGAACGGGTGTGCCCGTCGTCGGCGTCGCCGAGACCAGCGAGCCTTCCGAGACCGTCGAGTTCTACCTCGACCAGGGCGTCTCGGCCGTCGACGACATCGACACGCAGCCCGGCCGCCTGGCCCTCGCGCTCCTGCTGGCCGGGGCCGAGCCCGGCCACTACGGCGTCTCCGAGGACGCCGACGGAGTCATTCCGCCGATCGAGCCGCTCACGGTCGAGGGTGAGTAGCGGGCCCGACGGCCTGACGATCCTCGTTGCGGCGCGGGACGAGGAGGAGCGCATTGCGGCGACCGTCGCTGCGCTGCGCGGCGACTTCCCCGAGGCGGAGGTGGTCGTGCTCGACGGCCGCTCGCGGGATCGCACCGCCGAGCGCGCCAAAGCCGCCGGCGCCGCTGTCCTCCGCCTCGAGCGGCTCGGCAAGGGAGAGGCGCTCTCCGCCGGGGAGCGCGCCGCGCCGCCCGGCCCGCTCCTCCTGTGTGACGCCGACCTGCGCGGCTCGCTGCGCCCGCTTGCCGAGAGCGGCGCCGACCTCGCGGTCGCGAGCTTCCGTCGGCGATCGCCCGGCGGCTTCGGGATCGCCAAGCGCATCGCTCGGCAGCTCGTCCGCCTGCGCACGGGCGTCGCCCCGCGCGAGCCCCTCTCCGGGCAGCGGCTCGTCGGTGCCCGCGCCCGGGCCGCCTGCTTCCCGCTGGCGCCCGGCTTCGGCTGCGAGGTGCGCATGACGATCGACGCCCTCCGCGCCGGACTCGAGTTCGAGGAGGTCGAGCTCGACCTCGAGCATCGTCCGACGGGCCGCGACGTCGCCGGGTTCGCGCACCGGAGCCGCCAGCTCCTGGACGCCGTGCTGGCAGCCGGGCCTCTCGCAGCCAACCATCGCGGCCTCCGGCTCCCACTCGTGGGCTGGACGACCGCCAACCAAGGCGATCCCGGGATCACCCTCGTGATGCTCATCGGCTTCGCCGACGACGTCTACGGGGGCGTCGAGCGCGGCTTCCGCGCCCATCTGCGCGCGCGTCGCACGACGGGAGTGCTCAAGCTCGCCGGGATCCCGCTCGTCGGCCTCCTGCGCACGCGCTCGCTGAGCGGCGCTCTCCTCTTCGCGCTCAGCGCGAACCTCCTCAACCAGCTCGACACGAAGCCCGGGCGCTGCCTGAAGGCCTACCTCCTGGCGGCCGGGCCGCTGCGGGCCCCGATCGGCCTGGCCGTCCTCCTCCTTCCCTACGATCTCCGCGAGAGGGCTATGTTGGGGGACGCGGGATCGAATGCGCTCGGCGCCATGCTAGGGTTGAAGTCCGTGGAACGTCTCCACGGACCAGGCCGGTGGGCCGCGATCGGCGCCCTCGCGGGCCTCACGCTCCTCGGCGAGCGCACCTCCCTCGGTCGCCTGATCGAGCGGACCCCCGGGCTGCGAGCGCTCGACCGGCTGGGGAGGCGCCCGTGAGGGAGCGCGCAACCAAGTACGTCTTCGTCACGGGCGGCGTCGTCTCGTCGCTCGGCAAGGGGATCAGCGCCGCCTCGCTCGGCCGGCTTCTGAAGGCGCGCGGCCTGAGCGTCCAGGTGCAGAAGTTCGACCCGTACCTGAACGTCGATCCCGGGACGATGAGCCCGTTCCAGCACGGCGAGGTCTTCGTCACCGAGGACGGCGCGGAGACGGACCTCGACATCGGCCACTATGAGCGCTTCATCGACGAGAACTTCTCGCGCTACGCGAACCACACGTCGGGCTCGATCTGGTACGCGGTCATCCGCAAGGAGCGGAAGGGCGAGTACCTGGGCTCGACGGTGCAGGTGATCCCGCACATCACGAACGAGATCAAGGACCGCGTCCGCCGCGTGGCGGCCGCATCCGACACGGATGTGGTCATCTCCGAAATCGGCGGCACCGTCGGCGACATCGAGTCGCTGCCGTTCCTCGAGGCGATTCGCCAGTTCCGGCGCGAGGAGGGTCCCGAGAACGTCGCCTACGTGCACGTCACGCTCGTGCCG
>JBOHAM010000114.1:0-32925 GCA_050697735.1 Gaiellaceae bacterium | reverse complement strand
GAGTTCTACGAGCGCTGCCTCGGCTTCACGGAGCTGATCCACTTCACGGACGAGGCGATCACGACCGAGTACTCGGCGCTGATGAGCAAGGTCATGACCGGCGGCGGCGGGCGCTTCAAGCTTCCCATCAACGAGCCGGCCGAGGGAAAGCGCAAGAGCCAGATCGAGGAGTACCTCGAGTTCTACGGCGGGCCGGGCGTGCAGCACATCGCCCTCGCGACGGAGGACATCGTCGCGACGGTGGACGCGCTGCGCGAGCGCGGCGTCCGCTTCCTCGACACGCCCGACACGTACTACGAGGACGTCGGGGAGCGCGTCGGCGAGATCGGCGAAGACTGGTCCGACCTCCGCCGGCTCCGCATCCTCGCCGACCGCGACGACGAGGGCTACCTCCTCCAGATCTTCACGAAGACCGTGCAGGACCGCCCGACCCTCTTCTTCGAGGTGATCGAGCGGCACGGCGCGGTCGGCTTCGGCGAGGGCAACTTCAAGGCCCTCTTCGAGGCGATCGAGCGCGAGCAGGCGCTCCGCGGGAACCTCTGACGTGCCGTGGCCCACACTCGTGTGGCACGAGCGAAGACCCGGGCGGCGGAGGTGCCTTCCTTGCCCGTTCGAGCACGTGGGAAGGGAGGTGTGCACATGGCAACCGGAACCGTGAAGTGGTTCAACGACGCGAAGGGCTTCGGCTTCATCGCGCCGGACGAAGGCTCGAAGGACCTGTTCGTCCACTTCTCCAACATCGCCGGCGACGGCTTCAAGTCGCTCGTCGAGGGTGCACGGGTGGAGTACGAGGCCCGCGAGGGCACCAAGGGGCCCGAGGCGACCGACGTCATCCCCATCGAGGGCTGAGCCCTGAGGCTCTGCACGTTCGAGGCGGGGGGCCGTCGAGCTCCGGGGCGAGTCGAGGGGGATCGGGTCGTCGAGATCGACGCTCCCTCGCTCGCACACTGGCTGGAGGCCGACGGCGACGACGTCGCCGAGCACGCGCTCGCCGACGTGCGGCTCGTCGCCCCCATCCCGCGACCGCCGTCGGTCCGCGACTTCTACGCCTTCGAGCGGCACGTCCGCTCGGCGCGGGCCCAGCGCGGCCTCGAGATGGCGCCCGAGTGGTATCAGCTGCCCGTCTTCTACTTCTCGAACCCGGCCGCGGTGTACGGGCCGGACGACGAGATCCCCTTCCCGCCCGAGAGCTCGGCCTGGGACTACGAGCTCGAGGCGGCCGCGGTCGTGGGGGCGGAGGGCCGTATCGCGGGGTTCACGGTGATGAACGACTGGTCGGCGCGCGACCTGCAAAAGATGGAGATGGCGGTCGGCCTCGGCCCGGCGAAGGGCAAGGACTTCGCCACGAGCCTCGGCCCCGTGCTCGTGACGCCTGACGAGCTCGGCGACCTCGGCCTCGAGATGGTCGCGCGCGTGAACGGCGAGGAGCGCTCGCGCGGGAACCTGGGCGAGCTGCACTGGCCCTGGGAGGAGCTGGCCGCCCATGCAGCGCGCAACACGCGGCTCGCAGCGGGGGACGTGCTCGGCTCGGGGACGGTCGGCACCGGGTGCATCCTCGAGCACGGCGACGGCCGCTGGCTTCGGCCGGGCGACGTCGTCGAGCTGGAGATCGAGGGCATCGGGGTGCTGCGGAACCAGGTCGTCGGGGCGGGCGCGCGTTCCGGCTCGGAGTCGTGACGCTCTCGACGCGGTCCGCGACCCACACGCGCGCTTTTCGCCGTTAGCGTCCAGGCCGGTGGGTGGCTCGCGGCCGGCCCCCTGGGGCACATGTCCGCTGGGGACGGGCGGGCGCGACCCGGCGGCCCGGGAACCGCCGATATCCTTGCCGCATGCCCATGTATCAGCGGCTCGGCCGCCTTCCGCGCAAGCGCCACGTCCAGTTCCGCGAGAACGGCACGCTCCTGACCGAGGAGGTCCTGGGGCTCGAGGGGTTCTCCGGGAACGAGTCGATCCTCTACCACCTCCAGTCGCCCTGCCGCGTGCAGGAGGTCGCCTCCTTCGAGCCGATCGAGCGCGAGGAGTGGGTGCCCGACGGCCACGCCCACCGCCACTTCCGCACCCACGACGTCCCTGCGGGGGGCGATCCGATCGGCGGCCGGCACCTGCTGATGTGGAACGACGACGTCGAGATCGCGCTGGCGCGGCCGACCGAGGCGATGGACTTCTTCTACCGCAACGGCGAGGGCGACGAGGTCATCTTCGTCCACGAGGGCTCGGGCACGCTCGAGACCATCTTCGGCGACCTCCCGTACAAGGAAGGCGACTACGTCGTCGTTCCGCGCGGGACGACCTACCGCTTCGCGCCCGAGGGCGAGCAGCGCCACCTCGTCTTCACCTCGCCCGGCCTGATCGAGATCCCGCGCCGCTACCGCAACGAGTACGGGCAGCTCCTCGAGCACGCGCCGTACTACCACCGCGACATGCACCCGCCCACGGATCTGCACACGCACTCCGACCGCGGCGAGCACGTGGTCAAGCTCCGCATCAAGGACGGTTACCAGACGTACGTCCTCGACTACCACCCCTTCGACCTGGTCGGCTGGGACGGCTACGTCTACCCGTGGACGTTCTCGATCCACGACTTCGAGCCGATCACAGGGCGCATCCACATGCCGCCACCGTCGCACCAGACCTTCCAGGGCCGCAACTTCGTCATCTGCTCCTTCTGCCCGCGCAAGCTCGACTTCGACCCGCAGGCGATCCCGATCCCGTACCACCACTCGAACCTGAACAGCGAGGAGATGATCTATTACGTGGACGGGAGCTTCTCCTCGCGGAAGGGCATCGAGATCGGCTCCGTGACGCTGCACCCGTCCGGCATCCCGCACGGGCCGCAGCCCGGCCTCGCCGAGAAGTCGATCGGGATGACGGAGACGCACGAGCTCGCCGTCATGTGCGACACGTTCCACCCGCTGCGGCTCACGCCCTTCGCGCGCGACCTCGACGACCCGGGCTACGCCTACTCGTGGTTCGAGGCGCCCGACGCGGCGAAGGAAGCGAAGACCGCCGACGAGGACCCCGCCGGGGTGACGTCGCACTTTTGAGCGAGTGGACGCTCGTCGTCGACTTCGACGGCACCGTCACGAAGACCGATCTCCTGGACACGATCGCGAGCCGCTTCGGCGACCCGGTCGTCTACCAGGAGGTCGAGGACGGGCTTGACGAGGGCCACATGAGCCTCCGCGAGGTGATCACGCGCGAGTTCCGCCCCGTGAGGACGCCGCTCGCCGAGGTCGTCGACTGGGAGCTCGAGAACGTCGAGCTGCGGCCGGGATTCCCCGAGCTGGTCGAGCTGGCCCGTGAGCGCGGCTGGCGGCTCGTGATCGTCTCGAGCGGGTTCCACGAGCTGATCGAGCCGATCCTCGAGCACGAGGGTCTGGAGGTAGAGCTGCACGCGAACCGTGTCGACCCGCGGCCCGACGGGTGGGTCGTGGACTGGCGCTACGACGAGTCCTGCGACTCGTGCGGCGAGTCGTGCAAGCGCTCAATCGCCCGGGAGTTTGCCGACGGCGGCGAGATCGTCTACATCGGGGACGGCTACTCCGACCGCTGCGCGGCCGAGGCGGCCGACGGAGTTTTCGCCACGCGCGGGCTCGCGCGCTACCTGGAGGAGCGAGGTGTCCCCTTCGAGCCCTTCGACGACTTCTTCGAGGTCGCCGCGCGGCTGCGGGACGGAGGATTCGCCGCCCGAGGCGACGGGTAGGCCCTGTTCATGGAATGGAAGGAAGTCGGGAACGCCGCAACCGCCTCCGGGTGGCGAGGGCGCGTGGCCGACGCGGTCGAGGGACCGGTGCACCGCTCGCCCGTGCCGGTGAAGGGCGACCAGATGCGCGCCCTGCTCGGCCTCGCCTTCCTCGGGATCTCGGTCGCCTACCTGGTCAAGGTCGGCGTCCAGCTCGCGCGCGCATAGTCGTCGAGCTCCCGCAGCCGTTCGACTTCGAGCTTTCGACCGAGCGCTACCGGGCGTTCGGGCCCGATCTCGCGAACCACTGGGTCGACGGGGCGCTCCACCGGGTGCTCGCGGAGACGGAGGTGCGGATCGAGCCCGCTCCCGGAGGCGTGCGCGTCTCGCCTGGCAAGCCCGGTCTCGGGGAGCACGTCCGCCGTTACCTCGGCGAGCCGTTCGACCTCGACGCCTTTGCGGCGTTCGCCGCGACCGAGCCCGTGCTCGCTCCGCTCGCCGTGACGCTCCGCGGCTTTCGCCCGCCCCTCGTCCCGGATCCGTTCGAGGGCCTCGTCACGTCGATCACCGCCCAGCAGATCTCCCTCCAGGCGGCCTTCTCGATTCGCAACCGGTTCATCGCCGCGTTCGGCGTGGCGCACGGCGAGTCGTACGCGTTTCCGACCCGCGAACGCCTTGCCGGGGCACAGCCCGAGGAGCTCGTCGCTCTCGGCTTCTCCCGCCGCAAGGCCGAGTACGTGGTCGGCCTCGCGCGAGCAGATCTCGACCTGGACGCGCTCGCCGTGCTGTCCGACGACGAGGTGAAGGCCGCGCTCGTCGCGCTCCCGGGGATCGGCGACTGGACGGCCGAGTGGTTCCTCGCCCGGCACCTGGGCCGCCCGGACGCCTGGCCGGCCGGCGACCTCGGCCTCCGGAAAGCGGTGCTGCACTTCTACGGCGAGGAGGACACCCGCGCAGCCGCCGCGCGCTTCCCCGGCCACGCGAACCTGGCGGCGCACTACCTCCTCCTCGGCCTTAGGGTTCCCGGCTGATGGACTACGAGGCGCACGTCGAAGGCGCTCCCAGCGAGGAGGCGCTGCTCCGCCTGATCCAGGAGGCAAAGGAGGCCGGGGCGGACCGGATCGAGATCGAGACGACGCACGAGGACGGCGACGCGTGGATCCGGGCCGGCTTCACGGAGACGGCGCGCGTGCTCGAGGCGCCGGTCGAGGCGCTGGAGGAGCACCTCGGCGCGCGGCGGGAGCCATCCTTCGGCTCGCTCCACGTCCAGAGCGACGACCTCGACGCCGTCGTCCGCGCGGTGCGCCAGTTCGTGCCGCGGCTGCCCGGCGGCTCGCAGGGAAGCGCAGTCCTGCCGCCCCGCGACGGCTGGACGTCGGCCTACGACGAGCTCTGCGATCGCGAGCCGGAGATGCTTCGCCGCCTGGCGAAGGAGATCTCCGACCGCATGGGCGCCTTTGTCGTGACGATGGGCCTCGAGGAGGGCCGGGTCGTCCGCTACATCGCGCTCGAGCGCGGTCGCGTCGTGGACGAGTACCTCTCCGTTCCGGAGTACTACGGGCCGCTGCCGCCCGGCGAGGTGATCGGGCTCGGCGCGAACCCTCGCCTGATGGCGCGGATGACGGGCGCCGACGACGACGCCGTCCGCGCGGCGGCGCGCACCGCCCGGGCGCCGGAGGAGCTGCCGCTGGGGTCGGGGCTGCTGACGGAGCTGGCCGGCCTCTTCGGGATCCCGCAGGCCGCCCACCGCTACCCGCAGGCCGCCGAGGAGCCGGACGCGATCGCGATCCCCCGCGGCTAGTAGCCGGCGGCGTAGCCGTCCTTGCGGCCGTCCGAGCCGCCGAGGAGCACCTCTCCCTCGACGAGGATCGCCTGGCCGCCGCCGAACCTGTCCTGCTCACGACTCGGCACGGTTCGCAGGCCGGCCGCCTCGAGCTCCGAAGCCCGCTCCCACAGCCCTTCCTCGAGCAACACGTCCGGTCCGTCGACGCGGAAGCGCGGCCGGTCGAGCGCGGCCTGCGGGTCGAGCCCGCCGTCCACGAGCGCGGACACGAGCTGGAGGTGCGCCTGCGCCTGGAGGAAGCCGCCCATGACGCCGAAGGGCCCGAGCAGCGAGCCCTCGCGCGTGAGCAACCCCGGGATGAGCGTGTGGTACGGCCGTGCCCCGGGCTCCACTCGCCCCGACACGGAGAACCCGGCGCCGCGGTTCTGGAGCACGACGCCCGTGCCCGGCGCGACGACGCCGGAGCCAAAGCCGTCGTAGAGGCTCTGGATGAAGGAGACCGCCATCCGGTCGCCGTCGACGGCGCAGAGGTAGACGGTCCCGCCGGCCGGCTCGGAGACCGGCGCGCGGAGGTCGGCCCGGCGCCGGGCCAGAAACGCGGGCTCGAGCAGGTCGCCCACGTCGGCGCCGTCGCGCACGCGCTCGAGCGCGTCCTCGAGCGCGAGCCGCACGCACTCGGCCTGCGCGGCGAGGGTCGGCTCGCCGAGCGCGAGCAGCCCGAGGCCCTCCAGCGCCGCGATGCCCTGGGTGGGAGGCGGCAGCTCGCAGACGGTCACGCCACGGTAATCGAGGGAGAGCGGCTCGACCCAGCGCGGCTCGTAGGCGGCGAGGTCGTCCTCCTCGAGCCAGGTCGACGCCGAGATCGCCCGCGCGACCTCGCCCCGGTAGAAGGCGTCGGGCCCTTCCGCGGCGAGGCGCCGCAGCGTCGCGCCGAGCTCGGGCAGGCGCACTCGGTCGCCGAGGCGGGGGACCGGGCCGAGCTCGGCCGGCGCCTGCGCCCCCGCCCATGCCTCCGCGGTCGTGCGACCCACCGCGAAGCCCTCCTCGGCCGCGGCGATCGCGTCGGCGAGGAGCGTGTCGAGGCCGAGACGCCCGAGCCGGCCGGCCAACGCCGCCCAGCCGGCGACGGCGCCGGGAACGGTGACCGAGCGAGGCCCGCGGTCCAGGACCGGCTCGACCGGGTCCGCCCGGCGGGGCGCCGGGCCAGCGGCGTCGAGGCCGTGGAGGCGCTGGCCGTCCGACACGAGCGCGAACGCGTCGCCGCCGACGCCGGTCGACATCGGCTCGGTCACGCAGAGCACCGCGGCGGCTGCGAGGGCCGCGTCGACCGCGTTGCCGCCGCGCTCGAGGGCGCGCAGGCCGGCGCGCGTGGCCAGCGGCTGGCTCGTGGCCACCATCGCCTCGGCGGCCACGGCCGGCGGGCGCGACGGGGCCGTCCGGAACGCCATCAGGCGGATAGCATCGCACGGCGTTGAGCCGCCCGACCGTCCTTCTCCTGCACGCGATGCCGCTCGACGAGCGCATGTGGGAGCCGATCCGGCCCGAGCTCGAGCACGCGGGCTACGAGGTCGTGGCCCCGGCCCTTCCGGGGCCCGAGCCCGAGCGGGGGCTGGAAGCGTGGGCGCGACGGGTCCTGGGGCTCGTGGACGGGACGTTCGTCCCTGTCGGGAGCTCGATGGGCGGCTACCTCGGCTTCGAGCTCTGGCGGCAGGCCCGGGAGCGAATCGCCGCTCTCGTCCTGATCGGCTCGCGAGCGACCGCGGACTCACCCGAGCAGCGCGCCGCCCGAGACGATTCCGTTCGTCTCCTCTGGGAGCGTGGCGCCGAGGCGTTCTGGGAGGGGATGGCCCCGAACCTCTTCTCGACGGCCACCGAGGGCAGAGTCGTGGCCGGGGCTAGGAGCATCGCCCTGGAGCAGCCGGTCGAGGGCCTCGTGGCGACGGTGGAGACGCTCCGTGACCGTCCGGACTCGCGACCGACGCTGGCGGAGATCGACGTACCCGTGCTCGTGCTGGTGGGCGAAGAGGACGCCGTGACCCCGCCCGCCGACGCGGCCGCGATGGTCGATCAGCTGCCGGATGCGCGGCTCACCCGCATCGCCGGCGCCGGCCACCTGCTGCCAGTCGAGCAGCCCGGCGAGGTCGTGGACGCACTGCTTCCCTTCCTCAGGGGGATGGAGGCGTGACGGGCGACGACCTGGCGGGGCTGCTGGAGCGCGACGAGGTCGCCGTCCTCGACGTCCGCTCCCGTGCCGAATACGAAGGCGAGACCGGGTACCCGTGCGATCCCCGGCAGGGACACATCCCCGGTGCCGCCCACCTCGACCTAAACGAGATCTACGGCGCGGGCGGTGACCCGGCCGTCGTGCGGGCGCTACTCGCCGAGCGAGGGGTGCCCGAGGGGCGACCCGTCGTCGCGTACTGCCACTCGGGGCAGCGGTCCGAGCTGGCCGCGGCACTGCTACGGCAGGCCGAGATCGACGCGGTCAACTACGCCGGCTCGTGGCACGAGTGGTCGCGGCGGAGCGGGTAGCGCTCTCGGCGACCTCCAGGAAGCGGCCGCAGAGCTCCTTCCCGAGCGCGTTCCACGCGGGGATGCGCTCGCGGCTCTCCGCGGCGAGGCGGGCGAAGTCGACGGCCCCGTCGTCCTCCGGCTTCGAGGTCAGCGTCCATTCCTCCACGGACTCGCCAGTGACCTCGGCGTGGAACTGGATTGCCCACGCCGACCCGCCCGCCCGGAAGGCCTGCAGGCAGCGATCGTTCCTCGCCAGCGCCACGGCGGCTCCCGGAAGCTCGAACTCGTACGTATGCCACTGGAACGAGCTGAAGCGCTCCGGCAGCCCGCCGAAGACGGGGTCGCCGGCCGCCTCGGGCGTCAGCGTCACGTCGAACCAGCCGACTTCCGGGCTGGGCATCCGGCGCACGGGCGCCTCGAGCGCCTTGGCGAGAAGCTGCCCGCCCAGGCAGACGCCGAAGACCGGCACGTCGTCCGCCAGGAGGCGGCGCAGGAGATCGAGCTCGTCCCGCAGCCAGCGGTGGCGGTCCTCCTGGTCGACGTGCATGGCGCCGCCGAAGACGAGCACCGCGCCGTAGTCGTCGAGCGGGGCGGGCGGCGCTTTTCGGCGGGGCACGAGCCACTCGTCGAGCTCGTGGCCGGCTTCCGCGACCGCGTCGGCGAAGACGCCGCTCGCGGCATCCGGCTGGTGCACGAGGGAGAGGACGCGCATCGCGCTCACGATACGCGGTGCCGAACCCACACGTTCGGCTCCCAGTACTCGGCGCGGCCGGCCTCGAGATCGACCTCGAGGGGCGCGAGCCCGTGCGGGAAGACGTACGTGTCGCTCTCCGGGAAGGAGAGGCCGGTCCACTCCTCCCACTCGCCCGGAGTCCCGGTGATTCGAAGCGAGCGCGGGTCGGGAGCGAGGATCTCGGCGCCCAGGCGCACGTGCAGCCGCATCCAGGGGTCGAACGGAAGGCCGTCCTCGCGGGTCCAGGCCGCGTAGCGCTCGATCGGCGTCAGCGGGTAGCGCTCCTTCCAGGTGGGCCGCAGCGGCGCGATCAGGTCGCCGAGGCCGTGGCGGGCGGCGAGCTCGCGCATCGCGCCGAGCATGGGCTCGCTCAGGCGTTGGCGCTGGTGTGCGGGCGGGATCTCGATGGCGAGCGCCGAGAGCGCGTTCGCCGCGCCGCCGGCGACGCGGAGCCGAAAGGCGTCCTCGATCAGCCCGTCGATCCCGGCCGGAAGTCCCGCGACCGTGCCGTCCCAGGCGCACGGGATCGAGTGGCCCTGTGCGAGCACGGCGTCGGCCTGTTCGTCGTGGAGGACGAACTGGAAGTCGGCGAACTCCTCGTCCAGCCGGCCCCAGTACTCGTTCAGGACGTCGCCGTGGAGGTTGTACTCGGGCCAGACGCCCGTGATCTCCTCGTCCGAGCGCTGCCACAGGTCCGGTCGCTCCGCGCACGTGACCGCTCGGAGCGTCACGCTTCCGCAACCAGGCGGAGCGCCGCCTGCAGCTCTGCGGCGGCGGGGCCCGGCCGTCCCTCTCCGATGCGCTCGCCGTCCAGCTCGACGACCGGCATCACCTCCCGGACGCTCGACGACGTGAACGCCTCTTCCGCGGCCGCGAGCTCTTCGACGCGGTAGGCGCCCTCCCGGACGCCGTAGCCCAGGCCCGCCGCCTCCTCGAGCAGGGCCGCCCGGGTCACCCCGGCGAGGATGCCGAGCTCGAGCGCGGGCGTGAAGAGCTCGCGCTCCATCCGCCACCAGACGTTGGACACCGGGGCCTCGAGGACGATCCCGCCGCTGGCCAAGAAGACGGCGTCGTCCGCCCCCCGTCGTCGCGCCTCGGCCTCGGCGGCCATGTTGACCGCGTAGCTCGTCGACTTGACGCCGCCCAGGAGCCAGGGCGCGTCGGCGCGCAGCTCCGGCTCGAGGCCGAGCGGCACCGTGATCGCGCGCAGCCCGCGCTCCCGCCGCTCCTCGAGGTCGGGCGGGAGCGAGGTGACCAGGGCGAGCGCGGTCGGCGGGCCCTGATGCTCCCGCCCGGGGGTGAGGTAGAGGCGGAGCACCGCATCCGCCTCCCCGGCCGCCGCGACCGCCTCCCGCGCGAGCTCGGGGAAGTCGGCGCCGTCGGGCGCCGGGAGGTCGAGCCGCTCCGCGGAGCCGGCGAGCCGGTCTAGGTGGTCGTCCAGCCGGAACGGCCGGCCGCCGTAGACGCGAATCGTCTCGAACGCCGCGCGGCCGCGGAGGAACGCCTCGTCGTCGGCGTGCAGCACCGGGTCGGCGGGATCGACGAGACCCCGCCCGCCGACGGCCAGCGCGAGCACGGTCACGAGACGACGGCTTCCGGGATGGGACTGCCGAGTGCTGCGAGCAGCGGACGCGCCTTCGTCCAGGACTCCTCGATCTCGGCCCGCGGGTCGGAGTCCCAGACGATGCCGCCCCCGACCCAGAGGTGGATCTGGCCGCCGGCGACCGCGAAGGTGCGGATCGTCAGCGCCAGCTCGAAGTCGCCGTTCGGATGGAGGCGGCCGAGCGCTCCCATGGACGCGCCGCGGCCAACGGGCTCGAACGCGGCGATGTGGTCGAGCGCGGCGATCTTGGGCGCGCCGGTGACCGAGCCCCCGGGGAAGACGGCGGCCAGGATCTCGGCCAGGCCGGCGTCCTCGCGCAGGCGACCCTCGACGGTCGAGACCATGTGGGTCACGCCGGCGAGCTCCCGCTCGGCCATGAGGCTCGGCCAGCGGACCGAGCCCGGCTCGCAGACGCGTGAAAGGTCGTTCCGCTCCAGGTCGACGATCATCACGTGCTCGGCCGCGTCTTTCGCGGACTCGCGCAGCTCGCCGCGGACCCCGGCGGGCCGGGTGCCCTTGATCGGCTTCGTCCAGATGCGGTCGCCGCGGCGAGCGAGGAAGAGCTCGGGCGAGCCGGAGACGACCGTCCAGCCGTCGCCCTCGAGCGGCTCCGGATGGAGGGGGCGGAGAGCTGCGAGAGGCGAGGCGAGCCCGGCCGGGTCGCCCGCGAACGACGCGCTCAGGTGCTGGACGAGGTTGACCTGGTAGACGTCGCCGCGACCAATGGCCGCCTGCACGCCCTCGATCGCGGCCGCGTAGCGCTCGTCGTCCCAGGAGCGGCGCCACTCGCCGATGCGGAACGCCCCGGCCGTGCGCGGCTGCTCGTCCCGGCGGCGGATGCGGACGGCTGCGAGCGGCAGCCGGCACGGCTCGGGCGGATCGGGCCAGGGCGCGCGACGGAGGGAGCCGGAGATCCCGTAGCCGAGGAAGAGATCGGCGACCGCGCCCTCGCCGCCTCCGAGGAAGCCCGCCTCGTGGAGGTAGGCCTCGACCTCCCCGAGGGGATCCTCGCCGCTCCAGACCTCCAGCACGGGTGGAACGCTAGCGCGCCCGACCGGGGTCGCCGCCGCCGTCCCTAGAATCGAGCCCGTGGACGCGAGGCCGATCGGCATCTTCGACTCGGGAGCGGGCGGTCTGACCGTCCTGCACGAGTGCCTCGTGACCATGCCGCACGAGGACTTCGTCTACCTCGGAGACGGCGCGCGCTGTCCCTACGGGCCGCGCCCCGCCGAGGAGATCCGGCGCTTCGCCCTCGAGATCGCGTCGTACCTCGAGCAGAGCGGCGTGAAGCTGATCGTGGCCGCCTGCAACGCCGCCACCTCGGCCGCCCTGCCGGGCCTGCAGGAGGCGCTGGCGGTGCCGATCGTCGGCGTCCTCGTTCCCGAGGCGCATGCGGCCGTGCAGGCGACGCGCAACCGGCGGATCGGGCTCCTCGCCACGGAGGCGACGGTGGCGAGTGGGCGCTACGAGGAGGTCGTGCACGCCCTGGATGCCGGCGCGCAGCTCGTCTCGGTCCCGTGCCCCACGCTCGTCCCGCTGATCGAGGCCGGGGTGGTGGGAGTGGAGCTCGACGCCGCCGTTCGGGAGTACGTCGCGCCGCTCCAGGCCGCCGAGGTGGACACCGTCATCCTGGGCTGCACGCACTACCCGATGATCCGGCGCGTCTTCGAGCGGGTGCTGGGGCGGGGGACGACGCTCGTCTTCTCCGCCGAGGAGACCGCGCGCGAGGTGGCGGAGACGCTCCAGCGCAAGGGCGTCGAGAACGGCGCCGGCCGCGAGGGCGCGACGCGCTTCCTGACGACCGGCTCCCCCGACGAGTTCCGGACCCTCGGCGAGCGGTTCCTCCAGCTCCCCATCGAGCAGGTCGAGCGGGTGACAGTCCGCGAGCTCGAGCTGGCGGCCGCGTGAGCCGGCGCGCCTCTTCTTCTTCCGGGGCACCCCAGCCCACCACCCGCTTTCGAGCCTACAGCGGAAAACCGCACGCGTGGTGCGCGGAGCGTGCCGAGACCGTGTCGAGATGAGTCGAAAGGGACGGGCCGCCGACGAGCTCCGGCCGGTCGAGCTCATCTCGGACTTCGTCGAGCAGGCGAGCGGCTCCGTGCTCGTCTCCTTCGGGCGCACGCGGGTCCTCTGCACGGCGAGCGTCGACGAGGGCGTCCCCCGCTGGCTCTCGGGCAGCGGCCGTGGCTGGCTCACGGCCGAGTACGGGATGCTTCCGGCCTCGACCGGCAGCCGCACCCAGCGGGAGGCGAGCGCGGGCAAGCAGAAGGGGCGCACGGTCGAGATCCAGCGCCTCCTCGGCCGCTCCCTCCGTGCGGTGTACGACCTCGGCTCGCTCGGCGAGCGCACCGTCTGGATCGACTGCGACGTCATCCAGGCGGACGGCGGCACGCGGACGGCGGCGATCTCGGGCGCGTGGGTCGCGCTGACCCTCGGCGCCCGCAAGGCCGGGCTGCCCGAGCCCTCCGACCTCGTCGGCGCCGTGTCCGTCGGGATCGTCGGCGGCGAGCCCATGCTCGACCTCGATTACGAGGAGGACTCCGCCGCCGACGTGGACATGAACGTCGTCATGACCGGCGACGGACGGCTCGTCGAGGTGCAGGCGACCGCCGAACGCGTGGCCTTCAGCCGCGCGGAGCTCGACGCTCTCGTCGACCTGGCCGCCGCGGGCATCCGCGAGATCGGCGCCGCCCAGCGCAAGGCGGTCGCGTGATCCCGGAGGTCGAGTGGTGGGACGTGCTCCTCCGCCTGGCGGTCGCGGCCGGGCTTACCGGCGCCATCGGGCTCGAGCGCGAGTTGCGCGAGCGCGCGGCCGGCCTCCGCACCCACATGCTCGTGGGCGTCGGCTCGGCGCTCTTCACGATCGTGTCGGCCTACGGCTGGGGCGACTTCCGCTTCTCGACCGCCGAGGGGGTCGTCTTCGACCCGACGCGCATCGCGGCGCAGGTCGTCACCGGCATCGGCTTCCTCGGAGCCGGCGCGATCATCCGCCAGGGCCTCTCCGTCCGCGGGCTGACCACCGCCGCGGGGCTGTGGGTCGTGGCCGCCATCGGGATGGCCGCCGGCGCCGGCTACTACTCCGCGGCGCTGATCGCCACCGGGATCGTGCTCGTCGGGCTGGGCCCCTTCCGGTGGCTCGAGGGGAGCCGGCTGGTGGCCCGCCTGCGCCGGGCCGGGCGCGTGCTCGAGATCGACCTGACGCGCGAGCACTCGATCTCCGACGTCCTCACGCTCATCGACGCGCGGCGCGTGCGCTTCAGCCGCGTCGAGTTCGAGGACGACGACGAGGGCAGGCACATGCGCGCCGAGCTCGAGGTCCCGCTCGGGCCGGCCGAGGCCCGCCTCGTGGACGACCTCGCGGCGCTCGAAGGCGTGGTGGCGGTTCGCTGGACCGAGTGAACGCCGAGCTCGTCTCCACGAATCCGCACAAGCTGCGAGAGCTCTCCGCCCTCCTGCCCGGCTGGCGGCTCGAGCCCACGCGGGCCGCCGAGCTCCCGGAGGAGACCGGGGCGACGTTCTACGAGAACGCGCGCGCGAAGGCGCTCTTCGGCCGGCCCCTCGCCCGGTCCGGGTTCTGGGCGATCGGCGAGGACTCGGGGCTCGAGGTCGACGGCCTCGACGGGCGGCCCGGGATCTACTCCGCGCGCTTCGCGGGCCCGGGCGCCGGCGACGAGGAGAACGTGGCCAAGCTGCTCGCCGAGCTGGACGGGGTGGCCGGTACCGGCCGGCACGCGCGCTACGTCTGCGAGCTCGTGGCCGTCTCGCCCGAGCTCGAGGAGCTGCGCGGCCGGGGCACGCTCGCGGGGCGCATCGCCGAGGAGGCGCGCGGCTCGGGCGGCTTCGGCTACGACCCGGTCTTCGTGCCCGCGCGGGAGGAGCGCACGGTGGCCGAGCTCGGCGACGCTTGGAAGGCGAAGCGAAGTCACCGCGCGGCGGCCGCGGCCGAGCTGCGAGAAGCAGTAGGCAGCGCCCTCTCCGAACGGTAGATTCCGCACATGCAGCTCTTCTCGCACGACAGCAAGGCGGACGCGCTCGGCCGCGCGCCGCTGTTCCAGAACCTGTCACGCGGCGACCTCGTCGAGCTCGCCAAGGTGACCGAGGACCTCGAGGTGGAGGAGGGCAAGGTCCTCGCGCGCCAGGGCGATCTCGGCTCGGAGTTCTTCGTCATCGTCGACGGCGCGGTCGACGTCGAGAAGGACGGCGCGAAGCTCCGCCGGCTCTCGTCCGGCGAGTTCTTCGGGGAGATCGCGCTCATCTGGGACTCGGCGCGGCGGACTGCGACCGTCACCGCCGCCACTCCGCTTCGCTTCTTCGTGCTCACCCGGCCGGCATTCCGGAGCCTCATCGACCACCATCCGGACATCGAGCGGAAGGTGCGTGAGTGCCTCGAGGAGCGGGTGCGCGTGAGCGAAGAGGCCTAGCGGCGTAGCGGCCTACGCCACCCCCGGCGCCTCGTCCACCGGCTCGGCCGCGCGGCCGCGACCCAGCCACCAGTTGACCTCCGCGCCGAGCACGAGCACGTTCGCCATCAGGTAGAGCCAGACGAGCAGGAGGACGAGGCTCCCGTAGGCCCGGAGCGCGGCGAGCTCGCCCGAGAGCCGCACGAAGACGGGCAGCACCTGAAAGCTCGCCTGCAGGAGGACGGCCGCGAAGAGGGCGCCGGGCAGCGTCTCCGTCCAGGTGAGGGGCGTGTTGGTCAGCAGGCGGTAGAGCGCCCAGGTGAGGCCGACGAGGAGTGCGGTGGAGACGAGCAGCGCGTAGACGTAGGAGAGGGCGCCCTCGGCGACGCCTGCCCGCTCCACGAGCTCGACCCCGAACGAGGCGATCACGAGCGCGACGAAGAGGACGACGAGGAACGCCGCCGTGAGCACGAGGACGAGGGACTTCTGGCGGATGAATGGCCGGTTGGGCAGCCCGTAGACGATGTTGAAGGCGGACTCGAGCACGCTGAAGAAGCCGAGCGCGGCCCAGATCAGCGCGATGCCACCGATCACCGAGAGCCCGGCCGCCTGCTCCTGGATCTCCGTCACGACGTCGAGGAGGTTCTCGATCGAGGTCTCCGGGAACACGCGCCGCAGCTCCTCGATGAGGTAGCTGGACTCGTCCTGCTCCCCGGCGAGGGCGATCAGCGAGAGCGTGAGGAAGAGGAGCGGGACGAAGGCGAGGATGGCGAAGTACGCGATCATCGCGGCAAGGTGCGTGCCCCGGTCGGCGAGGAACTTGCGGACGACGTCGTGCACGGAGGGGGAGAGTCTACGATCGTGTGTTAGGTTTGCCGGCCGTGGACGCCCCGCAAGCGCTCGCCGACCTCGTCGAGATCTCCGCGCAGATCGAGTCGGCCGTGCTGGCCCGGGCGGACGGCACCGTCCTCGCCTCGACGCTCGCCGACGAGACCCGTTCCGAGGCCGTCGCCCGGGAGGCGCTCGCACTCCTCGAGGCGGCCCGCGGCTCGGCCGGGGACCCGCCGCAGGTGGAGGCGGCCTTGCCCGACGGCTCCTTCTTCGTCGTCCGCGACGGGGAGCGGCTCGTCGCCGCCACGACCGGGCGCGACCCGACGGTCGGCCTCGTCTTCTACGACCTAAAAACCTGCCTGCGCCTGGCGGCCGAGGAGCCCGAGAAGCCGAAGAAGGCAGCGGCCGGGGCACGGCGGCGCAAGAAGAAGGACGATGAGGAGCCGGAAGCGGAGGCGGCCGATGCGTAGGCTCGCCGCCCTCGCCGCCGTCGCCGGCTCCGTGCTCGGCGCGGCCGCGCTCTGGCGGCGGCGCGCAGGCAAGGGCCGCGAGCACGTGGACGTCTACTTCGCCGACGGCTCGATGGTCACGTTCGGCGAGGGCTCCGAGGAGGCGGCCCGCCTGCTCCCGATCGCCCGGCGCGCGCTCGACCAGGCACGCGGGTAAGTCTCCGTGACGGACGCCGAGCTCGCCCGGCGGATCCGCGAGCACGCCTATCTCGAGGGCGACTTCGTCCTGCGCTCCGGCAAGCGCTCGCGCTACTACCTGGACAAGTACCGCTTCGAGACCCGGCCCGAGCTCCTGGCCGCCCTCGGCGAGCGCCTGGCGGGGCGGGCGCGGGCGGCGGCGCCGGACGCCGTCCGCATCGCCGGGCCCGAGCTCGGCGCGATCGCGCTCGCGGCCTCCGCGTCGCTGGCTTCCGGGCTGCCGTTCCTGATCGTCCGCAAGGCGGCAAAGGACTACGGAACCGAGCGGCTGCTCGAAGGCGAATTCGCGGCGGGCGAAGAGGTCTGCCTGGTCGAGGACGTGGTCACCTCGGGCGGCGCCGCGGCTGCCGCGGTGGACGCCCTCCGCGCCGCCGGGCTCGACTGCCGGGTGGCGATCTGCGTCGTCGACCGGGAGGAGGGAGGGGCCGACGCGCTCGCCCGCAAGGCGGTGCGGCTGCATGCCCTCTTTCGCGCGCGCGAGGTCCTCGAGGCCTAAGAAACGCCCGCAAACCCGCATGGTTGCTTGCGTTATCTGCCCGCTCTGTTAGGGTGTCCGCCGATTTCCAGAGTCAGCGATCAGGACGGAAGGAGAGGGTAGTGACGAAAGCCGACTTCATCGACAAGGTGGCGGACAGGAGCGGGCTCTCCAAGCGCGACGCGTCGAAGGCAGTCGACGCCTTCCTCGACTCCATCACGGCCGCGCTCAAGCAGGGCGACTCGGTGTCCTTCACCGGCTTCGGCAAGTTCTCCGCGCAGGACCGCGCGGCGCGCCAGGGCGTCAACCCGCGCACCGGCGAGCGCGTGCAGATCCCGGCGGCCACAGTCCCCAAGTTCTCTGCCGGCAGCCAGCTCAAGCAGGCACTCCGCACCTAGCGCCTCCGTCAGCTGATTCGTCGAGGGCCGCGGCGACCGCGGCCCTCGGTCTTTCCTGGGCCCGTGGCCCTACAGTGGGCGCATGGGCAAGCGCTCGGTCGGGGTGACCGTCGAGGACGTGCGCGCCTACGTGCTAACCCTGCCCCGCGCGTACGAGGTCTTCGTTCGCGGCCGGATCAAGTTCCGGGTGGGGCAGATCGTCTTCGTCGCCTTCTCCCGCGACGAGACGGTCATGGGCTTCGGCTTCCCCAAGGAGTGGCGCCGGGCGCTCGTCGAGAACGAGCCGGAGAAGTTCATGCTCCCCGGCGAGTCCGACCTGCGCTTCCACTGGGCCTGCGTGCGGCTCGCGGCGATCGACGAGGAGGAGATGCGCGAGCTCGTCCTCAACGCCTGGGCGATGGTCGTGCCCCAGTACGTCTCCGCGCCCTTCGCGCAGGGCTAGATAGAACACGAACGTACGTTCGTTTACACTCTCGGCATGCAGCTGACTTTCGACGCGGCCGACCGGCTGGTCGAGCTCGTCGAGGAGCAGCGTGGGCCGGTGCCCGTGGAGGACGCCGCCCGCGCGCTCTTCGCGCTCGCGCACGCGCCCGCGGGGCTGGCGCGCAGCCTGCTCGAGGACGTCGTCGCGGGCGACGCGCGCCTCGCCTGGCGCGGTCCGTGCGTCGGGCTGGCCGTGCCGCCGGGGAACGACCTGCCGCTGGAGGCGGCGCGCTTCGTGGTCGTCGACCTCGAGACGACGGGGCTGCGGCCGGCCCGGGCGGCGATCTGCGAGATCGGCGCGGTGCGCGTCGACGCCCTGCTCCCCGCGGGCACGTTCGAGACCTTCGTCGATCCGGGCGTCCCACTCCCTCCGGTGGTGACGGGGCTGACGGGAATCGTCGAGCGCGACCTCCGGGGGGCTCCCCGGCCTGGGCCTGCCGTGACGCAGTTCCTCCGCTTCGCGGGCGAGCGAGCGGTGATCGTCGCGCACAACGCACGCTTCGACCTCGCGTTCCTCGACCGCGAGGTCGAGCTCCTCACCGGCCGGCGGCTCGCCGCGCCGGTGGTCGACACCGTCGGGCTCGCGCGACGGCTGCTCGGCGGGCGCGTCGCGCGGGTGGGCCTGGCCTCGCTCGCGCAGTTCTTCGGGACGTCCGTACGCCCGTGCCACCGGGCTCTCCCCGACGCGCAGGCGACGGCGGAGATCCTGGTCGGGCTCGTCGGGCTCGCGCAGGAAAGGGGTGCGCGCACGGTCGCCGAGCTCGTCGAGCTCGCCGCGCCGCGCCGGCGCCGCGTGTACGAGAAGCGCTCGCTCGCCTTCGGAGCGCCCTCACGCCCCGGCGTGTACCTCCTCCGCGACGCTCACGGGCAGGCCCTCTACGTCGGCCGCGCGCGCGACCTCCGGGCCCGCCTGCGCTCGTATTTCCGCTCGGAGCGTCAGCGTCCGGCGGTCGAGGCCGCCCTCGCCGCCGTCGATCGCGTCGAGTGGCGCGTGCTCGGCTCCGAGCTCGAGGCGGCACTCGAGGAGCTGCGGCTCATCCGCGAGCTCCGGCCGGCCGCGAACGCGCGCGGCAAGCGCGGCGGCAGCGGCGTCTACCTCAGGCTGCGCGGCGGCCGCGTCGTCGTCTCCTCCCGGCCGGGGCCGCTCGGGCCGATCCGGAGCCGCCGGCGCGCAGAGCGGGCGGCGAGGGCGCTGGACGGCGCCGCCGAGCACGAGCTGGCGGGGCTCCTCTCTGGCGGCCCTCTCCCGCGGCTGCGTCGGCGGCTGCGCGACCTGTCCGAGTGCCTGCGCTACGAGGACGCCGCCCGCCTGCGCGACCGTATCCAGGCGCTCGAGGAGGTCGTCCGCGAGCTCGCCGCGCTGGAGCGCCTGCGCGCGACCGAGGCGTGCCTGCTCGCGCCCGCCGCCGAGCCGGGATTCGCCCGCGCCGTCTTCGTCGCAGCGGGACGTGTGGTGGACGCCCGCACGCTGCCGCCCGGGGCCGGTGCCGCGCTCGAGGCGCGCGCTGGCATCGCCGCCGCACGCTCGGCCGAGCCCTCGCTAGCACCGGAGGACGCGGAGGAGCTTCTCCTCCTGGGCACGTTCCTGCGGCGACCGCCGCCGGAGCTGGCCGTGCTGCCGCTCGAAGAGGACGCGATCCTCGCCGCCCTGCGTGCTCCACGCGCCGCCTAGCCTTGCTCCGGCGGGCGAGGACACTAAGCTCCCTCCCATGGCCCAGGAGCTGGAGGCGGCGAGGCGCACGACCACGGCCGCGACGACCTTCGGCGACCGCGTCGCCGACGCGGTCGACGGGAAGCGGAGCCAGCTCCTCGTCGGGCTCGACCCGCGGCCGGAGCTCCTGCCGGTCGAGCTGCGCGGCGACGTCCACGTGAGCAGGGGCGCGGCCGCCGACGCGGTCGAGCGTTTCTGCTGTGGACTGATCGACGCCGTCGCACCGTACGTGGTGGGAGTGAAGCCGCAGCTCGCCTGCTTCGAGGCTCTCGGCGCGGACGGCCTCCGCGCGTTCGAGGAGGTCTGCGACTATGCGCGCGCGGCGAATCTCCTCGTCGTCGTCGACGGGAAGCGCGGCGACATCGGCTCGACGGCGCGCGCGTACGCGGACGCCTACCTCGAGCGGCGGGACGACGCGCGACCTCCCGTGGATGCCCTGACGGTGAGCCCGTACCTCGGCAGCGACTCGATCGAGCCGTTCCTCGCCGCGTGCCGGCGCTCCGGCAGCGGGATCTTCTGCCTCGTGAAGACCTCGAACGCGGGCAGCGCGGACATCCAGGACGCAGCGCTCTCGGACGGCCGGCGCGTGTGGCAGCAGGTCGCCGAGCTCGTCGCCGAGTGGGGCCGAGACCTCGTGGGCGAGCGCGGCCTCTCGAGCGTCGGCGCCGTGGTCGGCGCCACCTACCCGCGTGCGGTGGGCGAGGCCCGCCGCCTCATGCCGCAGGCGATCCTCCTCCTGCCCGGGGTCGGCGCCCAGGGCGCCACTCCGGCCGACGTCGCGCGCGCGTTCACGAGTGGGCCCGCGAGCGCCCTCGTTCCTGTGTCGCGCTCGGTGATCTACGCCTTCCGCGTGGGCGGCGCCGACTGGCGCAAGGCCGCCGCCGCCGAGGCGGCCCGCCTGCGCGGCGAGGTGTGGGGGGTGTCCGGATGGTGAGCCCCGAGCGGGTGCGCGTCTGGGCGGCCCGCCTAGCCGCGCCCGTCGCGTTCTTCTTCGCCGCCACCGTCCTCGTCGTGCTCGTCCAGCGGGGCCTAGAGGACGTCGACAGCGCCTCCGGGACCGAGACGTCGGAGACCGCGGGCACCGCTCCCACCGAGACGGGCGAGCCCGACGGAACGACCGGGTCCGCGCCGACGAGCGGCCGCCGGTTCTACCGCGTGCGCCGGGGAGACACGCTCGAGTCGATCGCGGCCCGCTTCGAGATCGGGGTCGACGAGCTCCTCGAGCTGAACCCGGGCATCGACCCGCTCGCGCTCAGCCCGGGCCAGCGGATCCGCGTCCGCCCGCGCGCCTGAGCTTGCGCGCGGCGTACACGCCGGCGAGGGCGACCGTCATGAGCGGGTTGCCGATCGTCCGCACCTCGACACCCGCCGCGCGTACCTCGCGCGGCCGGCGCGGAATCTGCAGGCTGCGCGGCGCACTTCCGAGAGGGAGCACGCGCGCCGTCGACTCGCGCTCGCCGCCGCCCCAGACGAAGACGCGGGTCGGGCGCAGCTCGAACCCGCCCAGGTCGCCGAGCTGCACCCGGAGCGAGCGCTCGACGCCCCGAACCCGGTCCGGCTTCTCCTCTGCGTGCGGCTCGCTCATCCCGACGAGTTATAGCCTGCAATCCGTGCGTCCACGCGTCGTCCTCCTGCTCCTCGTCCTCGTCCTCCTGCTCGCAGGGGCTTCGCCTGCGGCTGGCTCGACGCCGCCGCCGGTCGAGGCGAAGGCCGTCCTCGTCGCCGACGGGCGTACGGGCGACGTGCTCTACGCCGAGGACGCCGACCGGCGGCTGCCGATGGCCAGCATCACCAAGCTCATGACCGCGCTCGTCACGCTCGAGCGCGCCCGCCCGCGGGAAATGGTGACCGTGGCGCCGCAGGCCGTCGGCCAGGGCGGCTCCTCCATCTTCCTCGCCCCGGGCGAGCAGCTGCGCGTGCGCGAGCTCCTTGCCGCCTCGCTCATCCAAAGCGCCAACGACGCGGCCTTCGCGCTGGCCGCCCATGTGGGCGACGGCAGCGTCCCGCGCTTCGTCCGCTTCATGAACCGGGAGGCGGCCGAGCTGGGCCTCGAGGACACCCACTTCGTCAGGCCCGACGGCCTCGACCGGCGCGGGCACTACTCGACCGCCGAGGAGATCTTCGAGCTCGCACAGGTCGCGATGGGCGAGCCGCTGGTCCGCAAGCTCGCGCGCACGCGGACGACCCGGGTCGGCAACCGCACCTTCCGCAACTGGAACGACCTCCTCTGGACGTTCCCCGGGCTGATCGGCCTCAAGACCGGCCATACGGACCGGGCCGGCTGGACCGAGGTCGCGGCCGCGCGCCGCCGCGGCACGCTGCTCTACGCCGTCATCCTCGGCAGCCCGAGCCGGTCGCAGCGAAACGACGACCTCGCCGAGCTGCTCGAGTGGGGCTTCGACCAGTACGCGCGCTTCACCGTCGTGCGCGAGGGCGAGCGCTATGCGACGACCGCCGTCCCGTTCTCCGAGGAGCGCATCGGGCTCGTCGCCGCCGAGGGCGCCTCCCAGATCGTCAGGCTCGGAAGCGGGACGACGTTCGTGGAGCGGGTCGTCGCGCCGGCGATGGTCGAGCTGCCCGTCCGCCGCGGCCAGAAGCTCGGCGAGGTCGTCGTCATGGACGGAAACCGCGTCGTCGCCCGCAGCGACCTTCTCGCCGCACGGGACGTCGAGGAGCCGTCGCTCAGCGAGCGTGCCGGCTGGTACGCCGACCGGGCACTCGACGAGGCCGGCTCGCTTCTGAGCTCAGTCGTCCCTGGACTCTGATGGCGGACGAGCCGCTCGCGGCGGAGGAGCTGCCCGCATATCTCCTGCGCGAGGTGCCGGGCTTCGCGGAGTCGCCGGAGCTCGAAGCGGTCGCCGACCGCACCGCTCCCGGCGCCGTGACCGGCGCGCTCGGCCGCTACCTCCTGCGGCTGCAGGCGAAGGCCGTGCGGCGCGAGGACGACGTCGGGGAGGCGGCCGCACTCGAGCGGGCGTACGCGGTCATCGAGGAGATGGCCGCGAGCGAGGACGACGGCGTGCGCAGGGCACTCCAGCTCGAGATCCTCGAGCGCCTGCACGCCAACGACGTCGTCGTCGCCGCGGTCGAGACCCGCCTGGGCCCGCGCGCGCTCGGCCTCTACCGGCGCTGGGCCGTCTAGCGTCCTCGGTCGGCTAGGATCGAGCCTCGGATGATCGTCACCGTCACGCTCAACGCGGCGATCGACCGGACGCTCGTCGTTCCCAACTTCCAGCCGGGCCAGCGACACCGAGCGAGTGTCGGCTTCCCGAGCGCGGGCGGCAAGGGGATCAACGTGGCGCGCGCGGTCAAGGCGCTCGGCGCCCCTGTCGTCTGCACCGGCCTGGCCGGCGGGCGAACGGGCACGCTCATCGTCGAGGAGCTGACGAACGAGGGCGTCCTCAACGACTTCGTGCGCATCCGCGGCGAGTCGCGCACCTCGATCGCGGTGCTCGACCCGACCTCCAATGCCTACACCGAGATCTACGAGTGGGGGCCGGAAGTCGGCGAGGAGGAGCTCGAGATCCTGCGCGAGAAGCTCGCCTACCTCGCCCAGCGCGCCGAGTTCGTCGTCCTCTCCGGGTCGCTGCCGCGCGCGGTCGACCCCGGCATCTACGGCGAGCTCATCCGCGAGCTCAACCGGCGCCAGCTGCTGGCCGTGGTCGACACCGAGGGCGAGGCGCTCAGGCTCGCGGTCGAGGCGGAGCCGTACCTCGTCTCGCCCAACCAGCAGGAGGCCGAGGCGCTCGTCGGGCACGAGTTCGTGGACGAGGAGGATCTCGCCGCCGGGCTGGACGAGATCGCCGCGCTCGGCGCGCGCAACGTCCTCATCACGCTGGCGACCGGCTGCTACGCACTCCTCCGCGAGGACCGGACCGAGATCCGCGTGCGCGCGCAGGCTCCCAGCGTCGAGCCGGTCTCGACGGTCGGCGCCGGGGACACGTTCCTGGCCGGCTTTCTCGCCGCCCGCGTCTCCGGGCGATCCTTCGAGGACGCCGTCCGCTCGGCGGTCGCGGCCGGCGCGGCCTCGGTGCTCGAGGCCGGGCCGGGGCGCTTCGACCCGCGCGAGGCGAGCCGCCTGGCCTCGCTCGTCCAGGTCGAGCGCATCGAGCACGTCGCCAGCTGAGGACGTGTCTCCTAAGTCGGTGAGCAGCACCTAGCATGACCGCCATGGACCTCACCTCAACCGCATCCAGGAGCTGATCGATGGCTGAGAAGAAACCTGCAAAGAAGGGCACGACGAAGTCCGCCAAGAAGTCCCAGGGATTCACGGCCGAGGAACGGGCCGCGATGAGAGAGCGCGCTCAGGAGCTGAAGGCGGAAGCACGCCAGGCGGACGCGGAGAAAGCCCTGCTCGCGAAGGTCGCGGAGATGCCGAAACCGGATCGCGTCATGGCCGAGCGGATCCATGTGATCGTCAAGGCCAGCGCGCCCGACCTGTCGCCGAAGACCTGGTACGGGATGCCCGCGTATGCCAGGGACGGCAAGGTCGTCTGCTTCTTCCAGAGCGCGGACAAGTTCGACTCGAGGTACGCGACGTTCGGCTTCAACGACACGGCGAACCTCGACGACGGCGCCATGTGGCCGACCTCCTTCGCGCTGAAGAAGTTGACTGCGGCCGACGAGAAAAAGATCGCCGCGCTCGTGAAGAAAGCGGTGAGCTGAGGACCGAGCTCGTCACTGACGGTCTCCTGGGGCCGACAGACACCGCTGGTACGATCGGTCCAAGGTGAGCGTCGACCTCCGCCAGGACGACATCGAGCGCCTCCTCGCCCTGGAGCGCAAGTTCGCCAAGGAGGGGCTCACCTTCGACGACGTGCTGCTCGTGCCCGCCGAGTCGGCGGTGCTGCCGGGCGAGGTTTCGACGCGCACGCGCCTGACGCGCTCGATCTCGCTCGAGATCCCGATCATCTCCGCGGCCATGGACACCGTCACCGAAGCGCGCCTCGCGATCGCGCTCGCTCGCGAGGGCGGGATCGGGGTGATCCACCGCAACCTCTCCGTGGAAGCGCAGGCGGCCGAGGTGGACAAGGTCAAGCGCTCGGAGGCCGGGATGATCGTGGAGCCCGTGACGCTCCCGCCCGGCGCGCCCGTCGCCGAGGCGCTCGCGCTGATGGCGACGTACCGGATCTCAGGCGTGCCGATCACGGACGAAGACGGGCGCCTGGTCGGCATCCTCACGAACCGCGACCTCCGCTTCGAGGACGGCACCGCGCGCTCCGTCGCCGACCTGATGACGGCGCGGGACCTCGTCACCGTTCCGGTCGGGACGACGCTCGAGGAGGCGCGCGCCGTTCTCCACCGCCACAAGATCGAGAAGTTGCCGGTGGTCGACGCCGAGGGGCGGCTCAAGGGCCTGATCACCGTCAAGGACATCGAGAAGCGCATCCGCTATCCGCTTGCGACCAAGGACGAGCGGGGGCGGCTGCGGGTGGCGGCGGCCGTCGGCACCGGCCCGGAGGGCCTCGAACGGGCCGCCGCGCTCGTGGAGGAGGAGGTGGACGTCCTCGTCGTCGACACCTCGCACGGCCACTCCGTGGGCGTGCTCGAGGCGGTGCGCGAGGTCAAGGGCCGCCACGACGTCCCGGTGATCGCCGGCAACGTGGCCACGCCCGAGGCGACCGAGGCGCTCATCGACGCCGGCGCGGACACGGTCAAAACGGGCATGGGCCCTGGGGCCATCTGTACGACGCGGGTCGTCGCCGGGATCGGCGTCCCGCAGGTGACGGCCGTCTACGACTGCGCACTGGCGGCGGCACGGCACGACGTGCCGGTGATCGCCGACGGCGGCATCCAGTACTCGGGTGACCTTGCCAAGGCGCTCGCGGCCGGCGCGGACACGGTCATGCTCGGCGGGCTCCTCGCCGGCACGGACGAGAGCCCGGGCGAGGTCGTCTTCCACCAGGGCGAGCAGTTCAAGGAGTACCGCGGCATGGGCTCGCTCGCCGCCATGCGGGCGCGCTACTCGAGCGACCGCTACTTCCAGCAGGACGTGACGGAGGCCGGCAAGCTCGTCCCCGAGGGGATCGAGGGCCGCGTCGCGTACAAGGGAGCGCTCGCGAACGTCGTCCACCAGCTCGTCGGCGGGCTCCGCCAGGCAATGGGCTACTGCGGCGCGGCCACGATCGAGCAGCTGAAGGAGGCGCGCTTCGTCCGCGTGACAGCGGCCGGCCAGCGCGAGAGCCACCCGCACGACGTCTCGGTCGTCAAGGAAGCCCCCAACTACCGGGTGGATTGAGCTTGGGCGAGGTCTTACCGCTCCCCGTTCCGGAGCCGGTGGCGGAGGAACGGCCCGTGCTCGTGGTCGACTTCGGCGGCCAGTACTCGCAGCTCATCGCGCGGCGCGTGCGGGAGTGCCGCGTCTACTCGGAGCTCGTGCACCACACGACTGCGCCGGCGGAGCTCGCGGCCCGGCGTCCGCTTGCGCTGATCCTCTCGGGCGGGCCGGCCTCGGTCTACGCCGAGGGTGCGCCCCAGGCCGACCGGGGGATCTTCGAGCTCGGCGTCCCGGTGCTCGGCATCTGCTACGGCATGCAGCTCATGGCCAGGGACCTCGGCGGCCGCGTGGAGCGCACCGACGGCTCCGAGTTCGGCCGGGCGACCGTGCGCGTCGAGCCCGACAGCGAGCTTTTCGGCAGGCTGCCGGCCGAGCAGGTGGGCTGGATGAGCCACCGGGACTCGGTGACCGCCGCGCCTGAAGGAGCGCGCGTCACCGCGGGTTCGCCCTCGACGCCGATCGCCGGCTTCGAGGACCCCGCGCGCGGGCTCTACGGCGTGCAGTTCCACCCGGAGGTGCTGCACACCGAGCACGGCACGGAGATCATGAAGAACTTCCTCTATCGCGTCGCCGATGCGCCGCCCACGTGGACGGCGGCGGCGGTGATCGAGGAGGAGACGGCGCGCGTGCGCGGCCAGGTCGGCCGGGAGCGCGTCCTGTGCGGGCTTTCGGGCGGCGTCGACTCGGCGGTGGCGGCGCTTCTCGTGCACAAGGCGGTGGGCGATCAGCTCACGTGTGTCTTCGTCGACCACGGGCTGCTCCGGAAGGACGAGGCCGTGCAGGTCGTGGAGACGTTCGAGCGCCACTTCCACGTCCCGCTCGTGCACGTGGACGCGCGGGAGCGCTTCCTCGCCCGGCTCGCCGGCGTCACCGACCCGGAGGAGAAGCGGAAGGCGATCGGAGAGGAGTTCATCCGCGTGTTCGAGGAGGAGGCGCGCTCGCTCGGCTCGGTGCGGTACCTCGTCCAGGGCACGCTCTATTCGGACGTGATCGAGTCGGGCGGCTCGGGCGACGGCGTAGCCGCAACGATCAAGTCGCACCACAACGTCGGCGGCCTCCCGGAGCGCATGGACCTCGAGCTGGTCGAGCCGTTGCGGATGCTCTTCAAGGACGAGGTGCGCCGCGTCGGCGAGGAGCTCGGGCTCCCGGAGGAGATGGTCTGGCGCCACCCGTTCCCCGGCCCCGGACTGGCCATCCGCATCATCGGCGAGGTGACCGAGGAGCGTCTCGGGATCCTGCGCGACGCCGACGCGATCCTGCTCGAGGAGGTGCGGCGCGCCGGCCTCTACCGAGAGCTCTGGCAGTGCTTCGCCGTCCTGCCGGCGATCAGGTCGGTCGGCGTCCAGGGCGACGAGCGGACGTACGCCTACCCGATCGTGATCCGCGCGGTCACGTCCGAGGACGCCATGACCGCCGACTGGGCACGGCTCCCCTACGACCTGCTCGAGACGATCTCGAGCAGGATCATCAACGAGATCCCGGCCGTGAACCGGGTCGCCCTCGACCTCTCCTCGAAGCCGCCGGCGACGATCGAATGGGAGTGAGGGCGGAGACCGAGACCGCGGCGGTCTGCCGGCCGTCCGGCGGCGAGGAGGAGCCGCTCTGTCCCCGCTGCGGCGCCGAGATGATCTGGACGAAGGCGAGCTGGCACTGCCTCGCCTGCCGCTACAAGGAAGGCTGCTGCGGCTAGGAGCGTCGTCGCCCCGGACGGGACGGCGTGGACAGTGAGCCGCCGGCGGGAGCCACGCGACGCGCCGGACAGCGAGCGACAGGCGCAGCGGCGCTTCTGGAACAGCCCTCGGGGGTGGGCGCTCTCGGCGGTGGCCGTCGCAGCGCTCGTCGGCCTCTCGCTCCTGAGCACGGTCGCGTCGCTGGCCGTGGTCGCGCTCCTCGTCGTCGCCGAGCTCGCCGACCACGCGCGCCGCTGGGCCGGTGCGTGGCTCGTGGAGGCCACGGCCTCCGGCGGGCCCCGGCCCGACATCGCCTGGCGCGTCGCCGGCCTGCGCCGGAGCCGCCAGGTGGTGGACGAAGTCGCCGGCGCCCTCGAGCGAGGGCAGACGAGCCTCGACCCGCCCGGCGCGGAGCGCGTGTTCGGGCCCAAGTAACACCGTGTCACTTGGGTCGGAAGCGTGTCGGGACCGTCACGCGTGGCGCGCGCGGTTAGCCTCGCGGGGTGAGTCGCTACCGCTGGACGATCCTCGGGCTCGGAACGGCCGCGCAGGCGAGCTACTCGGCCGTCTTCCTCGGGATCCCCGTGCTCGCGCCCCAGCTCGGGGACGAGTACGGGCTGACCCTCACCGAGCTCGGGGTCGTGCTGGCGGCGGTCAGCATCGGCAGCGTCGTCACGCTGTTGCCCTGGGGCCTGCTGACCGACCGGCTCGGCGAGCGCGGAGTCCTGGCCGTGGGTCTCGCCGGCGCGAGCGCTGCGCTCGTCGCCGCCGCGTTCGCGGAAAGCTTCGTCGTGCTCGTGGCCATGCTGGTGCTCGCGGGAGCGGCGGGCGCCAGCGTGAACGCGGCCAGCGGCCGCGCCGTGCTCGGCTGGTTCGACCCGGCGGAGCGCGGCTTCGCCCTCGGGATCCGCCAGACGGCCCTGCCGCTCGGCGGGGCCGCGGCGGCGATCGCGCTCCCGCCGATCGCGGCGGCCGGAGGGACGAAGGCGGCGCTCCTGGTACTCGCCGGCGCCTGCCTGGCGACGGCCGCCGCCGGCGCGATCGGGCTCCGGGAGGCGCCTCCGGGCACCGGCGAGCGGCTCGGCGACGTCGTCCATCCCCTGCGCGACCCGCGCATGTGGCGGCTGGCCGCGGGGAGCGGACTGATCGTCGTGGCCCAGATCAGCATCATGGCCTTCGCCGTGCTCTTCCTCCACGGGGTCCGCGGGATCTCTGCGGCCTGGGCGGCGGGAGTGTTCGCGGCGATGCAGCTGCTCGGGGCCGGCCTCCGGATCGTCGTTGGCCGCTGGTCGGACCGGATCGGCGCGCGGATCGCACCGCTCCTGAAGCTCGCGTGCGGGCTCTCGGCCGCGCTTGCCGTGAGCGCGGCGTTCACCGGGGCGGCGCTTGCCCTCTTCATCCCGGCCTTCCTGATCGCGGGCGCGCTCTCCCTGTCGTGGAACGGACTCTCCTTCACGGCAACGGCGGAGCTTGCCGGCCGCAGCCGCGCCGGCGCCGCGCTGGGCTTCCAGCAGACGTCGCTCGCCGTCGCTTCCGGCATCGCTCCGCCGGTCTTCGCCCTGCTCGTGGAGGCGAGCTCGTGGGGCGTTGCGTTCGGCCTCGCCGCGCTCCTCCCGCTGGCCGGCGCCGGCCTCGTGCGCCGGATTGCCGTCTAGCGGACGGCCACCTCGGCGCCCTTATCCACCCTGCGTCTACGAAGGATGGTCCCCGTAGCCACGGCAGCGAGCGCGGCCAGGAAAGCTGCGGTCACCGGCCACACAGGGAAGCCATCCCCCGTCGTCGCCGCCGCCGGAGCAGGCGGGGGCGTCGGCGCCGGCGGCTCTGCGCCTCCGGCGGGGATGCCGCCGATCGCCACGGCGGCGAACGAGTGCGTCCGCGCGCACGGCTCCGGCTGGCCCTGCCAGGTCGTGAAGCCGTCGAAGACCTCGTAGCGCCACGAGCCGGCCGAGGGGAAGGCGACCGTCGCCGAGAAGACGGTCAGGTCGCGGGTGGGACTGGCGACGAACGTGCGCCGAGCGCCGGTGGCGTCGTTCACGATCGTCAGGGTCGGTCGAGCGGTCTTCGCGTCCGGGAGCGGCGTCTGGCCGTGCTGGAGCACGGTCAGGCGCGCGGTCCACGTGTCGCCCGGCGCGATCCCGGCAGGCGGCGGCGCGAGGCCGACGGTGGCCCAGCACCCGGCGCTCGCGACGCCGGCCTGCACGAGGGTTCCCACGGCGATCGCCGCGATCAGCAGTCGTCTCATCGAATCCTCCTTGTCACCGGCACTACACCGGCCGCGCGGGGAAGGTTCCCCCGCCTCAGCGCACGGCGAAGCCTGAGAGGCCCTCGTCGTCCTCCTCGAGGACCTCGACGCGCTCGACCTGCGCGCCGCGCGGGCCCCGGTGGGCGAAGGCGACCATGCGCTCGACCGCGTCGGGGCTCCCCTCGAACACCGCCTCCACGGTGCCGTCCGCGTTGTTCCTCGCCCAGCCGGCGACGCCGTGGGACTCGGCCAGTCTCCGCGTCGTGTCCCGGAAGAACACGCCCTGGACGAGGCCGTGGACGATCACCCGGCGCCTCATCGGTAGCGGGCGAACCAGGGCAGGACGAGGACGGCGACGAGCGCCGAGAACGCGGCCGCGAGCACGAACGGCAGGCGCGTGTCGACGTGGAAGAGCGGGACGTAGAGGAGCGGCGCGACCGCGACGCCCGCGAACTTGAAGGCGCTGTAGGCCGAGGTGGCGCCGGCGCGGTTTTCGGGGAACGACTCGACCGCGATCGTGTTCAGGCCGGCCCAGACGAACGCTGCCCCGCACCCGACGCCGAAGTACACGAGGGCGAGTGCCCACGCCGAGGGGGCGAGCGCAAGCCCGACGACGCCCGCGGTACAGGCGATGGAGCCGGCAAATGCCGTCGCCGGGCGGCCCAGGCGGTCGACCACGGTGCCCGCGTAGCGTCCGAGGAGGATGCCGCCGACGCCGTAGCCGGCCACGAGCAGCCCGCGCGTGCCCGATCCGAGCCCGAACTCCTCGGCTGCCACGAGCACGAGCACGAAGCCGATCGCGGTGAAGCCGAGGTAGCCGAGCACCGCCTTGGCCGCGAGCAGCGAGATCCACCGGTTGAGGAGCGCCCGCAGCGAGCCCTCACCCGTCCTGGCCGGCCGTTCCCCGATGCCGAGCGACTGCCGCGGCAGCGCGAGAGCCGCCGAGGCGACTGCGACCAGCACGAAGGCCAGCCGCCACGAGATCTCGCCGAGCGCTCCGCCCAGCACGGGCGCGAGCGTGAGGCCGGCCGTCTGCGCCGCGGCGAACGTTCCGACCGAGCGCCCCAGCACCTCCGGCGCGGCCACCTCCGAGAGCGCCGCGAGCAGGATGGGGGAGAGGAACGCGTTCGCCGCGCCCATGAGCGCGCGGGCGGTGAGGAAGCTCCAGATCTCCGGGGCGAGCGCGCAGGCGAGCGCGGCGGCGCCGAACGCGAGGTAGCCGGCCCGTACGACCCGGCGCGGGCCGAGGCGCTCCGCGATCGTCCCGGAGAAGAGCTGGAGGACGGCGAACGGCACCATGTACGCGGTGATCGCGGCGGCGACGTAACCGATCGAGGTGTCGAGTCCCCGCGCCACGTTCGGGATGATCGCGATGAGCATCGCGCCTCCGAACGGCCCCAGGAAGCCGCCGACATACAGCGGGAACGTGACGCGGCGCACGGCGGCCGTAGGGTAGTCGGCATGCGAGCCCACGCCTTTGTCGACACTCTCGCCGGCGCGTGCATCGGCGCGACGTTCAACTTCTACCGCGAGGGCGAGGGAGCCGCTCTGCGCCGCGCGCGGCTCGCCCGCTACCTCGAGGCGAGGGCCGGCGCGCGCCTCCTGCTCGTCGGCGAGGCGGCCGGGTACCGCGGCGCCCGCGTGAGCGGGATCCCGTTCACCTCCGAGCGCCAGCTCACCGGCCGGGCCCCCGGGGAGGCGAGCGCGACCATCGTCCATCGCGTCCTCGTGGAGCTGGGGCTCGCCGAGGACGTGCTCCTCTGGAACGTCGTGCCGACCCATCCCCACCGGCCCGGCTGCCCGGACTCGAACCGCGCTCCCACCCGGGGGGAGGCCGGGGCAGGCGCTCCGTTCCTCGCCGAGCTCGCGCGCGGCCGCCCGGTGCTCGCCGTCGGCAGGGTGGCCCACCGCCTGCTGGGCGGCGCGTACGTCCGCCACCCGAGCCACGGCGGCGCGGCCGCCTTCAGGGCCGCCCTCGTGGACTACGCTTGGCGGGAGTGAGCTCCCCCGACCTTCCGATCCGCCGGAACACGGCGCTGCTCTCTGCGGCGCTCGCTGCGAACTCGGGCATGCTCCAGCTCTCGGCTGCGGTTGCCTCGCTGACGTTCGTCCTCGTCATCGGCGTCCAGGGCCTCCTCGGCCTGGGGCCGGCGATCGTCCTCGCCTCGGGGGCGCTCGCCGCGCTCCCGGCGGGCCGGGCGATGGACCGGTTCGGACGGGTGCCCGTGATCGCCAGCGGCTTCGTGATCGGCGCGTCAGGAGGCGGATTCGCAGCCCTCGGGAGCGTGCTCGACTCCGCGCCGCTCGTCTTCCTCGGCCTCGTCTGCGTCGGCACGGCGGGCGGCACGTCCCTGCTCGCCCGCACAGCCGCCGGCGACATGTACCCGCCGGAGCGCCGGGCGCGTGGGATCGCCCTCGTCCTCGTCGGGGCGGTCTTCGGCGCGATCCTCGGGCCGGCCGTCTTCAGCCCGTTGCTCTCGGGGCGCGAGCTGGATGCGGACTCGCTCGCGCTGCTCTGGCTCGCGGGCTCCGGGTTCATGCTCGTCGCGCTCAGCCTCGTCCTCTTCGTGCGGCCCGACCCGCGCCGGATCGCGGAGATCCTGAACACGGGGACGCCCGCCGGCGAGCGGCGTCCGGCCGCGCCGCTCCGCGAGCTCCTCCGCCGCCAAGGCGTCATCCCGTCGATCCTCGCCGCGCAGGCGAGCTTCAGCGTCATGGTCGGCGTCATGACACTCACGGGCGCGGTCGTCGTCGATCATCACGGGCACGCCGCCGAGGCGGTGTTCCCGATCATCGGCGCGCACGTGCTCGGGATGTACGCCCTCGTGCTCGTCGTCGGCGACGTGATCGACCGGATCGGGCGCCCGCCCGCGCTCGTGGGCGGGCTTGCGCTCATGGCGGTTTCGGTCGTGAGCCTCCTCTGGGTGGAGAGCGTGCCCGCGACGGCGGCGGCGCTCTTCGGGCTGGGGCTCGGCTGGAACCTCTCCTTCGTGGCTGCGACGGCGCAGCTCGCCGACTGCACGCACGCCTGGGAGCGGGGAAAGCTCCTCGGCTTCAACGACCTGCTCTCCGGGATGACGGGCGCCAGCCTAGCCCTGCTGGGCGGCTATGCCCTGACCGCGATCGGCGTCGCGGCGCTCGCGATCGGCGCGACCGTGATCGTCGTCCTCCCAGCGGTCTGGATCGCGCGTACGGGCCTCCGCCGCCCGGTCGAGCCGGCCCAGGCGCCTGCCGACTAAAGGTGCCCCTCGCTGCTAAGATCACCGTTCGGCGGACGCCTGTCCGCCGGTTTTCTGTCTGATGAAGACCTATACCGCCAAGCCCAAAGAGGTCGAGCAGCGCTGGTACGTCGTCGACGCCGAGGGGCAGACTCTCGGCCGGCTCGCGACGCGCATCGCCGACACCCTGCGCGGCAA
>JBOHAM010000113.1:0-4637 GCA_050697735.1 Gaiellaceae bacterium | reverse complement strand
CCGTTGCGGTGACGTCCCGTAGCGCGTAGAGCTTCTTGTCGGCCGGGACGAGGTCGGCGGTCTGGCCGACGATGGCCAGGCCGACGTCGTCGACCTGGCTGAGGAACTCGTCGCCGCCGAGCTCGATTCGGAAGCCGGGGATCGACTCGAGCTTGTCGAGCGTGCCACCTGTATGTCCCAGCCCGCGGCCGCTCATCTTGGCGAAGGGGACGCCGCAGGCGGCGACGACCGGGCCGAGCGCGATGGACGTCTTGTCCCCCACACCCCCGGTGGAGTGCTTGTCGACGACCTTGCGCCCCAGCGCGGAGAGGTCGACGGTCTCGCCGCTCCGCACCATCGCGTCGGTGAGCGCGTGCGTCTCAGCCGGCGTCAGCCCACGGAAGTACGCGGCCATGCAGAAGGCGGCCATCTGGTAGTCGGGCACCTCGTCGCGCGCGTAGGCGAGCACGAGCTCGGCTATCTCGTCGCCGGAGAGCTCGGCGCCGTCGCGCTTGCGCTGAATGAGCTCGGCGGGCGGAATCACGACCTGCGCGGCGCCGCTGCGATCACGGCTCGAGCACCGGAGCTCCCGGCACCCCGCGCGACGGCGCCTTGCCCCCGAGCCACGCGTTCACCGTGGCGCCCACGTCGGCGAACTCCCCGTCGTGACGGCGGCCGGCTGCGTTTCGCCCCTCGACGTACGCGAGGAAGAGCGCGTGCTCCCGGGAATGGTCGGTGGAGGGAGTGGTCGGGTCGCAGCCGTGGTCGGAGGTGAGGACGAGCAGGTCGCCGGGTCTCAGCGCCGCGAGCAGATCGGGAAGGCGCCGGTCGAAGTCCTGCAGGCAGCGATGGAAGTTCTCGGGGTCGTTGCGATGGCCCCAGAGCATGTCCGTCTCCACGAGGTTGACAAAGACGAGCCCGCTCTCGAGCTGGCGCAGGAGGCGCTCCGTCTGCTGGATGCCTTCGATGTTCGACTTGGTCGGATGCGACTCGTCCACGTCCACGCCGGCGAAGATGTCGTGGATCTTTCCCACGCCGTGGACCGGATTCCCCGCCTCGCGCACGAGCGTCAGGTAGTTGGGTTGCCGCGGCCTGAGCGACCAGTCGTGGCGGTTCGGCGTGCGCGTGTAGTGGCCGGGCGTGCCGACGAACGGCCTCGCGATCACCCGCCCGACCGCGTGCTTCCCGGTGAGGATCTCGCGCGCGACCCCGCACGCCTCGTACAGCTCCTCCAGCGGGATCGCCTCCTCGTGCGCGGCGACCTGGAACACGGAGTCGGCGGACGTGTAGACGATCCACTTCCCGGTCTGCTCGTGCTCCTCACCGAGCTCCTCGATGATCTCGGTGCCCGAGGCCGCCTTGTTCCCGAGCACGCCGCGCCCGGTCCGGTGCGCGAACTCCTCGATCACCTCGAACGGGAAGCCGTGCGCGTACGTCGGCATGGCAACCGGGGTCACGATCCCCATCAACTCCCAGTGGCCGGTCGTCGTGTCCTTCCCCTTCGAGCGCTCGAAAAGGCGGCCCGCGACGGCGGGCGCGTGCGCCAGCGGTGGGCAGCCCTCCAGCTCCCCGATGTTGCCCAGGCCGAGCTGCTCGAGGTTGGGGAGGTCGAGCCCGCCGACGGCCTTGGCGACGTTGCCCAGCGTGTCAGAGCCCTCGTCGCCGTACTCGTGCGCATCCGGCAGCTCGCCCGCACCAACCGCGTCCAGCACGATCACGCAGGCGCGCGGCATGGGGCTATTCTACGGTCGAGATGAGTACCGTCCTCGGGCTTCTCGGCATGGCGCTCTGGATCGCGAGCGTCATCGCCATCGCCGCCGCGGTCACGTTCGTGGTCGTCAAGCTCTTCCCGGGCGACGAGGACGCCAAGCCGAAGCCGACTTCCTAGACAGGCTCGAGCGGAAGCACCTGCTCGAGAGGTGCGTGGTCGAGGCCGTGGGCCTCGGCGACCGCCTCGTACGTGAGCTTCCCGTCGAGCACGTTCACGCCGCGGGCGAGCGCGGGGTCGCGCGCAATCGCCTCGCGCAGGCCCTGGTCCGCGATCGCCTCCACGTACGGAAGGGTGACGTTCGTGAGGGCGAAGGTCGAGGTGACCGGAACCGCGCCCGGCATGTTCGAGACGCAGTAGTGCGTCACGCTCCCCACCCGGTAGACGGGGTCGGAGTGCGTCGTCGGTCGCGAGGTGGCGAAGCAGCCGCCCTGGTCGATGGAGACGTCCACGACGACGGCGTTGTCCTTCATCGCCATGATCATGTCCTCCGTCACGAGCTTCGGCGCGCGCGCGCCGGGGATCAGCACGGCTCCGATGACGAGGTCGGCGTCGAGGACCGAACGCTCGACCTCCAGCGAGGACGAGAAGACGAGCTCGACGCGGCCCGAGAGGATCTCCTCGAGGTAGCGCAGGCGGTCGATCGACTTGTCCAGGATGCGCACCTGGGCGCCGAGGCCGAGGGCGATGACGGCTGCGTTGTAGCCGACCATGCCGCCCCCGAGCACGACGACGCGCGCGGGCGGGACGCCGGCGACGCCGCCGAGGAGGAGGCCCCGTCCCCCACGCGGCTTCTCCAGGAAATGGGCGCCGGCCTGCGCGGAGAGCCGGCCGGCGACCTCGCTCATCGGAGCGAGGAGGGGCAGCCGGCCGTCGTCGGTCTCCACCGTCTCGTACGCGACACAGGCGGCGCCGCTCTCGACGAGCGCCCGGGTGAGCCGCTCGTCGGCCGCCAGGTGCAGGTACGTGAAGAGGATCAGGCCCTCCCGCAGGCGGCCGTACTCCTCGGGCAGCGGCTCCTTGACCTTCAGGACGAGGTCGGCGCTCGCCCAGACGTCGTCCACGCTCGTCAGGCGGGCTCCGACGGCCTCGTACTCGCCGTCGGGAAACGCGCTGCCGACCCCGGCGCCCGCCTCCACGACGATCTCGTGGCCGTGCTGCCTGAGCTCGCGCGCGCCGCCCGGCGTGAGGGCGACGCGGTACTCGTCCGGCTTGATCTCCTTGACGACGCCGATGCGCATGAGGCGCGCCAACGATAGCCGAACGTGCGCGCCGCGCTGGCCGCATTTGCACGGCATTCTTCGCCCCGCGGGCGAACGCTGGTCAACGCGCGAGCGTGCGGGCGAGGGCACCGGCCGCGTAGGCGGCGGCGAAGAACGCCGGCTCCTCGTCGGCGGTGCGGCCCATGTGCGAGAGCGGCAGGCCGGCGCAGGCCTCACGCCAGCCGGAGACGTCCACCCGCTCGACGTCCGCGAGCCCGGCAGGCGGCTCCGCGTCTTCGGGCCACGCCACCCGGAGCGGTCCCTGGACGAGCGCGAAAACCGCGAGCGTGTGGTGGGAGACGCCGCGGTGGCGCTCGCGCGGGTCGGCCTCCGAGACGCGGGCCGCGAGCACCGGCGCCCCGCCGAGGGCCGAGGCGGCGTTGGCGGCCTCCGCCGCCGCGAGCCCGCCGTGCCCGTAGCGCGACGAGGTGCCGACCACGCCCGGCCCGATCGCGCACACGGCCGCGCGCATGCCCGTCCGCGCGCAGGCGACGAGCGCCGAGGCGACCGACACGCAGGCGACCTCCCCGCCGAAGCACGGCCCCACCGCGACGGTCGTGGCGAGGTAGCCCTCCTCTCGGAGCGTGCGCACGGCGTCCGAGAGGGGCAAGGGGAGCGCACCGCCCGGAAGCTGGACGTACGCCACGCGCTCCTCCCTCCCCAGACCCGCGCAGACGGGTGCCACCTGGCTGTGGAGGGAGCAGCAGACGACCGGCATGCCCGCCAGGTCGCCCGTGCCCTCGTCCTCGCCTTCTTCCGCGTGCAGAACGGCGTGCTGGAGCGGCGTGTAGGGCAGCTTCATCACGTGCGCCCCGGCCTCCGCCGGCAGCCCGAGGCCCCGCGTCAGGTTGGCATGGAGGACGTCGAAGCCGCCGGTCCCGAGGCCGAGCTCTGAGGCCTGGACGTTCACGAGCACGTCGTCGCCGACGGCGACAGGTCCGGTGAGATCGGGGTAGGCGACGCAGGCGCGGCCCTCGACCACGAGCCTCACGAGACCGTCGTGACGCTGCTCGATCCCCGTGACCGTGCCCCGCCTGAGCGTCAGCATCGTCAGGCGCCGCGCGCGGCGTCGACGAGCTCGAGCGTCACGGCCACCATCGCCTCGAGGTCGGCGACGGCGATCTCCTCCTCGGCGGTGTGCACCTTGGCCATCCCGTTCGCCACGTTGACGCAGCTCAGGCCACGCTGGACGAAGACGTTCACGTCGGCGCCGCCGCCGACCTCGACCTCGCGCGGCTCGAAGCCTGCGCGCTCGAGCGCAGCGCGCGCAAGCAGGAGCGCGGGATCGTCCGGCGCAAGCCGGTAGCCGCTGTACTTGGCCTCGACGGAGGTCTCCACCTCGCACTCGGAGACGGCGGCTGCAAAGGCGAAGCAGTCGAGCATCTCCTGCACGACGTCGGCGAGCTTCCCTTCGTCCCGCGAGCGCGCCTCGGCGGCGACCCGACAGGTGGCGGGCACGACGTTGAGCGCGCTGCCGCCCTGGATCAGGCCGACGTTCGCAGTCGTCTCTCCGTCGAGGCGACCGAGCCGGAGGTCGGAGATCGCTCGTGCGGCGGCGAGCACCGCCGAGCGCCCGTCCTCGGGGTTGATGCCCGCGTGTGCGGGACGCCCCGTGAAGACGGCGTCGA
>JBOHAM010000112.1:0-10354 GCA_050697735.1 Gaiellaceae bacterium | reverse complement strand
CTTCTCGACCCAGACGCCGTAGCGCTCCGCCGCCTCGTGCTCGGGGTCGGCCAGGAGCGTGAACGGGAGGCCGTACTTGCGCTTGAACCGCGCGTGCGAGGCCTCGTCGTCGGGGCTGACGCCGAGGACGACCGCGCCGCGCTCGCGGAAGTGCTCGTAGGCGTCGCGGAAGCCGCAGGCCTCGGTCGTGCAGCCGGGCGTGTCGTCGCGCGGATAGAAGTAGAGGACGACCGGGCTCCCGCGCAGGTCCGAGAGGCGGACGATCTCGCCCTCGTCGCTTCGGAGCTCGAAGTCGGGGGCCGGCTTCCCTTCCTCGACCATGCCCCCCGAGTGTACGCAGGCTAGGCTCTCTGGCGCCGATGACCGAGCTGCACGCGCTCAACGGCCTCGTTCTCATCGCCGCCAACGTCCTCGCGGTCGGCTGGGGAGCGACCTACCTCGTGCGGAAGCGCCTGCCCGGGCGCATCTACGCGCACACGCTCGCGCTCGCGCAGTCCCTCGTGATCGGGCAGATGGCGCTCGGACTCCTGCTCCTCTCCGGCGGGCGTCGCGTCCCCGACGACCTCCACTACCTCTACGGCGGGCTCGCCCTCGCGGCGGTGCTCTCGCCCTGGCTGTACGCGCCGCCGGTTCCCGCCCGCCGCCTGGCGTGGTTCGTCGGCGCTACCCTGTTCGCCGCGGCCCTCTCCGTGCGCGCGTACACGACGGCGGCATGAGCAGGATCAACCCCACCCTTCGCGGCTTCCTCGTCATCGTCCTCGTCGCCGGGCTGATCACGGCCCTCCAGCTCCAGACGACCGTCGTGAGCCTGCTCCTGCTCGCCCGGATCGCGTTCTTCCTGGCGATCGCCTTCTTCCTCGTCCTCCTCTGGCGCGACCGCCGCGACGAGATCGCGACGTGGCAGGCGAGCTCGAAGGCGGTCTTCTACGGAGCAGTCGCCCTCGCGCTGGGGAACATCGGCGCGCTCGTCGCCACTCCGTACCCGACGGGCGGCCTCGAGGTGCTCGTCTTCCTGCTCGTCCTCGCGGCGGCGGTGTACGCGCTCGTCCGCGTCTGGCGGCGCGAGCACACGTACGGCTACTGACGGGCCTCGACGCGGGCGGCGGCGCCGTCGAGCGAGTCGAGGATGCCTCTGATCTCCTGCCCCGTCCCGACGAAGATGGGCGTGTCCCGCTCGGTGTAGCGGCTCGCCTCGGTCTCGCGCAGGGCCATCATGAGCTGGAGGAAGTCGGACGGGCTCTCGCACTCGAACGCCGTCATGAACTCCTGGTCGTCGATCCCGAACGAGTAGGTCGTGTGGTTCGTGATCGTGACGAAGCGGCTGCCGACGGCGGCGTGCTCCTGCATCGCTCGCCGGCGGTCGTCCATCGGGAGCGCGTACCACTCGCGCTTCTTCACGAACGGGTAGACGACGAGGTACGGCGCCCCGCGCGGAATCACCCGGCGCGGCCGCTTGCTCTTCTGCTCGAAGTACTGCGACGGCTCGGACGCCGCCAGGTAGGAGTACGGAGTCGTGAGCCAGCCGGCGAAGGGCGTCCCGTTCAGCGCAGTGCCGAGCTCCCGCAGGTCGTCGTAGCGCTCGGTCAGCTTCCAGAGCATGAAGTCGGCCTCCGGGCGCACCCCGACGAGGCTGTAGGCGCGGAGCTCCATCCGCTCGGACCAGTCCTCGAGGACCTCGGCGAACGCGTCCTTGGCGGCCGAGCGCTCCTCGACCGGCAGCCGCAGCCACGCCGGATCCGCTTTGTACAGCGTGTACGCGACGTATTGCGTCGAAGTCTCCTCGGCCACGGCTCAATCGTACCCACTCGTGTTACGACCTCCCGTCTAGCCTCGACGGTGGACGCGAGGCGTCCGCCGGCGGGCAGGCGGGCGCCCGCGGCCGTTACATGTCTGCGGCCAGCGTGGCCCAGCCGAAGCGCGCGGCGCCGACCGGCCGGCCGCTCAGCGGGTCGTAGAACTCGTTGAAGCCGCCCCGCTCGACGAGCCCGCGCGAGCGGTCGGCGATGCGCTCTGCGAGGTCCGTGTACCCGTGGCTCCGGAGGCCGTGGACGAGGAACCAGTTCGTGTTCAGCGAGAGCGGCCCGCGCCAGATGAAGCGGAAGCCCCGGATGCGGTGGTCGCGCGTGAAGGTCGGCTCGTCGAGCGCCACGGACGGCACCGGGTAGGGCGCGCCGAACGTCCGCGGGTCGTCGAGGTGTTCGGCGAGCGCTGTGGCCTGCTCGGCCGGGAGGTCGGGGAGGAGGAGGGGCATGAGGCCGTGGATCGTCTTCACGCGGGAGCGGCGCTCGTCGGGGCCGGCGAGGCCGACGAACAGGCGCAGGTGCGGGTCCCAGCAGCGTTCGAGCAGGGCCGCGGTCACGTCGTCGGCCGTGCGCTCGGCCCAGCGGGCGTCGGCGTCGTGTCCGGCCCGCGTCGCGAGACGCGCGAGCGCGCGCAGGCCCTGGCCGTAGACGGCGTTCACGAGCACGTCCTCTACGTGGTGGTCGTACCGCCGGAAGATCGTGCGCAGGTCGTAGTTTGCGAGCTTGTTGAGGAGCTGGGGGAAGCGCGTGCGCAGGAAGAGCTCGGGCGGGGTCCCGCCGCGGAGCCCGATCGCCTCGTCGTAGGCCGGGCTGAAGTCGAGGCCCGACTCGAACTGGGAGACGATCGAGACGAGCGCGTCGCCGTCCGGGTCGCGCAGCGCGGCGAGGTAGCGGTAGTAGCGCTCGACCGCTGGGAGCGCCTCGATGAGGAAGGCGTCGCCGGCGCCCGCGTCGACCACCCGCTCGACCGCCTGCGCCAGCACCGGCGGCTGCATCTGCGCGGTCGTGTGCGGCGTGCGATGGAAGGGGACGAAGCCGTCGGTCCGGCTCTCCAGGTGGTGCCAGCGCAGGCGGGAGACGAGATCTCCCTTCCAGAAGACGACATGGGGAACAAGGCCGTCCGCGTCCTGCATCGCGAGCAGCCCGCGCAGCTCGTCAGCCGCGCGCTCGGGATCGAAGCGCGACCACACGATCGCGTGGAAGCACGAGTCCCAGAACCACTGAAACGGGTAGTCGCGCACGGCGGGCACCGTGAAGCGGAACACGCGACCGTCCAGCTCGGCCGTCTGGGTGTTCGCCTCGAGGAGCGCGCGGGCGCGCTCCTCCACGGACGAGGTGGTCGTCACCGCAGCGATGCACTCACCGTAGGCGAGGCAGGCCGGCGCGGGAAGGGCCAGCCGGCCCCGTGCGGCCTCGCACCGGACGGTAAGATCGCGTGCGCCCGCCATCCGTCCGAAGGAGGCCCCGTGGCAGTCCATACCGCCCCGCTGACGAAGGAGCAGCTCGCCTCGCTTCCCGACAGCTACTTCAAGGCCGTCGACGCCAAGGACGTCGACGCGATCCTCTCGCATTTCGCCGACGACGCGACCCTGACCGTGCAGACGGACCACGCCGTCTTCGAGGGCGCCGAGGAGATCCGGCGGATGTTCACCGACTTCTGCGGGAACTCGACCTCGATCTTCCACGAGATCAAGAACATCGTCGTCGAGCCGGGGGCCCGCAAGGTCGCCACGGAGCAGAGCTACATCGGCGAGCTCGCCGACGGCACGAAGAACGACATGCACAACTGCAACTTCTTCGACGTCGACGCGGAGGGCAAGTTCAGCCGGGTCATCATCTGGATGGCCGGCACGAACCCGCTGAAGTAGAGGGCGTCCGCGGGCAGCGAAGCGTGGTGAGGACGGACCAGACCGCCGGCCTCGCCGAGCTCATCCACGACAACCAGCCCTGCGTCGTGCTCACCGGGGCGGGCGTCTCGACCGAGAGCGGCGTGCCGGACTTCCGCTCGCCGACCGGGATCTGGGCCGAGTTCGACCCCATGGAGTACGCGACCCTCGGCGCGTTCCGGCGGGATCCGGTCAAGGTGTGGCGCTTCTATGCGCCCCGTTTCGCCATGCTCGGCGAGGCGGAGCCGAACGCCGCCCACCTGGCGCTCGCCGAGCTGGAGCGGCGCGGGCTCGTGCGCGCGGTCGTCACGCAGAACATCGACCGGCTCCACGAGCGGGCCGGCTCGCGGGAGGTGATCGAGGTGCACGGCTCGATCCGGACCTCCTCCTGCCCCTCGTGCTCGGCGCGGTATGAGCTAGCCGAGGTTGTGCCGCTGATCGAGGCGGGGGACGGCGCTCCCGCCTGCCCCGCGTGCGGCGCGATCCTGAAGCCGGACGTCGTCTTCTTCGACGAGCTTCTGCCGGAGGGCGCGATGGAACGGGCGGAGCAGCTTGCCGAGGAAGCGCGCCTCCTGCTCGTTGTCGGCTCCTCGCTCGAAGTGCACCCGGTTGCCGGCCTCCCGAGCACGACGCTGGCCGCCGGCGGTAAGGTCGCCGTCCTCAACCGGACGCCGACGTGGGTGGACGACCGTGCAGCGCTCGTCCTCCGCGGGAGCGCAGGGGAGGTGCTCGCGGGTGCGCTCGCCGAACTCACGCGCGGCCGGGTCGAGATGGCCGAGTACGACCCGGATTGGCCACGGCTCTACGAGGAGGAGGCGGCGCGTGTCCTCGAGGCACTCGGGGAGAAGGTCGTCGTCGCTGCCGAGCACATGGGGTCGACCGCCGTGCCGGGCCTGGCCGGCAAGCCCGTGATCGACCTCTCGGTGGGTCTCGGCCGGCTGGAGCTGTCCGCAGAGCAGATCGCCGCGATGGAGCGGCTCGGCTACGAGTACCTCGGCGAGTACGGCCTCCCCGGGCGGCTCTTCTTCCGCAGGGACGAGGGCGGCCGGCGGACGCATCACGTGCACGTAGTCGAGCACGACGGCGAGCGCTGGCACCATCACCGCGCCTTCCGCGACTACTTGCGCGCCCACCCGGCGGAGGCGGAGGCGTACGCGGCCGAGAAGGGGCGCATCGGAGCTGAGGCAACGGGCCTCCGGGACTACTGGGAGCGGAAGCAGCCGTACGTAGACGCGCTCTTCGCCCGCGCCTGGGCCTGGTACGCCGAGCGCACGTAACGCTCAGGGTTTCCCCCTGATCGGCCGATGGAATGGGCGATGCGCACCGACACCGCAGACCTCTTTGGCGTCGTCCTCTGGATGCTCCAGGCGGTCTTCTTCGCCACCTGGGCGCTTCTCTCGCTCGCCCGTCACGGCGGGGAGCCGGCGGCCGCCGTCCTGGCCGCCGTCGCCTTCGGCGCGGCCGTGCTCGGGTACCGCCGGGCCCGCTCGCTCCGCTCCGCCTGAGCAAGCGCGGTAGCCGCGGAGGCCGCGGCTAGGCTGCGGAGGACATGGCGACGGCAGCGGAAAGCAGCTCAGCTACCCGCGAGGAGCGCCTCGAGGAGCAGCTCGAAGGCCTGCCTGCGAAGCCGGGCGTCTACCTCTTCCGCGACGCCCGCGACGCCGTGCTCTACGTGGGCAAGGCGAAGTCGCTCCGCTCGCGCGTGCGCTCGTACTTCCGCGGCGGCGACTCGCGCCTGGGGCTCGATCGCATGGTGGTCCGCATCGAGCGAATCGAGGTGATCGTCACCCAGACCGAGGTCGAGGCCTACCACCTCGAGCAGAACCTGATCAAGCGCCACCGGCCGACGTTCAACGTCCGCCTGCGCGACGACAAGAGCTACCCCTACATCGCCGTGACCGTGGAGGACGAGTACCCGCGGGTCATGTTCACGCGCGAGCGGCACCGGCGAGGGGTTGTCTACTTCGGGCCGTACGCCTCCGCGAAGAAGGTGCGCGAGACGCTCGACGTCCTCAACCGCGTCTTCCCCTACCGCCCGTGCGAGGGGCCGCAACCCGGCCGCCACTCCGGGATCCCGTGCCTCGACTACCACATCGAGCGCTGCCTGGCGCCGTGTGTGGGCTACGTGTCGCGGGAGGATTACCGCGCAATCGTCGACGGCGTCGTCGAGTTCCTCTCGGGGGAGACGAGGCCGGTCCTGCGCGAGCTCGAGGCGAAGATGCGGGCCGCTGCGGAGCGACAGGACTTCGAGGAGGCGGCCCGCTACCGGAACCGCCTCACCTCAGTCCGCCATCTGGCTGAGCGCCAAGCGGCGGACAAGCGCGCCATCGGCACGATCGACGTGATCGGGCTCGCCTCGGCGGGCGAGACCGCGGCCGTCCAGGTCTTCCCGCTCCGCGGCGGCCGTCTCGTCGACCGGCACACCTTCTACCTCGAGAACGAGGCGGGGGAGGACATGCCGCAGCTGCTCGAGTCGTTCTGCCTCGAGTACTACGGCAGCGCGCCCAGCGTGCCGCCGCTGATCGTCGTCCCGCCGGAGACCGCCTCCACCGCGGCGCTCGGGGAGTACCTCTCCGACCTGCGCGGCTCGAAGGTCGAGGTGCGCGCCGCCCGCCGGGGGGAGAAGCGGCGCCTGCAGGAGCTCGCTCAGCAGAACGCCGAGCTCGCGCTCGAGAGCGACGCTGCGCACCGCGAGCGCAAGCGCCTGCGCCGGATCGAGGCGCTCGAGGAGCTGCGCGAGTGCCTCAACCTCGAGAGCCTGCCGCTCCGGATCGAGTGCTTCGACGTCTCCACGATCCAGGGGCAGTCGCCGGTCGGCTCGATGGTCGTCTTCCAGGACGCCGTGCCGAAGAAGGCGCACTACCGCAAGTTCGGGATCAAGGGCGTCGAGGGACAGGACGACTTCGCGATGATGGCCGAGGTCGTCTCGCGCCGCTTCGCCCGCGCGCGGCAGGTGACCGCCGAGCGCTACGACGAGGGCTTCGCCGCCGTCCCCAACCTCGTCGTCGTGGACGGCGGCAAGGGCCAGCTCTCGGCGGCGCTCGCGGCGATGCAGGCCCACGACCTGCCGCGCGTCGCCGTGATCGCGCTCGCCAAGCGCGAGGAGGAGGTCTTCGTGCCCGGCCGCGCCGAGGCGATCGCGCTGAGCAAGGATTCCGCGGGCTTGCAGCTCCTCCAGCGGGTCCGCGACGAGGCGCACCGCTTTGCCGTCGGCTTCCACCGCACGCGGCGCAACGCGAAGGCGCGCGAGTCGATCCTCGACGCGCTCCCGGGTGTGGGGCCGGCGCGGCGGCGGGCGCTCATCCAGCACTTCGGCTCGCCGGAGCGCCTGCTGGCGGCGACCTCGGAGGAGCTGGAGGGCGTCCCGGGCGTGCCGGCGAAGACCGGGCGCGAGATTTACGCCGCACTCCATCGGGCAGGGCGGGCCTGAATGGACGACCTCACAGTCACTATCTGGAGCGACTACACCTGACCCTTCTGCTACGTCGGCCTCGCCAGGGCCGAGTGGCTCGAGCGCCGGTTCGGCGCGCAGGTCGAGTGGCTTCCCTTCTTCCTCCACCCGGAGTATCCGGAGGAGGGGGTACCGCGGACCGATCTCGAGCGGCGCTACGGCCCGAGCGTCCACGGGCACACGCAGCGCGTGATCGAGTCCGCCGGCCTGACCTTCAACCCGCCCGCCAGGATGCCGAACACGCTGCACGCGCTCCAGGTGACGGAGCTGGCGCGTGACCGCGACCTCCACGAGCCGGTCCACACGCGGCTCATGCACGCCTACTGGTCGGAAGGCGCCGATCTCGGGGACGACGAGGTGCTGCTCGGCCTCGTCGCCGACGCGGGCGTCGACCGGACCGAGGCCGAGGCGGTGATCGCCGAAGGCCGCTACGCGGACCGGGTCGCCGCCTCGACCCAGGAGGCGAACCGGCACGACATCCACGCCATTCCCGCCTTCGTGCTCGGCGGTCGCCTGCTGGTGATGGGCGCCCAACCGGAGGACGTGTTCGCGCAGGCCGTGGAGCAGCTCGGCCGCCCGCGCGATTGACACCAACCGCAACCCGTGGAATTCTCGCCGCTTCCGTGGAGCGGCACGGCACCGAGAGCTACTTCGTCCTCGACGAGGGACTGCTCGCCGAGACCGTCGGCGGGCGGGAGCGCGCGCTCGCGGCCGCAGTGGAGGAGGAAGCACCGCCGTTCCGGTTCAGGAGGCTCGGGCCGAGGGGCGACCAGCTCGGCAATCCGGCACTCCAGCGGCTCGCGAACGCGATGACCGCCGGCGGCCGGCGCGCTGGTCGCATTCCCGCCGGCTACACGTACCTCGGCCAGTTCGTCGACCACGACCTCACGTTCGACAAGACGAAGGTTACGCTGGGCGAGCGCGTCACGCCGGCACAGCTCGTGCAGGCGCGGTCGCCGAGCCTCGACCTCGACTCGCTCTACGGGGCCGGCCCGCAGGACCCGGTCTCGGCGAGGTTCTACGAGGACGACGTCCACCTGAAGGTGGGGAGGACGGACCGGATCGGGCCGGACGAGGCGAAGGAGGGGTACGACCTGCCGCGTCGCGGCTCTGGCAACGCGGCCGCCAGGCGGCGGGCGCTGATTCCTGACCCCCGGAACGACGAGAACCTCGCCGTCGCCCAGACGCACCTTGCCCTGATCCGCTTCCACAACCGCGTCGTCGACTCGCTTCCCGCTTCGGTGCCGCCTGCCCAGCGCTTCACGCGGGCGCGGGAGCTCGTCGTCAAGCACTACCAGTGGATGCTGCGTCGCGACTACCTGCCTCGCATCTGCGCGCGGGCTGTCGTCAACGACGTCTTCGCCAACGGGCGAAAGGCGTTCGAGGTCGGTGCGCCGCCGACCGACGTGCCGACGATGCCGCTCGAGTTCTCCGTGGCCGCGTTCCGGCTGGGGCACAGCATGGTGCGCGAGGACTACAGCTGGAACCGGCGCTTCGACTTCGGCAGCGGCACGCTCGACCTCCTGTTCGAGTTCTCGGGCGGGAGCGGCTCGCTTGGCGGCGGACGGCGTCTCCCGAGCAACTGGCTCGTCGACTGGCGGCGCTTCTACGACTTCTCCGAGGCCGGGCGCGCCGACCTCGTCGTGCCGGCGGCGAGGTTCAACCGGGCGATGCGGATCGACACGGCGCTCGTGTTCTTGCTCCGGTTTCTCCCTACCTTCCCCTTCGACGAGGCCAACCTCGCCTTCCGCAACCTCGTGAGGGCGAAGATGCTCCGGCTCGCGACCGGGCAGCAGATGGCCAGATTCCTGCGGAGCAAGGGCGTCTCCGTGAAGACGCTGACGAAGGCCCAGATCCGGAACGGTGCGAACGGCGCCGAGCTCGACCGGCTCACGAAGACACAGCGCGACGCCCTCCTGCGGGACACGCCGCTCTGGTTCTACATCCTCCGCGAGGCCGAGCTCGGTCCGGGCAAGCTCGACGGGGTCGGCGCTCGCATCGTGGCGGAGACCTTTCACCGCGCCATGGAGGGGAGCGAGTTCTCGATCGTCCGCGACCCCGCGTGGCGGCCCACGCTCGGCCCGAACTCGACCACCTTCAGGATGGTCGACCTGCTCCTCTTCGCCTTCCGCGGGAGGAAGCGGCTGCTGTCGCCGCTCGGCTAGCCGGTGTCGCCGTCCGGCGACATGTACGGGTAGCGGTAGTCCGTCGCCGGGAGGAAGGTCTCCTTGATCGTGCGCGGGCTCACCCAGCGGATCAGGTTCCACATCGAGCCCGCCTTGTCGTTCGTCCCCGAGGCGCGCGCGCCCCCGAAGGGCTGCTGCGCGACGACCGCGCCGGTCGGTTTGTCGTTCACGTAGAGGTTCCCGGCCGCGTAGCGGAGGACGTCGGCGGCCTCCGCCACGGCGTCCCGGTCGTCCGCGAAGATCGCGCCGGTGAGCGCGTAAGGCGCCGAGCGGTCGACGAGCTCGAGCGTCTCCTCCCACTTCCCGTCGGGGTAGACGAACGTCGTCACGACCGGCCCGAAGAGCTCGTCGCGCAGGAGCCGGAAGTCGGGATCGGAGGTGCGGATCACGGTCGGCTCGACGAAGTAGCCCTCGCTGTCGTCGTACCCGCCGCCGACGACGACCTCGCTCTTCGCGTCCGCCTTCGCCTCCTCGATCGCCTCCTTCTGCGTGGCGAACGAGCTCGCGTCGATGACGGCGCCCATGAAGTTCGAGAAGTCGGAGACGTCGCCGACCTTGATGCTGCGCACCTGCTCCACGAGCCGCTCCTCGAGCTCCGGCCACATGCTCTCCGGCGCGAAGACGCGCGAGGCGGCCGAGCACTTCTGCCCCTGGTACTCGAAGGAGCCGCGCAGGATCGCCGTCGCCACGCTGGCCGCGTCGGCGGTCGGGTGCGCGACGATGAAGTCCTTGCCGCCGGTCTCGCCGACGATGCGCGGGTAGCTGCGGTAGTTGGCGATATTGGCGCCGATGTCCCGCCACATGCCCTGGAAGACGCCGGTCGAGCCGGTGAAGTGGACGCCGGCCAGATCGGGGCTCGCGAGCGCCGCGTCGCCGATGTCCTTCCCGGCCCCGTAGACGAGGTTGATGACGCCGTCGGGGAGGCCGGCCTCCTGGAAGACGCGCATCGTGTAGTAGGCGGAGAGCATGGCCGTCGAGGCCGGCTTCCATACGACCGTGTTTCCCATGAGCGCGGGCGAGGCCGACAGG
>JBOHAM010000111.1:0-5350 GCA_050697735.1 Gaiellaceae bacterium | reverse complement strand
CGCTCGCCCATGAGCCGAGCCGCGGCGACGATGTCGTCGTCCGCCGACACGGTCACCACGGTGCGTGTCATCTCGTCCTCGACGGACGTGTCATCGAGGTCAGCTCCCGCCGCCGCGAGGCGGAGGACGTCGCGCTCGGTGAAGATGCCGGCGAGCCGCGAGCCGTCGCAGACGGCCACCGAGCCGACGCCTTCCTCCGTCATGCGGCGGGCCGCCTCGCGCACGGTCGCGCCCGGCTCGACCTGCACGAGGCGCGCGCTCATGACGTCGACGATCGGCACCGGGCCGTCAGTCTAGTCGTGGCGAAGCGCACATGCGCTCAGCTTTCCTTCGCGCGCCTCCGCTCCGGGTCGTAGACCGGGTGGCTGACGACCTCGCCTCCGACCTGCTCCTCGCCGATCTGGGCGACCACCGCGCGCCCCGGTTCTCTCAGATCCTTGCGGATCTTTGCCAGCCCGAGCGTCTTGCCGCCCAGGTAGGGCGAGACGACCGCCTGCGTGACGAGCCCCACCTCCTCGGCGTCCACCCAGAGGGGCGCGCCGCTCGCCTCGTCGCCTCCGCTCTCGAGGACGACGCTGGTGAGCCGGAGCTGCGTCGCTTCGCGGTCGCGGGCCAGCGCCTCCTTGCCCTGGAAGTCGCCCTTGTCCAGGTCGACCGACCAGCCGAGGCCGCACTCGTACGGCGAAACCGTCGCGTCGTACTCGATGCCGCCGATGATGAACCCGCCCTCGATTCGGAAGAGGTCGAGGGCGACCATCCCGATCACCTTCATCCCCTGCGGCTCCCCGGCCTCGAGGAGCGCATCCCAGAGCTCGAGCGCGCGGTCGCGGCCGACCCAGAGCTCGTAGCCGAGCTCGGCCGTGTAGCCGAGCCGCGTCATGAAAACCGGGATGCCCGCGATCGTCACGTCCTCGCGGAACGTGTAGTACGGGAACGCCGTGCCGGAGAGGTCGGCGTCCGTCAGGCCCTGGAGGATCTCGCGGCTCTTCGGCCCCTGGAGGCAGACGTGCGGCATGTCGTCGGTGAATTCGCGCACGGCGATGCCGGTGCCTTCCGCCGCCGCGGAGAAGATCCCGTAGTCGCGGTCGTTCGCGCCGCAGAAGCGGACCCGGTCGGCCGACCGCATCATCGTCGTGCAGTCGTCGATCATCTTCCCGCTCTCGTCCGTGAGCGCGCCGTAGGCGATGCGCCCGGGCGTGAGCTTCGCGACGTCCCGCGTGACGATCGAGTTGACGAGGTCGAGGGCGCCGTCGCCGTCCAGGTCGACCTTGCGGAGCATGGTGAAGTCCATGAGCCCGGCCGTCTCGCGCACGGCCCGATACTCCTCCTGCGCGTCGGTCACCTCGGTCGGCGCCCAGTAGCCGAAGAGGTCCATCCACTCGTCGGTCAGGGCCTTCAGGCGGGGATAGAACGCCGTCTCCTTGCTCACCGGGCCTCCTTGGTCGCGCGTGGACGCGCGTAGCCTAAAGGCGCCGAGCGGCTCGGGAGGCCTGGCTCGTCTACGCGGCCTCGGGAAGCTCCACGGGAGCGTACGCGTTCGGGTGATGGAACGCGTGCAGCGCTCTGTCGCGCGGCGGCCGCGCCGAGAACGTGCGCCCGCTGCGTCCGTCGCGATACCGAAGGATCACGTCTTCGCCGGGGCTCGCCTCGTCGTCCCAGTAGAGCCGGACGAGGATGCCGTCGTTCTCTCGTTCCGCTAGCAGCTTCATGGTCGGAGCATGCCCGGCCGGGATTAGATGCGGGTGAGGCGAGGGTGAGGGTTCTCTCAGGCGAGTGTCAAGCTTCGGTCACGGTCGGGCGCGAGCGCCTCGAGCATCAGCTCCGAGAGCTCGCGCAGCTCGATCTCGCCCTGGTGGCCGGACGTCTTGATCGCGTCCTCGTACATGGTCACGTCCTTCGGGCAGGCGACGACGAAGTAGTCCATCGCACCGAGTGCGACCGCCTCGTCGATGCGGCTCTCGCTCGGTCGCTGCGCGCCCTCCGCCTGCAGCTCCTTCATCCAGATGCGACCGCCGCCCGCGCCGCAGCAGAAGGAGTTGTCGCGGTTGCGCGGCATCTCCACGAGCTCGCAGCCGACCGCCGAGAGCAGCCGCCGCGGCTCCTCGTAGACGCCGTTGAAGCGCCCGAGCGCGCAGGGGTCGTGGTACGTCACCCGGTAGCCGAGCCCCTTCCGCGGCGCGATGCGGCCCGCCTCGAGCAGCTCGAGCATGAGCTCGGAGTGGTGGAGCACCGTCCAGCTCCCGCCGAGCTGCGGGTACTCGTTCTTGAGCGTGTTGTAGGTGTGCGGGTCCGAGGTGAGGATGCGCTCGAAGCGGCACTCGGAGATCGTGGCCACGTTCTCCTCCGCGAGCGACGTCCACAGCCCCTCCTCGCCCGCGCGGCGGACGTCGTTGCCGGCCGTGCGCTCGCCGTCGTGGAGGATCCCGAAGTCGACCCCGGAGGCACGGAGGATGCGCGCGAGCGCCCGCGTCGCGCGCTGGTTGCGCGGGTCGAACGAGGCGTAGTCGCCGACGAACCAGAGGACCTCGGCCGGCTGCTTGCGGGCGTCTTTCACCTCGAAGTCGAGGTCGCGGGCCCAGCGGGCGCGCTTGCGCTTCGCCTCGCCGAACGAGTTCCCCGACGTGTAGATCGTCTCCAGCGTCTGCTGCAGCTGACCGTCCATCTCGCCGCGCTCGATCAGCGCGCGCCGCATGTGGTTGATGATCGGGACGTGCTCGATCCCGACGGGGCAGATCTCGACGCACGCCATACACTGCATGCAGGACCAGAGCGTCTCCGGCTTGATCGTCCCCAGGATCTGCGCGTGCTCGGGGAAGCGCGGTTCGATCCCGAGCGCGGCCCGGTTTCCCATCGAGCCCTCGGCCACCTCGCGGAGGTCGAGGATCAGGTCGCGCGGCGAGAGCGGGTAGCCCGTAGCCGTCGCTGGGCAGGCGGCGTGACACTTCCCGCACTTCGTACAGGCGTCGAGGTCGAGGAGGTGCTTGGGGGAGAGGGCGTCGATGGTGGCGTAGCCGACCTCCTCGGGCTTGACGTCGGCGGGGAGCGGCTGCAGCGCGCTGCCGGCGCGCCGGTCGGTCACGGCGACGCCCGCGGGCCCGGCGAGCATGTGCACCGCCTTCGTGAACGGGATCGAGGAGACCCAGAAGAGCGCGAAGACGCCGTGCACCCACCAGGTCGCGAGCCGGGCGTCGTCCGCGGCGGCGCCCTCGAACCCCATCCCGATAAAGGCCTGGCCGGCGAGCCAGCCGAACGGCGCCCAGACCTCGAAGTCGGGATCGTCCGCCGCGATCCGGAACGCCTCGAGCAGGAAGCCGGAGAGCGCGAGGAAGAAGAGGCTGCCGAGGAAGGCCCAGTCGCCCCTCCGGTAGACCTTCGGCTCGTCGGCGAGCGCGGGCGCCGCTTCGGCCGGGCGCCAGTAGGAGAGGCGGAACGGCCGCAGCAGGCCCCTCTTCACGGCGAAGATCACGAGGCCGGCGACGAGCGCGGCCCCGAAGACGTCGAGGAAGAGCGAATAGCCGAGGTAGAACCAGCCGCGCCAGAAGTCGAAGCCGAGCACGGGCTCGGCGAAGTCGTCCTGGAAGGCGAGGATGGCCGTCCCGATGAAGAGGACGACGAAGCCGTAGAAGACGAGCAGGTGGGCGAGCCCGGAGAGCGGCTCGCGCCGCCGGATCCACGCGTGCGTGGCGACGATGCGGGCGGTGCGCACGGCGCGCTCGACCGGGCTCCCGACCGGCTGGCTGGTTCGCCCGCGCCGGTACTTGAGGGCCAGGCGGGCCACCCCGTAGGCGAAGATCGCCACCGAGAGGCCGATGAGCCCGTACCAGAGGACGATCTGCCAGGTCTCCAGGCCCGCGAAGGTCTCGCGGGTCTCCTCGGCGCCCAGCAAGACGGGCATCAGTAGAGCTTTTCCAGCTCCTCTGCGACCTCGAAGAGATCGGCCACGGCGCCGTAGTGCGCGACGTTGAAGATCGCCGCCTCGGGATCGTTGTTGACGGCGATGATCGCCCCGCTCGTCTTCATCCCGGCGAGGTGCTGGACGGCGCCGGAGATGCCGAGCGCGAGGTAGACCTTCGGCTTGACGGTCTTCCCCGACTGGCCGACCTGCCGCGCGTTGGGCATCCAGCCGGCGTCGACCAGCGGTCGCGAGGACGAGAGCGTCGCGCCCATCGAGCCTGCCAGCTCCTCGAACTGCTCCAAGTTCTCCTTGTCGCCGATCCCGCGCCCGACGGAGAGGAGGAAGTCGGCGGTGGTGATGTCGACGTCCCCGGCCTGCGCCTCGACCCAGTCGCGATGGCGGGCGCGGGACTCGAAAGCCGGGGCGGTGACCTCCGTGACGGTCGCGCCGCCGGAGCCATCTGCGGGTGGCCAGGCGGTGGGGCGCAGGAGGAGGACGACCCGGTCGTGGCCCGGGAAGTCGACCTCGCCGCTGACCTTCGCGCCGTAGAAGGAGCGCTCCGCGACGAGCTCCCCGTCCTCCTCGCGGACGGCGAAGACGTCTGAGGCGAACCCGAGCCCGAGCTTCGCGGCCAGCGCGGCCCCGTAGCCCATGGAGCTGACCGTGAAGCCGAGCAGGATCGCGCGCGGGCCGCGCTCGTGGATCAGGTGCTCCACGGCCGCCTGGTAGACGTCGTTCTCGAACTCGTCCTGCTCGACGGCCACCGTGACGATCTCGTCCACGCCCTCGACGTTGACGGTGTCCGTGAGGGCGCCCGGATCCTTGGCGACGATCGCGACGGTCACGGGACCGCCGAGCGACTTCGCCGCGGTGATCAGCTCGAGCGTGACCGGCCGAAGCTCGCCCCGCAGGTGCTCGGCTATCACCAGAACGCTCACGCCTTCATCCTGTCGTCGACGATCTCCTTGATCCGCTGGGCGATCTCCGTGGCGCTGCCGTCGAGCATCTCGGCCCCCTCGCCCTTCGCGGGCACGAACATGCGCCGGACGCGGGCCGCAGGTGGGCCCAGGTCGCCGGGCTCGCGCTCCTCGATCTCCTTCTGCTCCGCCTGCTTGATCGCGCGCAAGGTCGCGTAGCGCGGCTCGTTGATCCCGGTCTGGATGGTGAGGACGCAGGGCGTGTCGACCTCGACGACGTACACGAGCCCGCCCTCCAGCTCGCGTCGGACGGTCGCCTTCCCGTCTCCGAGCTCGACCTTCGTCACGACCGCGACCCGGGGGAGGCTGAGTAGCTCGGCGACGGCGGTTCCGGTCGCCGCCTGCACGGCGTCGCTCGACTGGACGCCGGTGAAAACGAGGTCGGGGCTCTCCGCGCGCACGACCTCGGCGAGCGCGCGCGCCACCGTGATCGGATCGGCGCCCGCGAGCCCGTCGGCCCAGACCCGCACGCCGCGGT
>JBOHAM010000110.1:0-6701 GCA_050697735.1 Gaiellaceae bacterium | reverse complement strand
CTCCGGCACCGTCGACCGCGCCTCCTCGGGCAGCAGGTCGACCACCGCGCGTTCCCAGAACCGGGTGCCGACCACGGCCGCATGCTCGATCACGGCGCGCTCGTCCGCCCCGAGGAGGTCGAGTCGCGCCGCGAGCAGCGCCTGGATGGTCGGCGGCGTCGCAAGCTGATCCTCCGAGACCTCGTCCTGGGTGAAGAGCGCGTGCATCTGCTCGACGAAGAGGGGGTTGCCCTCGCATGCCGCCGCGATCCGGAGGCGCGCCGCCTCCGGGAGCTCATCGCCGCCCGCCAGCTGGTCGATGAGGGCGTTCGACTCCGGCCCGGTGAGCGGCTCGAGCAGGATCGAGGTCGCGTTCAGCTTGCCGCCGCCCCAACCCGGCCGCTTCTCGAGGTGCTCGGGTCGCGCCAGGCAGAGGAGGAAGAGGGGCACGTCCCGCGACCAGTCGACCACGTGCTCGATCAGGTCGAGGAGCATCGGCTCGCCCCAGTGGACGTCCTCGAACACGGCGACCAGGGGCCGGCGCCGCGCCAGCGCCTCGAAGAGCTTCCTGACCGCCCAGAACGTCTCCTCCGCCGACGTCGGCACCTGCGAGCGCCCGAGGGCGGCGGCGATGCGCTCGGCGATCAGGTCGGCGCCTTCCTCGTCGACGAGGAGCTCGGACATCGCTGGGCGGGGATCGCCGCCCTCGTCGACCAGCTCGCGGGTCATCTCCCAGAGCGGGTAGAAGGTGATGCCGTCGCCGTATGGCAGGCAGCGCCCGGTGACGACGTCGGCGGTGTCCGACACCGAGGACGCGAACTCGGCCGCGAGCCTCGACTTGCCGATCCCGGCAGGCCCCAGCACCGTGAAGAGGTGCGTGGTCGACGCCTCGACGGCGCGCGCCAGCGCCTGCCTCATTTGTGCCAGCTCCGCCTCGCGCCCGACCAGCGGCGAGCCGAGGTTCCGGGCGAAGCCCGAGGCGGTGTCGCGAACCGCCAGGAGCCGCCACGAGGGGACCGCAGCGTCCTTGCCCTTGAGCTCCAGCGGCTCGACCGGCTCGGCCTCGATCGCGTCCGGGACGAGCCGGCGCGTGGCCTCGCCGATGAGGATCTCGCCCGGCTGGGCGGCCTGCTCGAGCCGGGCGGCGGTGTTGACGGCGTCGCCGGTCACGAGCGTCCGGCCGACGGCCGTGTCCCCGGCCACCACCTCGCCCGTGTTGACGCCGATCCGAACCTGGATCCGCACGCCCCGCTCGCGCTCGAGCTCGCGATTGAGGGCCTCGACGCCGTCTCGCATCTCGAGGGCCGCGCGGACCGCGCGCAGCGCGTCGTCCTCGTGCACGACCGGAATCCCGAAGACCGCCATGACGGCGTCGCCGATGAACTTCTCCACGGTCCCGCCGTGGCGGTGGAGTGCCTGCGAGGCGGTCTCGAAGTAGCTGGACATGACTCGGCGCAGCGACTCGGGATCCAGCCGGCTCCCCAGGCGCGTCGAGTCGGCCACGTCCGCGAAGACGACCGTGACCGTCTTCCGCACGTCGCCCGCCCGGGACGGTCCACCGGCGAGCGGCGCCCCGCACGCGGAGCAGAAACGTGCGCCTTCGGCGTTGTCTCCGCCGCACGTGTCGCAAACGGGCATCGGTCGAGTGTACGGCGGGCGACTGGCGAGGTCGAGTCGGGCGACGGTCAGGCCCGGGGGCCGTGCCAGGGCTTGAACGCGTTGTCGAGCCGGATCACGGAGCCGAGCTCACGGTAGTGCCGGAGGAGGACCCTCGACATCGTCGCCTCCTCGACCCACTTGAGGCCGGTCTCCGTGTAGACCTTGGCCGTGTAGTCCGTCGTGAAGAAGCGGTCGCTCTTGAGCCGCCGCGAGGCCATCAGGAGGAACACGCGGAAGGCCGTGTCGCTGAAGCCGAATCCCGGCGGGCACGGCTCGGCGAAGAGCCCCACCATCAGGTCGACGCGGTCGACGTGGCCGTAGACGTCTCGCAGCTCGGCCGCGAGATACGGGTCGCCCGTCAGATCCTGGAACGAGGCGGCCGGCTTGCGGTGCATGAGGGCCCGGAACTCGTTGTAGCGCGGGACCCCGCGCTCGCGGTCACGGAGGATGTCGACGGTGGCGAGGTCGACGAGCGGCCCGTTCTTGTCCGGGCGGAACTCCTCCATGAGGGAGGTCGGATAGTTGTGGAGGGTGATCGCCCCCGGGGGCGCGCTGCCCAGGGAATACCAGGCGTCGGCGATCCCGATCGCCGGCAGTGCGTCACGCCATTTGTGAGGCCCGATCTCGAGGAAGCGGTAGTGCTTGGTGGCCCCTCCGCGGAGCGGCGAGAAGTCGTAGTCGTCCGGAATCAGCGGGTGCATCCGGTAGACCGAGACGAACTCCTCCGTCAGCGAGTACGGGGTCTTGTGGTGGTTCGTCGCCGAGCCGGGGATGCCGCTCAGGACGTCCCACCCGAGGTGTGCGAACTTCTTCCCGACACGTTCGCCGGCGAGCCCGTACCAGACCGCCTTCATGCCGCGCTCGGTCGTCGGGTGCCCGATGATGGCCGGCGTCCACTCGACCGTGTGGATCTTCGCCATGACGGCCGCGTTGACGAGACGCGCGACGTCGTGCAGCCGGTCGTCGGTCCAGTCGCCCGACTCCTGGCGCAGCGCGTCGCAGATCGCGTTGTGCTCGCGGATGAAGAGCGCGTGGAGGAGCGCGAGGCCCAGCCAGAAGTTGCCACGGGGGCCCTCCGGGTCGAGGGTCGGATCGAGCGTCTCGGGATGGAGGCCGTTGTCGCCGATCTCGAGCTTGCCGTCCACGCCGGTCCGCGCCAGCTTCTGGAAGGCCTTGTCGTGGCCGTAGATCTGGGAGCCGTCCCACCAATGGGAGTCGGTTGTGGCGTAGACCGGCGGCCCGCCGTCGGTCGCCGTCGGGTCCGGGATGCTGCTCGGGATCAGCATCGGGTTCTCGTGCCACTCGTCGTCCTCCGCGAGCGGAATCGGGATGGGCCGGGCGTCATCCGTGTCGTGGCTCAGCCAGTCGTGGACCTCGAACTGGATCCACGCGGCCGCGAGCACGTTGAGGGTCGGCGCCGGGATGAAGCGCTCCCGCTTGAGGAGCCTCTGGGCCACGAGGCGCGGGTTCGGGTCGAGGAAGTCCGGAGGCTGCTCGGGGTACGCCCGCTCCAAGGGGACGTTGCGGCCGAAGCGCGTCCCGATGCTCCCCATCGCGGGCTTGCCCACGTCGTTCCAGCTGCCGTCGAGCGTGCGGACCTTCAGGCTGGCCGGCTTGGGCGGGTCCGGCACCACGAGCCCGGTGTCCTTCAGGTTCTCCGCCCGGAGCTGGTCGCGGAGCCCGATCAGCGTCGGGACGGCGACCAGCCAGGGGAGCCGGTGCCAACCGATTCTCCGGTCGAGCTCGGAGGCGAGCTTGATGAGAAGGCGTCCCATCGAGTCAGGCCCCGATGAAATACCCTTCCCAGACGCCCGTCAAGGCGGCAGAATCGCTCCGTGCAGTTCGCGCAGCTCGCTCCCGGGATCACGTGCGTCGGAGAGCAGACCGGCAGCTCCCGTCGGACTCGCGGCTACGTCCGCGCCTTCCTCGTCGAGGACGGCAAGGATCTGACCCTGATCGACACGCTGGGCGACGACCATCCCTTCCTCGTGCTGGCGGCGATCCGGCAGCTGGGCCGCTCGATCACCGACCTGAAGAGGATCTGGCTGACCCATGCGCACTTCTCTCACCTCTGCGGCCTGGCGGCGTTGAAGCGCCTGAGCGGGGCCACGGTCGCCTCGCACCAGTGGGAGGCGGGCATCATCTCGGGAGAGCGCAAGGCCCAGCGCGTGTCGATCGTGCCGAAGCGTCCGCTGAAGGCGTACTACCCCTTCCAGGTCGGGCTCGCACTCGGACTCGGCGACCACAAGCCGTGCGAGGTGGACGAAACCCTGGAGGACCAGCAGGAGGCCGGCGGGCTCACCGTCTTCCACACCCCGGGCCACACGCCCGGTCACCTCGCGTTCTGGTCGAAGGAGCGCGGCGTCCTCCTCTCCGGCGACGCGATCGTCACATGGCCCGAGCTCGCCGCCGGCTGGGACTCCTTCACGCTCGACGAGCAGGCGCGGAGGGACTCCCTCCGGAAGATGGCGGCGCTCGCGCCCGCGAAGGTCGGCGTCGGCCACGGCGACCCGCTCGCGGCGAACGCGGCGGAGACCGTTAACAGCCTGCTCTAGTCGCGCAAGACCCAGAAGACGAGCGCCTCGCGGTCGCCGAGGTTGCGCCAGCCGGCGACGCCGCTCGACTCCGCGATCAGCGCCTCGCCGTTCCGCAGCACGGGCTGTCCCGTCGTCAGGAGCACCTGGACGAGGCCGCTCGCGACCGCGACCAGCTCGACGCCCTTGTGGGCGAGGCCCGGCGTGGCCGACTGCCCGGGGCCCAGGCGCAGGACGAAGGCCCGGAGGCCCGCCTTCGGGTCGTCGAGGAGTGGGAGCGGGACGCCCTCGGCGCGGCCCGGCGGTCCGTCGCGGCGCGCGATGCGGTACCCGGGCGCGACGTCGCCACGCAGGAGCTCGTCCAGCGTCACGTTGAGGCGGGCGCTCAGGTCGAGCAGGGTGTCGAGCGACAGGCCCCGCTGCCCGCGCTCGGCCTGCGAGATGGCGCTGGGCGAGACCCCGGCCAGCCGCGCGAGCGCGCTCTGCGAGAGGCCGCGCGCGGTGCGCACGGCGCGGAGCGCGGAGCCGAGCCGGGCGGCCGTGGCGGCGGCGGCGAGCACGGGCCTCCCCTCCTCGAGGCGATAGCGGAACACGCCGCCCTCGATCCCGGGCGCGCGCCCCTCCGCCTTGACAACGCGGAGGCGGCCGTCCTGGACGGCGACCACGCACTGCGTCACGCCCTCGATCTCGCGCCGCATCGCCTGCGGATGCGCGGTCGGCGCGAGCGACCAGTAGGCGACCGCGCCGAGCTCGAGCAGGAGCGGGCAGCTGAGGGTGAAGAAGCGCTCCGCCGTCTCGTCTCCCCAGAGCCCGGTCATCGCCTCGAGCGGATCGAAGAGCAGCAGGTCGCGCCGCGGGCCCTGGCAGGCCTTCCGGATCGCGTCCACGAGTGCGCGCGGCTGAGCGAGCGGCGTCCCGGGGCGGGCGTCGATCGCCTCGAGGCCGGGGTAGGCTTTCTCGAGCTCCGCGGGCGAGCGTGTGAGCGTGACGTACGCCCTGAAGTCGTAGTCCTCGCGGCTCTCTGCCACAGCGGCGAAGAACGGCTCCAGCGCATCGGTCTCCTCGGCCTCCCAGACGACGTTGTCGCCCCAGTAGAGGCCTCCGAGCGCCCCGTCGAGCTCGTCGATCCCCGTCGTCGCCGTCGTCATCGCGTGTGAAGCACAGCTTCACGTTTGTGGCGCAACTGTGTCAAGTCGCTTTATAACGGGTACGACGAAAGGGATCCCGGAAGGAGCGTCCTCATGACTCGAGTCCTCTGCATCCTCGACGACACGCCGCTCGCCGCGCGCACCCTCGAGACGGCCCTCGAGCGCGCCCACCGCCGTGGCGCCGAGCTCGCGCTCGTCGGCGTCGTCTCGCCCGCGATCGACGCGCCGTCCCCGGCGAGCGGGGAGCGCATCCGCCGCTTCGGACTGGTTCAGGCCAACCTCGTGCGGGCCGCCAGGCAGGCGCGCTCCGCCGGAGTCGTGCCGACCGTCGCCCTCCGCGACGGGGATCTCCGCACGGAGGCGCGCGCGGTCGCGCGCGAGGTGGGCGCCGACGAGGTCGTGCTCGCCGAGCCCCGCCGCTTCCTGCGCCGGGGCGGCGAGACGGTCGTCGTCAGCCTCGCCCGCGAGGCCGATCGCGAGCCCGCGCGCGAGCTCGTCGCGGCCTAGCTCGCCGAGGCGACGCGCGCCGAGGCGCCGTCGAGCGAGTCGAGGAGCTCGCGGATCTCCTGCTGCGTGCCGACGAAGATCGGCGTGTCCCGCTCGGTGTAGCGGCTCGCCTCGGTCTCCCGCAGCGTCTTCATCAGCTGGAGGAAGTCGGAGGGCGCCTCGCACTCGAACGCGGTCATGAACTCCTGGTCGTCGATCCCGAACGAGTAGGTCGTGTGGTTCGTGATCGTGACGAAACGGCTGCCCACGGCGGCGTGCTCCTGCATCGCGCGGCGCCGGTCGTCCATCGGCAGCGAGTACCACTCGCGCTTCTTCACGAACGGGTAGACGACGAGGTACGGCGCGCCGCGGGGGACGACCCGCCGAGGGCGCACGCTCTTCTGCTCGAAGTACTGCGAGGGCTCGGCCGCGGCCAGGTAGGAGTACGGCGTCGTCAGCCAGCCGGCGAGCGGCGTCCCGTTGAGCGCAGCGCCGAGCTCGCGCAGGTCGTCGTAGCGGTCGGTCAGCTTCCAGAGCAGGAAGTCGGCCTCGGGACGGACGCCGACGAGGCTGTAGGAGCGCAGCTCCAGGCGCTCGGCCCAGTCCTCGATCACCTCCGCGAAGGCCTCCTTCCCGGCGGTGCGCTCCTCGATCGGGAGCCGGAGCCAGGCCGGGTCGGCCTTGTAGAGCGTGTACGCGACGTATTGCGTCGAAGTCTCCCCAACCACGGCTCAATCGTACCCACTCGCGTGACGGCTTCCCTCGTACTCTCGGAGGTGGGCCGCGGCGCGTCCGCCGGCGGGCAGGCGGGCGCCCGCTGCCTATTGGAACCCGTTTCAAAACGAAGTCCTGAGCCGTCGGCCCGCGCTGGACGGCGCGATGCGGCGTCCTCGGT
>JBOHAM010000109.1:0-10826 GCA_050697735.1 Gaiellaceae bacterium | reverse complement strand
CCCTCGCGCTCGAGGATCGGCTCGATCAGCTCGTGGAAGCCGCTCGAGACGATCACGAGCCGCCAGCCGCGCTCCCGCGCGAGCTCGACGAGCTCGTGGAACCCGGGCCGCAGCTCCACGTTCTCGAGCTCCCAGTCGACCACCTCCGCCAGCGGCTTCGTCACGGGGCGGAACTCGCGCGTGATCACCTCGCGGAGGCTCAGGCGGCCCTCGTCGAGGCCGTCGTCGACCTCCCGGTAGACGACCGGGTCGCCGAAGCGGCTCGCGATCGTGTCGAGCAGATCCATCTTCGTGACCGTGCCGTCGAAGTCGACGACGAGCGTGCGCTCGCTCAAAAGTGCGACGTCACTCCCGCGGGATCCTCGTCGGCGGTCTTCGCCGCCTTGGCCGCGTCCGGCGCCTCGAACCAGGAGTATGCGTAGCCGGGGTCGTCGAGCTCGCGGGCGAAGGGCGTGAGCCGGAGCGGATGGAACGTGTCGCACATCACGGCGAGCTCGTGCGTCTCGGTCATGCCGATCGACTTCTCGGCGAGCCCGGGCTGCGGCCCGTGCGGGATCCCGGAGGGGTGCAGCGTCACGGAGCCGATCTCGATGCCCTTCCGCGAGGAGAAGCTCCCGTCGACGTAATAGATCATCTCCTCGCTGTTCAGGTTCGAGTGGTGGTACGGGATCGGGATCGCCTCGGGGTCGAAGTCGAGCTTGCGCGGGCAGAACGAGCAGATCACGAAGTTGCGCCCCTGGAAGGTCTGGTGCGACGGGGGCGGCATGTGGATCCGCCCCGTGATCGGCTCGAAGTCGTGGATCGAGAACGTCCACGGGTAGACGTAGCCATCCCAGCCGACGACGTCGAAGGGGTGGTAGTCGAGGACGTAGGTCTGGTAGCCGTCCTTGATCCGCAGCCTGACGACGTGATCGCCGCGGTCGGAGTGCGTGTGGAGCTCGGAAGGCGCGTGCATGTCGCGGTGGTAGTAGGGCGCGTGCTCGAGGAGCTGCCCGTACTCGTTGCGGTAGCGGCGCGGGATCTCGATCAGCCCCGGCGAGGTGAAGACGAGGTGCCGCTGCTCCCCCTCCGGCGCGAAGCGGTAGGTCGTCCCGCGCGGGACGACGACGTAGTCGCCCTCCTTGTAGGGCAGGTCGCCGAAGATCGTCTCGAGGGTGCCGTTGCCCTCGTGGACGAAGACGACCTCGTCGCCCTCGCCGTTGCGGTAGAAGAAGTCCATCTCCTCCGTCGGCCGCGCGAGCGCGATCTCGACGTCGTCGTTCCACATGAGCAGCCGGCGCCCGCCGATCGGGTCGCCGCCCGGGGGGACGTCGTGGGTGCGGAAGTGCCGGTGCGCGTGGCCGTCGGGGAGCCACTCCTCGCGCTCGATCGGCTGGAACGCAGCGACCTCCTGCACCCGGCAGGGCGACTGGAGGTGGTAGAGGATCGACTCGTTCCCGGAGAACCCCTCGAGCCCCAGCACCTCCTCGGTCAGGAGCGTGCCGTTCTCGCGAAACTGGACGTGGCGCTTACGGGGAAGGCGGCCGAGCCGCTGGTACATGGGCATGCCGGGAGGATATCGGCCGTTCTCATCCGGTAGATGGACGTGGCCGACCGCATCGCCGAGCAAGTCCTCTCGTGGGAAGGCGTGACCGCGCACGCGCACCGCTTCGGCGGCGTCGAGTTCCGGCTCGGCAAGCGGGAGCTCGGCCACCTGCACGGCGACCGGCTCGCCGACCTGCCGTTCCCGCGCCGCGTGCGGGACGAGCTGGTAGCGCAGGGAAGGGCGCGGCCGCACCACGTGCTCCCCGAGTCGGGCTGGGTGAGCAGGCCGATCGCGGGCCCCGGGGACGTCGACGAGGTGGTGGAGCTCTTCCGGCTGAGCTACGAGCGGGCGGCGACCGCGCGGGCACGCTCGGCCGAAGCGGACATGTGATCCGGGGGCCGGCCGCGAGCCACCCACCGGCCTGGACGCTAACGCCGAAATCCGCGCGCGTGTGTGACGAACGGTGTCAGGAGCGTGACGGCTCGGTGCTGGAACGCGCCGCCGGCCCGCCGGCCACGACCCGGTTCCGCAGCATCCCGATCCCCTCGATCTCGAGCTCGACGACGTCCCCGGGCTGCAGCCAGCGCCCGTCGGCGTGCTCGAGGATGCAGCCCGTGCCGACCGTGCCCGAGCCGAGCACGTCGCCGGCCACGAGCCGCGTGTTCTTCGCGGCGTGCGCGGCGAGCTCCTCCCAGGGCCAATGGAGGTCGCCGAGGTTCCCGCGCGAGCGCTCCTCGCCGTTCACACGCGCGACCATCTCGAGGCCCAGGTCACCGAGCTCGTCGGTCGTCACGAGCACCGGGCCCAGGGTGGTTGCGAAGTCCTTGCCCTTAGCCGGCCCGAGGCCGACGGCCATCTCCATTTTCTGCAGGTCGCGCGCCGACCAGTCGTTCATCACGGTGAAGCCCGCGATGCGGCCGTCGGCCCCCACGACCGCCGCCGCCTCCAGCTCGTAGTCCCAGGCGGAGCTCTCGGGCGGAAATGGGATCTCGTCCTCGGGCCCGCACACGGCGGCCGGGTTCGAGAAGTAGAAGACCGGGATCCGGTACCACTCCGGGGCCATCTCGAGCCCGCGCTGGGCGCGCGCCGAGCGCACGTGGCGCTCGAAGGCGTAGAAGTCGCGGACGGAAGGCGGCTGCGGTACGGGCGCGACGAGTCGCACGTCTGCCAGCGCGTGCTCGCCGACCTCGTCGCCGCCGGCCTCGAGCCATGCGGCGAGCGATGGGGCGCCGAGCTCGACGACCCGATCCCCCTCGACCCGCCCTGGGGCCTGACGACCCCCCGTCGCGAACGTGCAGAGCCTCAGGGCTCAGCCCTCGATCGGAATGACGTCGGTCGCCTCGGGGCCCTTGGTGCCCTCGCGGGCCTCGTACTCGACCCGCGCGCCCTCGACCAGCGACTTGAAGCCGTCACCGGCGATGTTGGAGAAGTGGACGAAGAGGTCCTTCGAGCCCTCGTCGGGCGCGATGAAGCCGTAGCCCTTCGCGTCGTTGAACCACTTCACGGTTCCGGTTGCCTATGTGAACACCTCCCTTCCCACGTACTCGAACGGATCAGGGAAGTGCTGTCGACGCCCCCGGTACTCGCTCGTGCCAGGCGAGTGTAGCCGACCCTCGGTCAAAGGTTTCCGCGCAGCGCCTGCTCGCGCTCGATGGCCTCGAAGAGGGCCTTGAAGTTGCCCTCGCCGAAGCCCACCGCGCCGTGCCGCTCGATCACCTCGAAGAAGAGCGTCGGACGGTCCTGGACGGTCTTCGTGAAGATCTGCAGGAGGTAGCCCTCGTCGTCGCGGTCGGCGAGGATGCGCAGCCGGCGCAGGTCGGACCAGTCCTCGCCGATCTCGCCGACGCGCTCGCCGACGTCCTCGTAGTACGCGTCGGGCGTCTCGAGAAAGCGGATGCCGCGCTCGCGCAGCGCGTCCACGGTCGCCACGATGTCCTCCGTCGCGAGAGCGATGTGCTGCACGCCCGGACCGCCGTAGTACTCGAGGTACTCATCGATCTGGCTCTTGCGCTTCCCCTCGGCGGGCTCGTTGATCGGGAGCTTGAAGCGGCCGCCGCCGCCGGTCATGACCTTGCTCATCAGGGCCGAGTACTCCGTCGTGATCGCCTCGTCCGAGAAGTGGATGAGCTCCTTGAAGCCGAGGCAGCGCTCGTAGAACTCGACCCAGTGCTCCATGCGCCCGAGCTCGACGTTGCCGACGACGTGGTCGACGAGCTGAAGGCCGATCCCGAGGTGCGGCTGGCCGTTGCCCGTGTCGAGCGCGCGGTAGCCGGGCAGGTAGGCGCCCTCGTAGCCCTCCCGGTTCACGAACGAGTGCACGGTCTCGCCGTAGGTGCTGATCGAGGCCAGCTCCACCCGCCCGTGCTCGTCCTCGACCCAGCGCGGCTCCTCCACCCCACGCGCTCCGCGCTGGAGCGCCTGGCGATAGGCGTCGGTCGCATCCGTGACCCGGAAGGCGGCGTCCTTGACGCCGTCGCCGTGGGCATGGGCGTGCCGGGCGACCTCGTGGTCAGGGCGCAGCGCGCTCGTGAGGACGAGGCGGATCTCCCCCTGCTCGAGCACGTACGAGGCCCGGTCGCGCACGCCCGTCTCCGGGCCCGCGTAGGCGACCGGCCGGAAGCCGAACGCGTGCTCGTAGAAGTGCGCGCACTGCTTCGCGTTCCCGACCCAGAGCTCGATGTGGTCCCAGCCCTCCAGGGGCATGAAGTCCTGGCTCACGCGACCGATTCTAGGGGACAGGCGGTAGAGTCGCGGCCGTGGACGAGCCCTCCGAGCACGAGGCCGAGCCGGCCGCGGAGGCGCGCGTCGAGCCGACGCTCGACGACGTCGACGAGCTGGTCGGGCCCGCGACGCCCCACTTCGCCATGCAGATCCGGGCGCGCGTGCGCGCGCTCGTCCGCGACCTGCCGGAAGACCATCCCGTCCGCCGCCACGGCGAGGAGAAGATCGCGCTGCTCGAGCGGCTCGCCTACGCGAGCTCGAAGGCCGAGGAGGGACCGCTCGAGCCGAGCACGCGCCTCGGCTGGGACCAGCTTCCCAGCCACGCGACCGCCTCCGACCCGCAGTCGCGCCCCGGCGGCTGATGGCCGTCTTCGCCGGCAAGTCCGTGCTCGTGACGGGCGGCTCGCGCGGCATCGGCAGGGGCATCGCGCTCCGCTTCGCCGAGCTGGGGGCCGCCAAGGTGGCGATCAGCTACCTCCGCAACGACTCGGCGGCCGAGGAGACTGCTGCGGAGATCCGCGAGCGGGGCGCCGAGGCGCAGCTCCTGCGGGGCAACGTGGGCACGACGGAGAAGGCCGTCGCCATGATCGAGGAGGCGGGCCCGCTCGACGTGCTCGTCTCGAACGCGGCCACGGGAGTCATCCGACCCGCGCTCGAGCTGGAAGAGCGGCACTGGGACTGGACGATGAACGCGAACGCCCGCGCGCTCTTCACGCTGACCCGCCACGCGGCGCCGCAGATGCAGCCGGGGAGCGCCGTCGTCGCGCTCTCGAGCCAGGGCTCGCAGCGCGTGCTCGAGGGCTACGTCCTCGTCGGGACCTCCAAGGCCGCTCTAGAGGCGCTCGTCCGCTACCTGGCGGTCGAGCTCTCGGAGCGCGACATCCGCGTCAACGCCGTGTCGGCCGGGCTCGTGGAGACCGGCGCGCTCGCGCACTTCCCCAACCGCGAGGCGATGATCGACTGGTACACGAGGCGCACGCCCGCCGGCCGCCTGGTCGAGCCGCAGGACGTGGCCGAGGTCGTCTGCTTCCTGGCCTCCCCCGCCGCCGGGATGATCCGGGGGCAGACGATCGTGGTGGACGGCGGCTACTCCGTGGTGGCGTGATGGACGTCACCGGGGTCGACTTCATCACGGTGCCCACCTGCGACTTCGACCGGGCCGAGGAGTTCTACGGCACCGTGCTCGGCCTCCGCTGCTCGGTCCGCTGGGGCAAGATGCCGGCGGCCGAGTTCGAGACCGGCACGCTCACCCTCGCCGTGATCCAGTCCGACGCGTTCGGCCTGGAGTTCCAGCCGCACACCCATCCGATCGCGCTGCACGTCGACGACGTCCACGCTGCGCGGGCCGAGCTCGAGGCGCAGGGCATCGAGTTCCCTTCGGAGACGATCGACAGCGGCGTCTGCCACATGGCCCACTTCCACGACCCCGATGGCAACGCCCTCATGTTCCACCACCGCTACGCGCCGAAGGCCGCGCGCAGCCCCTCGGCCAGCGAGCGCGGGGCGTAGCCGAGCTCCCGCCGGGCCTTCTCGTCGCGCGCCCAGTACGTGACCCCGTCCGAGCCCGAGACGTAGTCCGAGACGCTGAGCCCGAGGAGGGGGCCGAAGGGAGTCGCCAGGCGCACGGCCCAGGTCGGCACCGGCAGGATGAACCGCCGGCCGCCGCCGAGCGCGAAGGCCTGCTCGACGGCGCCCCGCAGCGTCCCGATCTCGCCGCCGAGGACGTACGACTCGCCTACGCGCCCGCCCTCGTGAGCGAGCAGGAGCCCCTCGACCGCGTCGTCGACGTACGTCCAGTTGAGGCCTACGTTCCCGAAGGGCAGGACGACGAGCTTCCCGCGGGCCGCGCGCGCGAGGAGGGGGCCGATGCCGGTGTGGTCGCCCCGGCCGTAGATCCCTCCCGGCTGCGCGATCACCACGGGAGCGCCGCGTTCGGCACGCTCGCGCGCGGCCCGGTGCGCGAGCGCCTTCGACTCGTGGTAGAGGGAGACGTACTCGCCGGCGGGCGGCTCGTACGTCTCGTCGACAACGCGGCCGTGCGTGTCGCCGAAGGCGACGATGGAGGAGACGTGGACGATCTTCCCCACTCCTGCGTCCAGGGCCGCGTCGAGCACGTTCTCCGTCCCGCGCACGTTGACGGCGAGCAGCTCGTCCCGCTGGGAGCGTGGAATGCCGTTCCGGTAGATGGCGGCGAGGTGGAACGCCGCGTCGCAGCCGGCCGCCGCGGCGGCGATCGCCTCGCGCGAGGAGAGGTCGCCCGCCACGAGCTCGCAGCCGAGCCCGCGCAGGCGCTCAGCCTTCGCCGGCGAGCGGACGAGCGCCACGACGTCGTCTCCGCGGGCGCGCAGCCGCTCCGCCAGCCGGCCGCCGACGAAGCCGGTCGCACCGGTGACGAACGCCCTCACGGGCGCGCCTCGGCCGGGCGCGGGCCGTCGAAGACGTCGAGCCCTTCGCTGCGCTTGAGCCCGTTCGCCACCAGGTAGGTGACCGGCGTGGCCAGCGCTTCCCAGGCGACCTTGATCGCCCAGGTGGTCAGGATCGTGTCGAGGAGCGGCGCGCCCGTTCCCGCGAACGCGATCGTCACGAAGAGCGCGCTGTCGAGGCCCTGCCCGACGACCGTGGAGGCGATCGTGCGGCTCCAGAGGAAGCGCCCGCCCGTCGCCACCTTCATCCGCGAGAGCACGAAGGAATTCGTTAGCTCGCCCACGAGATAGGCGCAGAGCGAGGCGGCGAAGATCCGCCAGGTCGTCCCCAGGACGGCCTCGTAGGCCTCCTGGTTCTCGGCCCAGAAGTCTGCGGCCGGGAGGCGGATCGAGAGCTGGATCGCGCCGACCGCGACCACGTTGCACGCGAAGCCGAGCAGGATGACGCGGCGCGCTGCCCGGAAGCCGTAGACCTCGGTGAGGACGTCGCCGAGCATGTACGCGAGCGGGAAGAGGATGTTCCCGGCGTCGAAGACGCGGCCGCCGACCTCGGCGAGCTTGACTCCGATGATGTTCGAGACGACGAGCGCCGTGACGAAGAGCCCGGCGATCGTGACGAAGCGCCAGGAGATCACGGGCGCAGGCGCTTGAGCGTGTCGGCCGCGACGTAGCCGGCGATCTTGGGGTTCTCCTGCAGGCGGCGCAGGGAGTACTCGTACCACTGGCGCCCATACGGCACGTAGATCCGCACCGTGTGGCCGTCGCGCACGAGCCGGTCGGCGAGGTCGTCGCGGACGCCGAGGAGCAGCTGGAACTCGTAGCGCTCGAATCCGAGCCCGCGCTCGCGGATGAGCGCCAGGGCGCGCTCGACGACCCACTCGTCGTGGGTGGCGACAGCCACCTTCGCCCCGCCCTCCCAGAGCGCCGCCATGGTCTCGGCGAAGCTGAAGCGAACCGTCTCGTAGCCCTGGTAGGCGACCTCGCCCGGCTCGACGTAGATGCCCTTGCACACCCGCACGTTCGGCCGGAGCGCGACCAGCTCGGCGACGTCCTCCGGCGTGCGGCGCAGCATCGCCTGGAGGACGATGCCGACGTTCTCGTGGCCCTCGGCGCGCAGCGCCCGGTAGAGGTCCAGCGTCGCCGTCGTGGTGCTCGAGTCCTCCATGTCGATGCGCACGAAGCGGCCGTGTCTCTCCGCGAGCTCGATCAGGGCGCGCACGCTCTCGCCGCAGAGTGCGGGGTCGACCTTGAGCCCGAGCGCCGTGAGCTTGACGCTCACGTTGGCGTCGAGCCCTTCCTCCTCGATCGCCGCCATCGCCCGCTCGTACTCCGCCCGGATTGTGAGCGCCTCCTCGCGCCGCTCGACCTCCTCCCCGAGGACGTCGAGGGTCGCCTTCATCCCGCGCTCGTTCAGGCCGCGCACGACCGCGCAGGCGTCGGCGATCTCGGTGCCGGCGATGTAGCGGCGGGAGAGGCGCCTGACGACCGGCTTCGGGACGGCGGGCAGGACCCGGACGAGCGCGCGGTCGAACAGGGCCAAGGCGCGCCGATTGTAGGAGGGATTGGCGGGCGCAGGCCTCCATGCCCACAATGCCGCCATGGACGAGCAGGTCGAGGCCCCGGAACCGCGGCAGCCGCTCTCGGTCGGCGACGTGCTCCTCGGCACGGTCGTCGCCGCCCTCTTCGCCGCCTCGGTCGTCGTCGCCGCCATCCTCTCCTTCGAGCTGCACCCGGCGGCACCGGTGGTCGTCGACGTCGCCGCGATCGCGGGCGGCTCGTTCTCGGTCCGGCGGGTGCACGACCCGGCGCTCAAGGCCGCCGCAATCGGGCTCGTCGTCGGCGGGCTCGCGGCGATCCTGTTCTGGCCGCTCCTGCCGGTCGACTCGTCTGCGCCCGAGCTCGGCTGACACGGCCGCCAGGGCGCACGCACTATCCTTGCCCGGTCCACGTCCGGAGGGAGAGCTGTGACCGAAGCGGGTCATGCGATCGACGCGCTCCTGCTCGAGGAGCGGCGCTATCCGCCGCCGGGGGCCTTCGCCGCGCAGGCAAACGCCGGTCCCGAGATCTACGAGCGCGGCTTCGAGGAGTTCTGGGAGACGGAGGCCCGCGAGCGCGTCACCTGGTTCGAGCCCTTCACGGACCTCTACGAGTGGGAGCTCCCGTACGCGAAGTGGTACGTCGGCGGGAAGCTCAACGTCTGCTTCAACTGCGTCGACCGGCACGTCGAGGCGGGCCGCGGCGGGCAGGTCGCCTACCACTGGGAGGGCGAGCCCGAGGACGAGCGGCGCACGATCACGTTCGCCGACCTCCAGCGCGACGTCGTCCGCTTCGCCAATGCGCTCAAGGAGCTCGGCGTCGGCAAGGGGACGCCGGTCGGCATCTACATGGGGATGATCCCGGAGCTGCCGGTCGCGATGCTCGCGTGCGCGCGCCTCGGCGCGCCGCACACCGTCGTCTTCGGCGGCTTCAGCGCCGACGCCCTCTCCGACCGGCTCAACGACATGGAGTGCGAGGTGCTGATCACCCAGGACGCCGGGTGGCGCAAGGGCGCCGAGGTGCCGCTGAAGCGGAACGCCGACGAAGCGCTCGAGCGCTCTCCGGGCGTCAAGCGGTCAGTGGTTTGGCGCCGCGTCGGTGGGGACGTGGAGATGCGTGAGGGCCGCGACGTCTGGGCGCACGAGCTCGTCGAGGGACAGAGCGACGATCCCGCCTCGTGCCCCTGTGAGCCGATGGACTCGGAGGACCTGCTCTACCTCCTCTACACGAGCGGGACGACCGCGAAGCCGAAGGGGATCGTGCACACGACGGGCGGCTACCTCGTCGGCGTCGCCTCGACGCACCACTACATCTTCGACCTGAAGCCCGACTCGGTCTACTGGTGCGCCGCCGACATCGGCTGGGTCACCGGGCACAGCTACATCGTCTACGGGCCGCTCTGCAACGGGACGACCGGCGTCCTCTACGAAGGCGTGCCCGACTACCCCGACCGCGACCGCTGGTGGGCGATCGTGGAGCGCTACGGCGTCGACATCCTCTACACGGCGCCGACGGCCATCCGCGCGCACATGAAGTGGGGCCCCGAGCACGCCGAGAAGCACGATCTCTCCTCCCTGCGCCTGCTTGGCTCGGTCGGCGAGCCGATCAACCCGGAGGCCTGGGTCTGGTACCGCGAGCACGTCGGCGGCGATCGAACGCCGGTCGTGGACACCTGGTGGCAGACGGAGACGGGGATGATCCTGATCACGCCGCTCCCCGGCGTCACGACGACGAAGCCGGGCTCGGCCACGAAGCCGTTCCCGGGGGTCGACGCTGCAGTGGTCAACGACCACGGTGAGGAGGTCGGCCCCGGCGGGGGCGGCTACCTCGTGTTGCGTCGGCCCTGGCCCGCGATGCTGCGCGGCATCTATAAGGACCACGAGCGCCTCGTGGAGACTTACTGGAGCCGCTTCCCGGGCATGTACTTCGCCGGCGACGGCGCGCGCGTCGACGAGGACGGCGACTTCTGGCTCCTCGGCCGGGTCGACGACGTCATGAACGTCTCCGGCCACCGCATCTCGACGATCGAGGTCGAGAGCGCGCTCGTCGACCACCCACGGGTCGCCGAGGCGGCCGTCTGCGGGCGCAAGGACGAGACGACCGGGCAGGCGATCGTCGCCTTCGTGAGCCTCAAGGGCGGCGAGGACGGCTCGCCCGAGATGATGGCCGAGCTCCGCGAGCACGTCGCCGCCAAGATCGGGAAGATCGCGCGCCCGACGAACATCGTCTTCACGCCCGAGCTCCCGAAGACGCGCTCCGGCAAGATCATGCGGCGCCTGCTCAAAGACGTGTCCGAGAACCGGACGCTCGGCGACACGACCACCCTCGCCGACCCGACGGTGGTCGAGGAGATCAAGGACCGCGCAGGCGGCGAGGCCGGCAACGAGTCATAACGCCGCGGTCTTGGGCGGACCGTGGGCGCGCCGCGCGCGGTCTCGAGACGATCAGACGCCGTTCCGGCACAGACCGCGCGCCACGCGCGCGGATTTCGGCGTTAGGCTCGTAAGCGGGTGGTGGGCTGGGGTGCCCCGAAAGGAACTCGCGCGTTACTTGCGCTGGGGCGACGAGAGCGCAGCCGTCACGCCGAGGCCGACGAGCACGGTGCCAGTGACCCAGCGCTC
>JBOHAM010000108.1:0-10861 GCA_050697735.1 Gaiellaceae bacterium | reverse complement strand
TCGACGATCTGGGGATGGATGCGCTTCCCGCAGTCGTCCACGGCCGCGTAGTCGAGGATCTCGTACGTCCCGGTCTCCCGGTCGACCTCGACGACGCAGGCGTGGATCTGGGTCGCGTACGTGAGGGTCAGGTTGCCGAACTTGCGCTCCTTGTCCGGGACCTGGAAGGGCGGCCGGTAGACGTAGCGGCAGTTGAGCGTGACGTCGTCGAGCTCCGGCGGAAGGCCGGCGTTGTTGGCGTTGATGATGGCGCCGCAGGCCATGAACGGGAGCGCCGCCTCCGGGTTGTCCTTCCGCTTGGCGAAGCCGCCGTCCAGCTCGATCTCGTCGGGTCCGCCCGCGCCCAGGATCACAGCGGCGAGCCGGCGGATCTCGTCGGCGAGCTTCTCCGTCGCCCCGCTGACCGCGCCCAGACCGGTGACGGCGAACTGGCTCGCGTACGTGCCGGAGAAGCCGGCGTGCGTGTTCCAGTAGCTGTCGTGCCCGGCCCGCACGTGCACCTGGTCGGGCGTCACGCCGAGGATGTCGGAGACGACCTGCGAGGCGACCGTCTCGTGGCTCTGGCCCTGGGGCGTCGTGCCGAGGGTGACCACGACCTCGCCGAAGATGTCCAGCTTGACGGTGGCCACCTCGTTGTTGCCCGAGAACTGGAGGTCCGGGTTGAGGAGCTGCGACTGCCCGAAGTTGTTCGTGCCCGAGTCGAGCGTCGAGCCGATGCCGACGCCGAGCAGCTTGCCGCGGGCTTCCGCGTCGCGCCGCTGCTCCTCGATCCGGTCGTAGCCGATCAGCTCGAGCGCCATGTCGAGGCAGCGCGCGTAGTCGCCCGAGTCGTAGACGCAGCCGTTGGGCGTCTCGTAGGGCATCTCCTCGGCCTTGATGTAGTTGCGCTTGCGGATCTCGACGGGATCGAGGTCGAGCTCGTGGGCGACGATGTCGATGATCCGCTCCGTGAACCAGAGGTGCTGCATGCGCGAGTAGCCCCGGTTCGGCCCGCACGGCGACTTGTTCGTCACCACCTGGGAGAAGTCGATGCGGACGTTGCGCCAGCGGTAGAGGCCCGGCGTGACCTGGGCCCAGATGATGCAGCCGAGCGGCTCGTAGCGGCTGTAGGCGCCGCAGTCGTCGATCGCCCTGCAGCGGAAGCCGAGCATCGTCCCGTCCGCCTTGACGGGCACCTCCACGTCCAGGAAGACGCGCTCGTTCCCGTGGCTGTTGCCTGTGTGCTGGTCGGTCCGCCACTCCGTCCACTGCACGGGACGGTTGAGCTTGCGGGCGAGCAGGCAGAGCGCGACGAGCTGGGGATGCGTGCAGATCTTGTTCCCGAAGCCGCCGCCGATGTCCTGGGAGACGAAGCGGAGCTTGTCCATCCCCGTGCGCAGCGCCGGGCCCATCATGATGATGGCGAAGCCGGGGAACTGGTTGTTCGCGTGGAGCGTCCACTGCCCCGTGCCGCGGTCGTACTCGACGACGGCGCCGCTCGTCTCCAGCGGCGTGGAGGAGAAGCGGTCGAAGTGGAGGCGCTCGATCCGGACGACGCGATCCGCCTCGGCGAGGGCGGCGTCGAAGTCGCCCCAGTCGAAGGTGCCCGACCACACGAGGTTCGAGCCGGCTTCCTCGTGCAGGACGGCGGCGTCCTCGTCGAGCGCGCGCTCCGGGTCGACGACCACGGGAAGCGGCTCGTACTCGACCTCGACGAGCTCCGCCGCGTCGCGCGCGAGCTCGCGCGTGCGCGCGGCTACCGCTGCGACGGGGTCACCGAGGTGACGCACCTTGCCGACGGCGAGGGCGTAGTCCTTGATCTCGGACCCGGGCGGGACGGAGAGCTGGAAGAAGGGATCCGTGAGCGCCGCGACCTCCTCCCCGATGAGCGCGCCGTACACGCCGTCGAGCGCGAGCGCAGCCGAGACGTCGATGTTCGTGATCGCCGCGTGCGCATAGGGGGAGCGGACGAAGTGGACGTAGCCGACCTCGTGGCGGCGGACGTCGTCGACGAAGACGCCCTGGCCCTGGACGAGCCGCTTGTCCTCCTTCCGTGGAACGCTCTGACCGGCGAAGCCCTTCTGCGGGGCCTCGACCTGCTCGGGAGCGACCGTCGTCACGCTGCCACCTCCCCCTTTGCCGCGGCAGCGATCGCCTCGACGATGTTGACGTAGCCCGTGCAGCGGCAGATGTTCCCCTGGATCGCGCGGCGGATCTCGTTCTCGGTCGGCTCGGCGTTGTGGTCGAGCAGGTGCTTCGCGCTCATCAGCATCCCCGGCGTGCAGTAGCCGCACTGGAGCGCGTGGTGGTCCGAGAAGGCCTGTTGCAGCGGATGGAGCTCGCCGTCCTGCGCGAGCGACTCGACGGTCTCGATCGTCGCCCCGTCGGCCTGGACGGCCAGGAGCATGCAGGACTTGACGGCCGCGCCGTCCAGGATCACCGTGCACGCACCGCAGTTCCCGGTGTCGCAGCCGACGTGCGTCCCGGTCAGGCCGAGGTCGTCGCGGATGAAGTGGACGAGCAGCCGCCGCACCTCGACCTCTCTCTCGTGGCCCGCGCCGTTGATCGTGACCGCGACGCCCTTGCTCGTGACCGGCTCCACCTAGCTCCCCTCCCGGGCCGCGGCGAGCGCGCGTACGGCCACGACTTCCGCCAGGTGGCGCCGGTAGTCCGCCGAGCCGTGGACGTCCGAGGGGGGCTCGAGGTCGGCGCCGCGCACGGCTTCGCGCATCGCGTCCTCGTCAGCTGCTCCCGTGAGGAGCACGGGCGTGGCCGCGACGCAGCCGAGCGCCACGCGCGCCTCGTCTCTCTCCACGGTGGCAGCCGCGTTGACGATGCACGTCCCGTCGGCCCCGATCGCGATGGCGTTGAAGCCGTCCCGGGCGCCGTCGAGCGGCGGGAGCGCGATCCTCGTCAGCAGCTCACCGGGCCCGACGGCCGTCAGGTAAACCCCGAGGAAGAACTCCTCGGCCGGCACGGCGCGCTCGCCGCCCGTCCCGAGGACGGTCATCGTCGCGCCCGCCGCGACGAGCACCGGCGGGAGGTGGTTCGTCGGGTCGTTCGAGCAGATGTTCCCGCCGACCGTCCCCCGGTTTCTCACCTGCACGTCCGCAATCTGCGCCGCCACCTCGGCGAGCACGGGCCGCGCCGACTTCACCTCGGAGGAGGTGATGAGCTGCGCGCAGGTCACCATCGCCCCCAGCACGAGGCCGCCGTCGGCGGTCGCCTCGATCGACCGGAGCTCGTCCAGGTCGGCGAGGTCGACGAGGACGTCGGGTGCCGCCGCGCGCGCCTTCATCACGTTCAAAATCGTCTGGCCGCCGGCGAGCGGGCGGGCGCCGTCGTGCTCCGCCAGGAGGCGCACGGCCTCCTCGACGCCTGCGGGACGAGCGTACCCGACTTCGCTCAGCAGCATCGCGGACGATCCTAACGAACCCCGTCCGAGGCGAGTCAAACGGCTGCGAGCCCGCGCCCGCGCCCGCGCTGAGGGTCGATTCGGACGCCGCCGCGCTGTATGGTCGGCGCGCGGGAGTGACGGGCAGGCGTCAAACCACTCCCGCCGCGCACCGTCTCAGAAAGCGAGGCACATGCCCCCCGACCCCGTCAACGGCGACGGCCCTCGCCCCCCGGTCGAGGCGTAAGCGTGGGCCGCCACGTAACGGACGAAGTCGCCGCGGAGCCGCGGCGGGCGGACGGAGACACCGCGACGACGCGGGTCACCATCGGCCGTGACTTCGGCTGCGACGCGCTCGAGCAGCGGGTGGTGCGCTTCGTCCCAGGCCGGTCACGGCCGCAGGGCGGCGGCGAACGTGAAGAGCTTCTCTTCGCCGTCGCGGGCGCGGGGACGCTCCGCCTGAACGGCTCCGAGCACGTGCTCGAGCCGGAGACCGGGGTCTTCGTCCCGCCCGGTGAGCGCTACGAGGTCGAGAACGCCGGCCCCGACGAGCTCGTCGTGGTCTCGGTGCTCGGGCTCGAGCCTGAGGACGAGGCCGGCGAGCGGCCGGAGCCCGTCGCGGTGCGCGTCCCCGAGCAACCGGCGCATCCCGCGGGTCGGGACCGCGAGTTCCGCTACGTCGCCAACGAGGAGGTCGGCTGCCGAACCGTCACACAGTTCGTCGGCTCGATCCCCCCGGGCCGGGCAAAGGCGCACTACCACACGTACGAGGAGGTCGCCTACATCCTCGACGGTGAGGGCGTGCTTCACATGGGTGGTGAGAGCTCGACCGTGCGGGCGGGCTCGTGCATCCACTTCCCCCCGCAGGAGCCGCACATCCTCGAGAACGTCGGCCAGGGGACGCTTCGGGTCCTCGGCGTCTTCCATCCGGCCGGCGACCCCTCGATGGCGTACAACGTCCCTGAGGCCCCAGAAGAGGAGGAACGCGCATGAGGAAGTCCAGCCTTTGGCTTCTGCTGGCGTTGGTCGCGGCGTTCGCGATCGTCGCGGCCGGTTGCGGCGGCGACGACGAGGAGGACGGCGAGCCGGCGGCGCAGGACACCGGGGCCACCGACACCGGCGAGGCCGAAGCCGTCGACTGCACGGCCGCGATCGGGATCATGGGCCCGTTCACCGGCGACGTCGCCGCGATCGGCCAGGAGCAGCTCAACTGGGCCAAGTTCGCGGTCGACCGGTTCAACGAGGAGCGGGGCACGACCTTCTCGCTGGTCGAGGGCGACACGCAGCTCGACCCGGCGCAGGCGGCCACCGTCGCGCCGCAGTTCGTCTCGAACAGCGACATCCTCGCGGTCGTCGGTCCGGCCGGCAGCCAGGAGGTCGAGGCGGTCGGGGCGATCTACGGCAACGCCGGGATCGCCTTCATCTCCCCCTCGGCGACGGCGACGAACCTGACCGAGGACTTCGAGACGTTCTTCCGAGTCGTCCCGACCGACGCCGACCAGGGCCCGACTGACGCGGCCTACATGGCCGAGGAGCTCGGGGCGCAGAACGTGCTCATCATCGACGACCAGAGCTCCTACTCGACCGGACTCGCCGACTCGACGACCGCCGCCCTCGAGGAGGCCGGCGCGACCGTCTCGCGTGAGTCCGTGAGCCAGGACCAGACGGACTTCTCCGCGCTGGTCTCCGGCGTCGCCGACGACACGGACGTCGTCTTCCTGCCCTGGCAGGTCGCGGCCAACGCCCAGCTCTTCGGCAACCAGATGGCCGAGCAGGGCAAGGACGCCGTGATCTTCGGGTCGGACGGGCTCTTCTCGCCGGACGACTTCTCGATCGCCGGCTCCTTCGTCTCGTCGTTCGCGCCCGACATCACCGGGCTCGACGACCCGGCGATCCAGGAGCTCGTCGCGGCCTTCGAGGAGGAGTACGGCGACTTCGGGACGTTCGGACCGCCCACCTTCGCGGCGACCACGGTCGTCATGGAGGCGGCCACGGCCGTCTGCGAGAGCGGTGAGGAGCCCTCCCGCGAGAACATCCTCGCGCAGATGGCCGAGACGAACCTCACCGAGTCGATCCTGGGACAGCCGATCGCGTTCGACGAGAACGGCGACATCCAGGACGCGACCTTCTTCATCTTCCAGGTCGGTGAAGACGGGAGCTACGAGCTCGTGGAGTAGGACGCCCAACCTCAGCCGTGCGGCTCCCTGCGGGGGGCCGCACGGCTGATCGGGCTCCGAGACCCCGATGGACGTCGATTTCTTCGTCCAGCAGCTCGTGAACGGCGTCACGCTCGGGAGCGTGTACGCCCTCATCGCCCTGGGCTACTCGATGGTCTACGGGATCCTCAAGCTGCTCAACTTCGCCCACGGCGAGGTCTACATGATGGGCGCGTTCATCGGCTACTTCGTGCTCACGGGCCTCGGCGGTGCCGACTCGCCGATCCTTCCGGTGGCGCCGCTCCTCATCCTCATGTTCCTCGCCGGGATGCTGGGCGCCGGCCTGCTGGGGGTGGTGATCGAGCGCTTCGCCTACCGGCCCCTGCGCAACGCGCCGCGCATCGCGCCGCTCATCAGCGCGATCGGCGTCTCGTTCTTCCTGCAGGCCTCGGCACTCCTGCTCTTCACGGCGCAGTTCCGCACGTACGACACACCGCAGCTGATCCCGTTCTCGACGGGCATCGAGGCCGGCCCTCTGCGCATCTCGCTCGTGCGCATGCTCGTGATCGGCTCGGCGATCGTCCTCATGATCGCCCTCACCGTGCTCGTGAGCCGGACGCGGCTAGGGAAGGCGATGCGGGCCGTTTCCTACGACCGCGAGGCGGCGACCATGATGGGCATCGACGCCGACCGCGTGATCGTGGCGACGTTCTTCATCGGCTCGGCGCTCGCCGGGGCCGCCGGCGTGATGGTGGGGCTCGTCTTCGAGCGCGTCTTCCACTTCATGGGCTTCATCGCCGGGCTGAAGGGGTTCACGGCCGCGGTCATCGGCGGGATCGGGAACATCCCCGGCGCCATGCTCGGCGGCCTCCTGATCGGGCTCGCGGAGGCCTTCTCGGCAAGCTACATCTCGTCCACCTTCCAGAACCTGATCGTCTTCGGGATCCTCATCGTGGTGATGCTCGTCCGCCCGCAGGGGCTGCTGGGATCGCCGGTGCTGAAGAAGGTCTAGCGGCGAGATGCCCCGCATCGGGACAGACGAATGGGTCGACCAGCAGGAGCTGCGCACCGAGTACTACACGGGGTTGACGGCGCCGGCGCGGCGGGCCTTCGACCGCGTCGGCCCCGGACCTCGCTTCTTCGTCTTCCTGGGGATCTGCGCGCTCTTCCCCTTCCTGACCGACTCGCCGTTCCTCCACCGGGTCGGCGTCAACGTCCTTCTCTTCGCGCTTCTCGCGCTCGGGCTCAACATCGTCGTCGGCTGGGCGGGGCTGCTCGACCTCGGGTACATCGCGTTCTACGGCTTCGGCGCCTACACCTACGCGTGGGTCTCGTCCGGCCAGTTCGACATCCACCTGCCGACGGAGCTGGCGATTCCCCTGGTGGTGGTCGCCTCCGCCTTGCTCGGATTGCTCCTCGGCCTGCCCTCGTGGCGGCTCGTCGGGGACTACCTCGCGATCACGACGCTCTTCTTCGCCCAGATCTTCTACGAGCTCGCGGTCAACCTCGACCGCATCAACCTGCCCTGGCGTGACGAGCCCCTGGACCTGACCGGCGGCCCGAACGGCATCCCGGGCCTCGACGCGATGCGGATCTTCACCATCGACTTCCACACCACGAAGGACTACTTCTTCCTGCTCCTCGTCATCCTCGCGCTCGTCATGGTGGCGCTCTACTACGTGAACGAGTCGAGGACCGGCCGGGGCTGGCGCGCCTCCCGCGAAGACCCGCTCGCGGCCGAGCTGATGACGACGCCGGTCAACCGGCTGAAGCTGCTCGCCTTCGCCATGGGCGCGGCGATCGCCGGGCTCACGGGCTCGATCTTCGCCGCCGTGCAGACGGGCGTCTTCCCGCAGAACTTCGAGGTCGTCCTGCTGATCATGATCTACGCCGCGCTCATCCTCGGCGGCGCCGGCTCCATCTCGGGAGCGATCCTCGGCGCGATCATCGTCGCTTCCGTGCCGGAGATCCTGCGGACGCCGGAGAACGCGCGCTTCCTCTTCTATGCAGCCGCCATCGCCGTCCTGATCGCGACCGTGCGCCCGTGGCAGCGCCTGGCCGTCGTCGCCGCCGCCGTGATCGCCTTCGGCGCGGTCGTCTACCAGGTCGTGGCGCTCGTCTGGCCCACGGGGGTGGAGGGCGAGCTGTCGGGAGGCCGCTTTTCGGGACTCCTCGAGTCGTGGATGGTCGTGCCGGCCGAGAACCAGGAGCTGATCGGCAACATCGCCTTCGTGCTCCTCGTCGCGGCCATCCTGACCCTGACCCAGCTGCGCGGGGACGCACGCGTCATCCTCCTCGTCCCCACGCTCTACCTGGCCTCGTTCGTCTGGGAGAACCGCCTCATCGCCCAGCCGAGCGTCACGCGCCAGCTCCTCTTCGGTGCGATCCTCGTCGCGATGATGACGAGGCGCCCGCACGGCCTCCTCGGCACGCCTCGCGTGGAGAATCCGATCTGATGGCGACCTTGCTGGAGCTCCGCGAGGTGAGCAAGACGTTCGGCGGCCTGGAGGTCATCAGCCGCCTGGACCTCAGCGTCGACGAGAGCGAGATCGTCAGCGTCATCGGGCCGAACGGCGCGGGCAAGACGACGCTCTTCAACCTCGTCACGGGCATCTACCGGCCCGACGGCGGCGACATCCTCTTCGAGGGGAAGAGCATCGTCGGCAAGGAGCCCCACAAGATCGCCAAGCTGGGCATCGCGCGGACCTTTCAGACGCTGCGCCTGTTCCTGAACATGACGGTGAAGGAGAACGTCGCGGCGGCGACCTACGGCAAGACGAAGGCCCGCGTGTGGCAGTCGGCGCTGCAGACGCCGTTCGCCCGCCGGGAGGAGCGCGAGGTCGACGCGCTCGCAGAGAGCAAGCTCTCCTTCTTCGGCAAGCGGCTGGTCGGCTACCGCATGCGGCAACCGGCGTACAGCCTTTCCTACGCGAACCGGCGGCGGCTCGAGGTGGCGCGTGCGACCGGGACGAGCCCGCGCGTGCTCCTCCTCGACGAGCCGGCCGCGGGGATGAATCCCGTCGAGACGCACGAGCTCACGGAGCTGATCGGCCGACTCCGCGAGGAGGGCGGCTACACGATCCTCGTCATCGAGCACGACATGCACGTCGTCGAGGGCATCTCCGACCGCGTCGTCGCGCTCGACCACGGCGAGAAGATCGCCGACGGGTCGTTCGAGCAGGTGGCGACCGACCCGCGCGTCGTCGAGGCCTACCTGGGCGCGAAGGCGGTCCGGGAGAAGGCGGAATGAGCGACAACGGCCGGCCGCTCCTCCGCCTCGACGAGGTGAACACCTACTACGGGCAGATCCACATCCTCCAGGGCGTCTCCCTCGAGGTCGGGGAGGGCGAGCTCGTCTGCCTCCTCGGCGGCAACGCCTCCGGGAAGTCGACAACGCTGAAGACCATCCTCGGCATCGTCCGCCCTCGGAGCGGCACCGTGGAGTTCGCCGGCGAGGACGTGACCGAGCGCTCGACCAGCTACCGGATCGGGTGCGGAATGGCGATCGTCCCCGAGAATCGGCGCGTGTTCGCCCCCATGACCGTGCTCGAGAACCTCGAGATGGGCGCCTACCTGCGCAAGGACGACCTGGCCGCCGACTTCGAGCGCGTGTACGACCTCTTCCCGGTCCTCCACGAGCGCCGCTCGCAGCTCGCCGGCACGCTCTCGGGCGGCGAGCAGCAGATGCTCGCCATGGGGCGCGCGCTCATGTCGCGGCCCCGGCTCCTGCTCATGGACGAGCCGTCCATGGGCCTCGCGCCGATCCTCGTGGAGAAGAACTTCGAGATCATCAGGCAGGTGCACGAGACCGGCGTCTCCGTCCTGGTCGTCGAGCAGAACGCGAACGTCTCGCTCTCGATCGCCGACCGCGGCTACGTGCTCCAGACCGGCAACGTCGTCCTCGCCGACCGCGCCGACGCGCTCCTCGCCAACGACGAGCTGAAGAAGGCCTACCTTGGCCGCTAGGGCGTCCGCCGCCGAGGCGTTGCCGGCGCGCGTCCGGCACCGCTTCCCGATCCTCGAGCGGCTCGTGTACGTGAACAGCTGCTCGCAGGGCGCGCTCTCCGACTCGGTGCGCGCCGCCTACGAGGACTACCTGCGCGACTGGGACGAGCAGGGCGCGCCGTGGGAGTACTGGGTCGAGCGCGCCGAGGCGGCTCGTGGTGCCTTCGCGGGCCTGGTCGGCGCGGATGCGGACGAGGTGGCGGTGACCACCTCGCTCTCGGCCGGCGTGAGCGCGCTCTTCTCCGGCCTGCGCTTCGAGGGCGAGCGGACGACGATCGTGGTCAGCGACTTCGAGTTCCCCACCGTCGGCCAGATCGCGCACGCCCAGGAGCTGCGCGGGCGACGGGTGGTCCACGTCCCCGAGGCCGGCGACGCGACCATCCCGCTCGAGCACTTCGACGCCGCTATCGACGAGCAGACGGCGCTCGTCGCCGTGACGCACGTCTGCTATCGGAACGGGAGCCGGGTCGACGTCGAGGGAGTCGTCCGCCTCGCGCACGAGCGCGGCGCGCTCGTGCTCCTCGACGCCTACCAGGCCGCTGGCGCCATCCCGCTCGACGTGCGCGCCCTCGACGTGGACTTCCTCGCCGCCGGCACGGTGAAGTACCTCCTGGGCTCGGCAGGGCTCGGCTTCCTCTACTGCCGGAGCGACCTCGTCGAGAGCATCCGGCCGACGAGCACCGGCTGGTTCGCGGACGAGGACATCTTCCAGATGGACATCCACGACTACTCCCCCTCGCCGACAGCGCGGCGGTTCGAGCACGGCACGCCCCCGATCCCCTCGATCTACGCCGGCCTGGCCGGGATCGAGCTCGTGCAGGAGTTCGGGATCGCTGACACCGAGGAGCACGTGCGCGGGCTCACTGCGCTCCTGATCGCGGGCGTCGAGGACCTCGGCGGGCGAGTCGTCACCCCGCACGACCCCGACCGGCGAGGGCCCCTCGTCGCGGTCGCCTCCACGGACGAGCACGCCCTCGTCGCCACCCTCGGATCCGAGGGTGTCGTCACCTCCTCGCGGGACGGCAACCTGCGGATCTCCTTCCACGGCTACAACTCGAGCGAGGACGTCGAAGCGGTCCTCGCCGCCCTCGCGCGGCACCGCGAGCTGCTCGCCTGAGAGGCCTCAGTCCTCGAGCTGGGCCAGCGCGGTGAGCTCGTTGCGGGCTCGCCAGAGCTCCGGGAAGCGGCTCTTGGCGACCAGGTTGCCGAGCACCTCGACCGGGGTGCCCTGCGTCCCCACCACCTCGCCGCCGATGATCCGCTCGACAAGCTTGAAGTGGTGCGTCCGCCAGAGGGTGATGCGCTCGTCCCACTCGATCAGCAGCTC
>JBOHAM010000107.1:0-11873 GCA_050697735.1 Gaiellaceae bacterium | reverse complement strand
GCTCCGCCTACGCGACGCGGGCCTCCGCGTCGAGGAGGTGCCGGTGAACATGCGGGTCCGGGCCGGAGGCGAGTCGAAGCTCGCCGGGAAGAAGGCGGCGCTGCTCGTGCTCACGGTCATCGGGACGCTCTTCGCCTACCGCCGCGCCCGACAGCGTCGGCGCTAGGAGGCTCTTCCACTAGCCGGGCAGGAGGGTGTGGGCGCCGGCTAGGCGCTCCTGTGCCCAGGAACGCCATTCCTCCGCCAGCTCCGGCACCTCGAGGAACTCGCCGCAGCGCGCGCGGTCACCGTGGTAGATGCGCGCGACCTCGCCGACCGTGAGCCGGTGCCGGGGCCGATGGGCGACCTCGACCGGATCGCCGGCCCCGAGCTCACCCTCGACGACGATGCGGAGATAGGCGCCCGGCCGCCCGGCGGCGGCGAAGTGCACGGGGAAGTCGGGGTCGCCCATGCGCGCGCCGATCTTCCAGCACGGCGTCCGCGGGCCGGCCACCTCCAGGATGACGGAGCCGACCTCCCAGCGCTCGCCGACGAGCGCCTCCGTCACGTTCAGGCCCGCGACGGTCAGGTTCTCGCCGAAGGCGGCGGGCTCGAGCTCGTGCCCGAGCTCCTCCGACCACCACTCGTAATCCTCGCGCGCGTAGGCGTACACCGCCTTGTCCGGGCCTCCGTGGTGGCGGCGGTCGGCCTGGTCGTCGCCGACCACGTTCACCCCGGCGACACGCACCCGCCCGGCCACCGGCTCCTTCCAGATCGAGCTCGTGCCGCGCTTGCCGAGCCACTCGATCTCGCGCGGGAGACCGACGTTCACGGAGACGAGCGAGCCCGGCACGGAAAAACACGTTACCCCCGAACGGGCCTGGCCGACGTCCCCGCCCGCAGCTACGATCCAGGGCGCATGAACTGGGGCCTGTACATCGCGTTCCTCGTGCCGCCGCTCGTGCTCGGGCTCGGTGTCCAGTGGTACCTGAAGCGGTCGTTCGCCCAGCAGGCGGCCGTCGAGGTCATGAACGGCCTGACGGGCGCGGAGATCGCGCGCGCCGTCCTCGACGCGAACGGCCTCAACGACGTGCCCGTGAACGAGTCGCCCGGCGGTCCCCTCTCGGATCACTACGACCCTCGGAAGCGCGCCGTCTTCCTCTCGCACCCGGTCTTTGCGGAACGCTCGGTGAGCGCGTCGGCCGTCGCGGCGCACGAGGTGGGCCACGCGATCCAGCACGAGCAGGCCTACTCCTTCTTCCGCTTCCGCTCCGCGATGTTCCCGGCGGTCGCGATCTCGTCGAGCCTCTGGATGTGGCTGCTCCTGGCCGGGTTCCTCCTCAACATGGTGGGGCTGGCGCTGGTGGCGATCGCGCTCTACGCCGTAGCCGTCCTCTTCCACTTCGTGACGCTTCCGGTCGAGTTCGACGCCTCCCGCAGGGCCGGCGTGCAGCTCCAAAACCTCGGCCTCGTCACGGCCGGTGAGGCCGGAGGGGTCAAGAAGGTGCTGAACGCGGCGGCGCTCACCTACGTCGCCGGTGCCCTCGCCGCGCTCACGCAGCTCCTCTACTTCGCCCTGATGTTCCTGAGCGACGACTAGTCGTTCAGGAAGCTGAGCACGCGCTGCTCGAGCAGCTTCGCGGCGCTCTCGTCGTACGCGGGGAGGCTGCTGTCGGCGAACAGATGCCGATCGCCGGGGTAGAGGAACAGCTCGGCGCTCTCGACCGACTCGGCGAGCCGGCGGGCGACCTCGAGGTCCTCGTTGGGCGGCAGAGCCCACTCGTCGGCATCCATCAGGTGGATCTGGAGCGGGACGCCCTCAGGCCACGGGCCGCCGAACTCCGAGGTCGGGACACAGCTGTGGAACAGCAACGCTCCCTTGGACGCCGGGCGCGTCTGAGCAAGCATCTGCGCCGGCATGGCTCCGAGCGAAAAGCCGGCGTAGACGAGCTCGTTCGGCAGGCTCTCGGCGGCGCGCCGACCGCGCTCGATGATCGCGCCGAAGCCCACCTCCTCGGCGTAGCCGAGGCCGTCGGGGAGCTCGGCGAAGGTCTTGCCGTCGTAGAGATCCGGGGCGTGGACGACGTGTCCGGCAGAACGGAGCTCGGCGGCGAAGGAGAGGCACCCGGGCGTCAGTCCCTGAGCATGATGGAAGAGCAGAACCTCGGCCATCCGGTCGCAGACTAGGGCAGCGGCACCAGCCGGGTTCCGGTCGCCTTGAAGCTGGCGACCACCTGCTCGCCGGGCCGCAGGTCGAGGCGTTCCGCGGAAGCCGCGGTGATCTCAGCAGTGAGCGGACCGATGCGGACCCGGACGCGGTTGGCGACGGGAACCATGCTCGCGATCGGGGCCGTCAGGTGGTTCTGCGCGGAATCGACCGAGGCCTCGCGGGCGAGCGCGACCTCCCACGGATAGACGACCGCGCCTACGTGGCCCTCGAGCCGGTCGGTCGAGAAGATCCGGAAGCCGTCCTCGAGGGTCACCTCCGTCAGCCCTCCGGCGGCGGGCCGCGCGACGCCGCGCAGCAGGTTCCCGCCCGTGAAGTCCGCCACGAACGGGCTCGTCGGGCCGGCGACCAGCTCCGGCGGCCTGCCGTCCTGGACGATGCGGCCGTCGACGAGCACCCCGACGCGCTCGGCCAGCGCCGCCGCGTCCTGGAAGTCGTGCGTGACGAGCAGCGTCGGGAGCCGGAGGCGGCCGAGGAGGTCGGCGAGCTCCGCGCGCACGCGCGCGCGTGTATGCGCGTCGAGGGCCGCGAGCGGCTCGTCCAGGAGGAGCACCGCCGGGTCGCGCGCCAGAGCACGGGCGACCGCGACGCGCTGCTGCTCGCCGCCGGAGAGCTCGCCGGGCTTCGCATCGCGGAGCGGGGCGATCCCGAGCAGCTCGAGCAGCTCGTCGACGCGCTCCCGCCCCGCGTAGCCCACGTTCTCCGCCACGGTCAGGTGCGGGAAGAGGGCGTACTCCTGGAACACGAGCCCGACCGAGCGCCGCTCCGGCGGGACGTCGAGCTTGGCCTCGGAGTCGAACCAGGCCTCGCCGCCGAGCGCGATGCGCCCGCGCACGGGCCGCAGGAGCCCGGCGATCGCGCGCAGGACGCTCGTCTTGCCCGCGCCCGAGGGCCCGACGAGCGCCACCGTCTCGCGCCCGAGCTCGAGCTCTAGCTCGAGCCGGAAGGAGCGGAGCGGATGAGCGAGGCTGACGTAAAGCGAGTCCACGAGGGCAGAAGCTTCACGGAGAGGAGGACGGTGAGGCTGACGAGGACGAGCAGCGCGCCGATGGCGATCGCGATGTTCTGGTCGAGGCCGAGCTGGGCGTAGATCGCGAGCGGCATCGTCTGGGTGACCCCCTGGAGGCTGCCGGCGAACATGATCGTCGCTCCGAACTCGCCCGTGCCGCGCGCCCAGGCGAGGGCCGAGCCCGCTCCCAGGCCCGTGGCCGAGAGCGGCAGGGCGATGCGCCAGAACGTGCGCCCAGGGCTCGCGCCCAGTGTCCGCGAGGCGTCGATCAGCGTGCGGTCGACCGTCTCGAACGACGCGATCGCCTGGCGGACGTAGAAGGGCGCGGCCACGAAGGCGACCGCGAGAACCACGGCCGTCTGCGTCAGCGGGATCTGGATCCCGAGGGCGTCGAGCTCCTCGCCCAGGAGCCCGCGCCGGCTGAAGAGCGCGAGCAGCGCGATGCCGGCGACTGCAGGGGGCAGGACGAGGGGCAGCTCGACGAGCGTCACCAGGACGCCGCGCCCGCGGAAGCGCTTCGTCGCCAGGAAGTACGCCGCCGGCGTCCCGACGAGGAGCACGAAGAAGTGGGCGATCAGGCCGGTCTTCAGGCTCACCCACAGGGCGTCGAGGGCGACGTCGCTCCAGAGCGCGTCGAGGAGCTCGTCGGGCGAGATGCGGACGAAGAGCGCGAGGATCGGCAGGAGCAGGAACGCGAGCGCGATTCCCGCTGCGACCGCGAGCATGACCTCGAACGCGCGTCTCACGGCGGCCCGAAGCCGGCGTCCGCGAGCGCCTGCCGCCCGTCCTCGCCCAGCACGAGCTCGACGAAGGCCGCGGCCGCCTCGGCGTTCTCGGAGCCGACGACGATCGCGATCGGGTACTCCACGACCGCCTGCGCGTCCTCCGGGAGCTCGATCGACTCCACGTCGTCTCCGGCTGCGGCCGCGTCCGTCACGTAGACGAAGCCGGCGTCGGCGGCGCCCGACGTGATCTTCCCGACCACGCCCTTCACGTCTTCCTCGTTGGAGACGACGTTCTCGAGGACGGCGGTCGCGCCCATGCTCTCGAGCACCGTCCGCGTGTAGTCGCCGATCGGCACTCCCTCGGCGCCGACCACCAGCTTCACCCCCTCGGCCGCCAGGTCCTCTACGGACTCGATCCCGGCCGGGTTGTCGACCGGGACGATCAGCACGAGGCGGTTGGTGGCGAAGACCCGCGGCTCCTCCACGAGGCCCTCCTCGAAGAGCTCGTCCGGATAGCGGGGGCTGGCCGCCGCGTAGACGTCGGCCGGCGCGCCTTCCCGGATCTGGGTCGCGAGCTCGTCGGAGCCGGCGAAGTTGAAGGTCACGTCCGGGGCGATCTCCTGGAAGACTTCGGTGAGCGACGCGGCCCCGAACACGGTGATGCCTTCGAGGTCGCCGCCGGCGGACTCGTCGTCGCCTCCGCACGAGGCGGCGAGCAGCGCGATCGCGAGGAGGGCGGCGGCACGCCTCAACGCTCGATCATCACGGAGGTCGCCTTGACGAGCGCCGTCGCGTCCTGACCTGGGGCGAGGCCGAGCTGCTCGGCGGCCTCGCGCGTGATGACGGCGACGACCCTGGCTGGCTCCGTGACGTCCAGCTCCACCTGCGCGAGCAGGCCCTCGATGCGAACCTCCCGGATCCGCCCGCGGAAGCGGTTGCGCGCCGAGAGGGCGTGGTGCTCGGGGCCGCCGCGCAGCCGCTCGATCTCCGACGCCGGCACGAGGCGCCGGTTCCGGCGGTCGCGCTCGGTGCGGATCCGCCCCTGCCGATCCCAGCGGCGGAGCGTGTCGAGGCTGATCCCGAGCTGGCGGGCCGCGTCGCCGGCAGAGAGCGAGTGCCTAGGCAATGCCTAGGCAAACTACCACGTATCATCACGCCGCGCATGTTCTTCCGGCAGGTGCTGCACGAGGATCTCGGCTGCGCCTCCTACGTCGTCGCGGACGACGGCGAGGCCGCGGTGATCGACCCCAAGTGGGAGATCGAGCACTACCTCGAGCTGGCCGAGGAGCACGGCTTCGAGATCCGCCACGTCCTCGAGACGCACAACCACGCCGACCACCTCTCCGGCAAGGGACGGCTGGCGAAGGCGACCGGCGCTGCGATCCACGTTCCGGCGACCGCGGGGGTCGCGTACCCGCACGAGCCGCTCGTCGACGGCGACTCGGTCTCGGTCGGCGAGGCGACGATCACCGCGCTCGCCACGCCCGGCCACCGCCCCGAGCACACGGCCTACCTCGTCGCCGACCGCAGCCGCGGGGCGGAGCCGTGGCTCGTCGTCACGGGCGACTCGCTCTTCGTCGGGGACGTGGCCCGCCCGGACCTAGCCGTCGAGGCCGAGGAGGGCGCGCACGGGCTCTACGCCTCGTTGAAGCGGCTTCTGGCCCTGGACGACTTCGCAGAGGTCTGGCCCGGCCACATCGGCGGCTCGCTCTGCGGCGGCGCCGGCATGAGCGAGAAGCCGGGCACGACCATCGGCTTCGAGCGCCGCTTCAACCGCCTGCTCCGGAGCGAGGACGAGGCCGGCTTCGTGCGGGCGCTGACCGGAAGCCTCGCCCCGCAGCCGCCCAACTTCCAGCGCCTCGTGGAGCTCAACCGCGGACCGCTCGTCACGGAGGCCCAGGTGCTCGAGCCGCTCGCGCCCGCGGTCGTCGCCGAGCGCCTCCGCGCGGGCGCCACCCTGGTGGACGGCCGGGATACGCGCGAGTACGACGCCGCCCACGTTCCCGGCTCGATCAACGTGACCATGGTGCGGGCCGCAGTCGGCACGCGCGCTGCGTGGGTAGTCGACCCCGAGAGCGAGGTCGTGCTGGCGGCCGCCACCGACGAGGCGGGCCGCCGGCTGGGACGGCTGCTCGAGGCCGTCGGCTTCCGGCGGCTGGCCGGCGTCCTCGCCGGCGGGATCGAGGCTTGGCGGGATGAAGGCCACCCGGTCGAGTCCACGCCCGCGATCGACATCCCCGAGCTCGCCGGGCGCCTGCGCGCCGGCGACGTGCGCCTCCTCGACGTCCGCGAGGCCGACGAGTGGGAGGAGGGCCACGTCGAGGGCTCGCTCCACGTCCCGTACCACGATCTTCGCGACGGCGTGCCTCGCGAGCTGCGGGCCGACGGCGGCCGGCCGCTCGCGGTCGCCTGCTCGGCCGGCAACCGCAGCTCGATCGCCGCCTCGCTCCTGCGCCGGGCGGGCGTGGCGGACATCGTCCACGTCGCCGAGGGCGGCATCGCGGAGCTCGCGGAGGAGGGCATCGAGCTCGTCCGAAGCTAGGAACCAAGCGGGCTCTTGCTAGAATCCGCCGCGCGGGGCGGCGTAGCTCAGCTGGTTAGAGCAGCGGAATCATAATCCGTGTGTCGTAGGTTCGAGTCCTACCGCCGCTACTGACTCGGCGGGCTTGCGGCGGAACGTGAACGTGCTGGCGCCGAGGAGCGGTCCGTAGCCGTCGCTGAACCGTGGCCAGACGTACCACGTGTAGGACTCGCCGCGGCGGAGGGCGCGCTGGTTGCCTGCGTACCGCCACACTCGATCGAGGTCGAGCCGGGTGCGGCGCGGCCACCTGCTGAGGATCTTCCGGCCGTCGTGCCAGAGCTGCACGTTGTAGCGGCCCGCGTTGGGCACCCTCACCCAGTCGAGCACCGGCGGAGCCTGGACGCGGATTCCCGACGCCGGGACGAGGAGCGGCTTGGAGAAGCGGAAGCGGACGGTCCTTCTCGTCACGTTGCCGGCGCGGTCGCGGCAGCCGCCGCGGACGCGCGCCCGGGCGGTGTCCGGGCCGCGATAGGTGCGCCTCGAGCAGCTGTCGATGCCGGAGAGCGCGTCGCCGCCCACGTAGCGGATGCTCAGATTGCGCCCGTACCAGCCGTACCGGTCGGGCGGCCGACTCTTCACGCCCCGCACGTTGCGGGGCGGCGTCTCGTCGTACTTGAACGTCACTCGTCCCCTGGCGGTTCGACCCGAGTTGTCGTAGCAGCGGACGACGACTCGAATCCGGCGACGGTCCGGGCCTCCGTACGTGGGTGTGCGCGTGCATGACGCGATCCCCGATGCGGTGTCGGTCGCGCCCGGAACGATCCGGATGCGGTGGTTGAACCACCCGTTCGCGTCGGGCCGCCGCGCGCCGCGCGGCTTCACCGTCGGCGGTCGCTTATCGACCTTGATGAGCACGCTGGATGAGACCGTCAAGTCGTCCATGTTCGTAACCCGGCACGTGAACTCGATGCCCTTCGTCTCCGTCTCCACCGTGTTCGCGTCGCAGCCGACTGTTCGCTTGATACCAACGGGGTCCGAGTAGCTCCAGCCGACCGTCGTGTTGCCGAGGTACCAGCCCCTCTTGCCCAGCTCGCCGTCGAGGAGGAGGGTGATCGTCGGAGCCGTTTTCTCCCGCTCGGCTCCGAGTCCGACGGGGAGGATGGCCGCCGCCAGGAGGGTCAGGAGGGCCGCGCGCACGAGCGTCGTTTTCAACGACCGCTTCTTCACTAGGATCACCCACCCATCGTCATCCCCCCGGTGGAGGTGGATCGGGCGAGGGTCCCTGCCCGCCCGTTGGAGGCGTCTCGGGTGCCGGCCCGGCGTGAGCAGCGGGCTCTGACGTTCCCGGGCTGGGCGATGTCGGCGGGGAGGTGGCCGCCACTGGTTGAGCCGGTGCCGGGGCGACCGGCGGCGCGGCGGGTGCGGTCTCGAGCACGCGGATGCCCCCGGCGGTCACGCGCACGGTTCTCGCTCGCGGCGGGAGTCGGAGGGCGTCCCCGTCCACGCTGGCGGCGAGGCTTGCGGGGGTCCCGACCCGCAGCCAGATCGCGTTCCCCCGCAGGCGCAGCGACTCCCCAGCCTCGAGTGTGCCCCGCCAGAGCAGCGGCCCGGCCGCCGACCCGCGCCGTGCCACGATCCTCGAGCCGTCCCCGGCGGCCGCCAGTCGCAGGACGACGAGCTCGGCGGCGGCGGGAGTCGCGGCAAGGCTCCCCCGAGAGGAGACCCCGTCCGGCACGGCGTCCACCCGCTCGGGGGCGACGCCGACCAGCTGAGCTTGCCGGCTTCCGCTCGGATTCGCGGGCATGAGCTGGACGATGAGGACGACCCCGAGCACGAAGAGCCCGGCGAGGCCGGCCATCACCAACGCGGTTCCAGGCGGGTGGTCAAGGGCCAGATCGCCGTGGCCGGCCGGCTTCGCAGGGGCAGCCTCGTAGAACCCGAGCTCGGTGGCCCAGTGCTCGATGCCGCCGTAGCGGCTCGCAGCCAGGTAGAGGCTGCCGCGGCCGGCGTCCCGAAACTCGGCTGCGCGCGGCCAGCGGCCGAGCTCGCTGCAGAACCTTTCCAGCTCGTCGCGGATCCGCGCCGAGGTCCACTTCCGGCGCCGGCCGTCTCCCTCGCGGGCGAGCCGGTAGCGGGTCGCCCGCCCGGCGCCGAGGCGATCCACGAGGCCGAGCTTAACCAGGTCGGCCAGGTCGTACGCCGCCTGCGAGCGGCTGACGTGGGCGATCTCCTCGTACGTCGACCGGGTGAACTCCTCCGCTCCGGCGTCGGCGAGTGCGGCCAAGACCCGGTCCTGCGCTGGCTTCAGCAGAGGACGAAGCCCGTGCGGCTCGTCGCCGTCGTCGCTACGGATGTCGCCGTCGTACATGGCGGAACGGACTGACCCCGGTTACTCGTGGCGAAGGTGACTTAGGGCGATGATCCCGCAAACCGAGGGCTGTTTCAAGGCATCCGCGACGATCCGCCCGGCTTCCGTCCAGCCGCTTCGAAACGAGGTTTTCCACAGCCCGCGTGGGATCGGCGAACGCCGATCGCGCCTGCGTCCAGAACGAGAAACGGTCGTCGCGCCGAGCCCCGCGAAAGACAGGACGAAAAGCGGGCGCAAAGCCCTTCACATTCGCTCCCGGAGGGTGTACCACTGGCGCATGGGCAGGCCCCCGCAGTTGCGCTCGGGAGGGTGGCGGAGCCGTCCCGCTGCCCTCGCCTTGGCGCTCCTCGCCTGCTCGTTCGCCGTTGCGGAGCGCGCCGAAGCCCAGGCCGCGCAGGCCGCGCCGGCCCCCACGGCGGCGCCGGTCGTCCTCGGGCAGGTCGTCCACCAGGTGAGCCAGACGGTCCAGACCGCGGGCACCCAGGTGGCGACCGTCCAAGTGCAGCCCACCAACCTCGCCGCCCCGGTGGCCGTCCAGAGCCCCGGCACGACCACTGCGATCGCGCAGACGAACGCGGCCGGCGCGGGAGCGAGCTCGGCGAACTCGAGCTCTACCAGGCAGACCGCCGGCCAGTCGCAAGGCGGAGGTGCCGCCCCGGCCTCGCCGGGCGCAGGGAACGCCGCTGGGCAGGCGCAGCAACCCGCGTCCGGCGGGCCGGCGCAGGCGAGCGGCCAGGCGAGCCAGACCGCTCAGAACGCGGGCGCCCAGGCGACGACCGTGCAGGTGCAGCCGGTGAACATCGCGATCCCGATCACGATCGGCAGCCCCGGGAGCAGCATCGTCATCATCCAGACGAACGGCGCGTCCTCCGGCGCCGCCGCGAGCAACTCGAGCTCCACCAGTCAGGCGAGCGACCAGACGGCGACGAGGCCCGCTGCGCCTCCCGGGCAACCGGGAACGGCCGCGCCGCCGCTCTCGCCGCCGACCGCCGTCGTCCCGGGTAGCGTCGACTTCGGAAGCGTCCTCGTTCCCACGGGCTCCGGCACGACCTGGATCTGGAACTGGGTCTGGAACTGGACGATCCCCATTCCGTCCGTTCAGCTTCCAGCCGTTCCGCCGTGGATGCTCCCGGGCGACGAAGCGCGCCCGCCGGCTCCTGCCCGGACCGAGAAGCGCAAGCCCGCCCCGGCGCGGGACGCCCTTCCGGTAGCGAACGTGGACGGCGTGGCTCCCGCTCCGCCGGCCGCTGCGCCGAAGACCGTCCAACCCGATTCGTCCAGGATCGTCCAACGTCCAACGTCCGCTTCCGAACCGGCGTTGGAGCCGTTCGTCCTTCTTCCTCTACCGACCCAGCCGGCGCTGTCGGCCGGAGGCGGGTTCGTCCCGGCCGGTCTCCTCGTCGGCGCTCTTGCGCTCCTCGCGCTCTACCTCGGTTCCCTCGGGCTCCTCTTCGGGCGGCTCAGCCTCGCCTCGGCGCCCTGGCAGCACCAGGCGTACCTCGCGCCGCTACAGCGCCCAGGTTGACCTCCTAGGTCGGGCACGTCCCCGCGCCGGTCCTCAGTCGACACCGGCGTGGTTCTCGACCAACGACCTAGGAGGAACGATGCACACCAGATACGTCGTCCTGATCGCGACCGTCCTCGCTCTCGCCCTCGGCGCAAGCCCGGCGTGGGCGCAGGGGGCCGGTCAGGCACAGAAGGTCGGTCAGAACGCTGTCACGGCCCAGAACGCGAAGGCGGACGCGGACGCGAACCAGAACGCCGTGAACGCGAACGCCCCGGTGACGATCGCCGGCGGCAACGTCTTCGGCGGCTCGAGCTCGGCCAACCAGGTCGCCTCGAACGCTGCGAAGGCACTGGCCGGAAACGCGGCGGCGACCAAGCAGAACGCAACGGCCACCCAGGTGGGCGGCTCGAGCTCCTGCAAGGCGGGCTGCGGCGGGGCGGGGCAGTTCCAGGCAGTCGGCCAGAACGCCACTACCAAGCAGAACGCCAAGGCGGACGCGGACGCCAAGCAGAACGCGGTCAACGGGAACGCGCCCGTCACGATCGCGGGCGGGAACGTGTCCGGCGGGTCGAGCTCTGCGAACCAGGTCGCCTCGAACAAGGCCGGAGCGGCTGCGGGCAACATCGCCCTGACGTCGCAGACGGCGAACGCGACCCAGGTGGGCGGCTCGAGCTCCTGTGGCTTCGGCTGCGGGGGAGCGGGTCAGTTCCAGGCAGTCGGCCAGAACGCCCTCACGGCCCAGAACGCGAAGGCGGACGCGGACGCGAACCAGAACGCCGTGAACGCGAACGCCCCGGTGACGATCGCCGGCGGCGACGTCTTCGGCGGGTCGAGCTCGGCGAACCAGGTCGCGTCGAACAGCGCCGGAGCGGCTGCGGGCAACATCGCCCTCACGTCGCAGACGGCGAACGCGACCCAGGTGGGCGGCTCGAGCTCGTGCCTCGCAGGCTGTGGCGGGGCGGGTCAGTTCCAGGCAGTCGGCCAGAACGCGGTCACGCTGCAGAACGCGGAGGCGGACGCTGACGCGAACCAGAACGCCGTGAACGCGAACGTGCCCGTGACGATCGCGGGCGGTTCCGTCTTCGGCGGGACGAGCTCCGCGAACCAGGTTGCGTCGAACTCGGCCGGAGCGGTGGCGGGGAACTTCGCCCTGACGTCGCAGACGGCCAACGCGACCCAGGTGGGCGGCTCGAGCTCCTGCATCTTCGGCTGCGGGGGAGCGGGCCAGTTCCAGGCGGTCGGCCAGAACGCGGTGACGCTGCAGAACGCCGACGCCGACGCCGACGCAAACCAGAACGCCGTGAACGCGAACGTGCCCGTGACGATCGCGGGCGGGTCCGTCTTCGGCGGGACGAGCTCGGCAAACCAGGTCGCGTCGAACGCGGCCGGGGCGCTCTCGTTCAACCTGGCGGCGACGCTCCAGCAGGTCTTCGCGACGCAAGTCGGATAGCTGTGTCGCGGACGCTCGAGGACAGAGGCTGAGAAACCCGGGACCGAGGAGCCCAGTGGGGCGGCCGCCGCCGATCCAGGCGGCGGC
>JBOHAM010000106.1:0-17589 GCA_050697735.1 Gaiellaceae bacterium | reverse complement strand
GGCCGGTCGGTCCGCCATCGCCGCGCCGAGGGACACTCGGGCCTGCCTCGAAAGATCAGAGACACGCCGTTATCGTCCTCCTGGGACATGCCCCGCATCTTCGACAACATCGACCAGCGACTCCTGCCAGCGCTCCAGGAGACGCTCGCCGTCGCCGACCGGGCCGATTTCAGTGTCGGCTACTTCAATCTGCGTGGCTGGCGGCAGATCGACTCCTACGTCGAGCGCTGGGCGGGCGACGAAAGCTCCTGCTGCCGGCTCCTGGTCGGGATGCAGGGGCGACCTGAGGAGGACTTCCGCGAGCTGATGAGCCTCAGGAGCTCCGAGAACGGGATGGACAACGCGACCGCGCTCAGGCTGAGGAAGCAGCTAGCCGAGGAATTTCGCGCTCAACTCGCCTACGGCATCCCGACCAACGCCGACGAGGCCGGCCTGCGCCGCCTCGCCGCCCAGCTCCGTAGCCGCAAGGTTCGGGTCAAGCTCTTCCTTCGTCACACGCTGCACGCGAAGCTGTACCTGCTTTACCGGCGAGACCCGAACAACCCGAAGATCGGCTTCCTCGGCAGCAGCAACTTGACGTTGCCGGGCCTGTCGTCGCAGGGCGAGCTCAACGTTGACGTCCTCGACCACGACGCCTGCGACACGCTCGACCGCTGGTTCAACGACCGCTGGGACGACCGCTGGTCGATCGACATCTCCGACGAGCTGGTGCAGGTGATCGAGGAGAGCTGGGCCAGCGAGACCGAGATCTCGCCCTATCACGTCTACCTCAAGATCGCCTACCACCTTTCACAGGAGGCGCGGGCCGGCCTGTCCGAGTTCCAGGTCCCGCGCGAGTTCGAGAACAAGCTGTTCGACTTTCAGACGGCGGCGGTTAAGATCGCCGCCCACCACGTCAACAAGCGCGGCGGCGTGCTCATCGGCGACGTCGTCGGCCTGGGCAAGACTTTCGTCGCCACCGCGCTCGCCCGCATCCTCGAAGACGACCTCGGCCTCGAGACGCTGATCATCTGCCCGCCGAACCTGGTCTCGATGTGGGAGGACTACAGAGACCAGTTCAGGCTGCGCGGCAAGGTGATGTCGCACGGGGTCGTCGAGCGCGAGCTGCCTGATCTGCGGCGCTACCGCGTCGTCGTCATCGACGAGAGTCACAATCTCCGCAACCGCGACGGTAAGCGCTACCGGGCGATCCAGGAGTACATGCTCGCCAATGAGAGCAAGTGCATCCTGCTGACGGCGACGCCGTACAACAAGACCTACCTCGACCTGGCCAACCAGCTACGGCTGTTCATCCCCGAGGACGAGGACATCGGCATCCGGCCGGAACACCTGCTGCGCGAGCTCGGCGAGACCGAGTTCATCCGCCGCCACCAGGCGCCGGTGCGCTCGTTGGCGGCGTTCGAGCACAGCGGCTATGCCGACGATTGGCGCGAGCTGATGCGCCTCTACCTCGTGCGACGGACGCGCAGTTTCATCCAGGACAACTACGCCGAGACCGACGGCGACGGCCGCAAGTTCCTCACCTTCGAGGATGGCACCCGCTCGTACTTCCCGACGCGGCGGCCGGTCACGGTGCCATTCACGATCGACGAGACCAACGCGGATGACCCCTATGCGCGTCTTTACGCGGCCGACGTCGTCGACGCGATCAACGACCTGGCGTTGCCGCGTTACGGCTTGGCCAACTACATCGCTGCCACACCGCACGAGCCGCCAACGCAGAACGAGACGAAGGTGCTGCAAGACCTCGGCCGCGCTGGCAAGCGGCTAATGGGCTTCAGCCGCACCAACCTCTTCAAGCGGCTCGAGAGCGGGGGGTTGGCCTTCTTGCAGTCGGTCGAACGCCACGTCCTGCGCAACTTCGTCTACCTCCACGCGATCGAGCGCGGCAAGCCGCTGCCGATCGGGCCGCAGAGCATCGAGCTCATGGACTCGCGGATCAACGACGACGACGAGGATCTGCAGGCGGCACTGATCGCGATGCCCGACGAGGATGAGGCGACCGCCGAGGATGGTGCGCTCACTGTCGGCGCCGACGGCGCCAGCGCCGAGGCGGGGATGGAGGTCAGCGCGCTCGCCGGCAGCGGCACGGGCGGCGGCACGACGACGATCAGCCGAACGCTGCGCAGCGAGGCTGACTTCCGTCGACGCGCCGCCGAGATCTACGCCGACTACGAAACGCGGCAGAAGCGCCGCTTTCGCTGGCTCCGGTTCGACCTGTTCACCGACGAGCTGATCGACGACCTCGAACGTGACGCGCAGGCACTACTGACGATCCTCGAGGAGGCGGGGGAGTGGGACGCCAGCAAGGACGAGAAGCTAGCCGCCCTGCATGGGCTCCTGACCAAGACCTATCCCGACCAGAAAGTACTCGTCTTCACGCAGTTCGCCGACTCGGTCGCATATCTGACGCGCGAGCTCAGACGGGACGGGCAGAACCCTGACGGGACGACTCGCGAGGCGGTGCCGCGTCTGGCCGGCGTCACCGGCGACTCGCAGAACCCGACGGCGCTCGCCTGGCGCTTCAGCCCGGTCAGCAACGGCAAGCGTGCCCAGGTCTCGGCCGATGACGAGCTGCAGGTGCTGATTGCCACCGACGTCTTGAGCGAGGGCCAGAACCTGCAGGACTGCGCGATCGTCGTCAACTACGACCTGCCGTGGGCGATCATCCGCCTCGTCCAACGGGCCGGGCGCGTCGACCGCATCGGCCAGCAGGCCGAGGAGATCCTCGTCAACTCGTTCCTGCCGGCGGAAGGCGTCGAACGCATCCTTCGCCTCAGAGCCCGCGTGCGCCAGCGCCTGCAGGAGAACGCAGAGGTCGTCGGTGCCGACGAGGCCTTCTTCGAGGACGACAAGGACAACCAGGCGATCCTCGATCTCTACCACGAGAAGGCCGCCGTGCTCGAGGCCGAGGCCGACGGCGAGGTCGACCTCGCCTCGTACGCGTTCCAGATCTGGAAGAACGCGACCGAGGCCGATCCCAGCCTGCGCAAGACGATCGAGGACATGGCGCCGGTCTCCTTTTCGACCAAGGCCTTCCCCGGCGCCGACAAGGACGGTGTGCTCGTCTACCTGCGCACCGGCGAAGACAACGACGCGCTGGCCTGGCTCGACGCAGACGGCAACAGCATCACTCAGTCGCAGCTTGAGATCCTCAAGGCGGCTGAGTGCGAGCCGGGCATGCCGGCGGTCGAGCGGCTCGAGCAGCATCACGAGCTGGTCGGCGAGGCGGTGCGGATGATCTTCGAAGAGGAGAAGACGGTCGGTGGACAGCTCGGCCGCCCGTCTGGCGCACGCTTCCGCACCTACGAACGGCTGAAGCACTACGCCGCCGAGGTGCAGGGGACGTTGTTCGACACGCGCGAGCTGGCGGCGACTATCGACGACATCTACCGCTACCCGCTCAGGCCAACGGCCGCCGACACGCTCAACCGCCAACTGCGCTCCGGCATCTCCGACGAGCAGTTGGCCGACTTGGTCGTCGCGCTGCGCGACGAGGGGCGCTTGGTGCTCGAGCAGCAGGAAGTCGAGGAACAGGAGCCCGAGATCATCTGCTCGCTCGGGCTCATCGCCACGCCGGAGTAGTCATGCCGCTCGACGCTGAAAGGGCCCGCCGCCACCTGGCAGAGTTCCAGCTCGAGCCGCTGTTCGTCGAGGAGCTCGGCTGGGATCGATACCCAAGCCACCTCGACGTCGCCGTCGACGGCCAGACCTACCGCTTGCGAGGCGTCGCTGAGAAGCGGGGGATGGCGGCATTCGTCGTCGAGAGCGGCGAAGACAGGCTCCCCGACTACCCGACGCGGCGCAAGATCGAGCGCCAAGCGGCCAAGTCAGTACACGAGCATCTGATCGTTTACGCCGACGACGCGCGGACGACGCAGGTCTGGCAGTGGGTCAGGCGCGAGCCCGGCCGGCCGACGGCCTGCCGCGAGCTCCACTATCAGCGGGGCCAGTCCGGGGAGGCGCTGATCCAGCGGCTCGACGCGGTCACGTTCACGCTCGACGAGGAGGCCGACCTCAGCATTGTCGACGTCACGCGCCGAGCTCGCGCTGCCTTCGACGTCGAGCGTGTCACCAAGCGGTTCTATGACCTGTTCAAGGCGGAGCACGAAGTGTTCCTCGGCTTCATCCGAGGGCTCGAGAGCCAAGACGACCGCGAGTGGTACGCGTCGGTGATGTTGAACCGACTGATGTTCGTCTACTTCATCCAGAAGAAGGGCTTTCTCGACGGCGATCGCGACTACCTGCGTCACCGCCTTGCGATTGTCCAGGCCGACGCCGGGCGCGACCAATTCCACTCCTTCTACCGGCACTTCCTGCTGCGGTTGTTTCACGAGGGCCTCGGCCAGCGTCGCCGCTCGTCAGACCTCGACGCGATCCTCGGCCGGGTGCCGTACCTGAACGGCGGCTTGTTCGACGTCCACGAGCTCGAGCGCGAGAACCCCGAGATCCAGATTCCGGACGAGGCGTTCGAGCAGTTGTTCGACTTCTTCGACGCCTACCAGTGGCACCTCGACGACCGGCCGCTGCGCTCGGATAACGAGATCAACCCGGATGTCCTCGGCTACATCTTCGAAAAATACGTCAACCAGAAGCAGATGGGGGCGTACTACACAAAGGAAGACATCACCGGCTACATCACGGCGAACGCGCTGATCCCGCGCCTGTTCGAGAAGCTGGCCGAAAGGTCAGACGAGTTCGATTTCCGGACAATCGCCGCACTACTCGCCGCCGAGCCCGACCGCTACCTCCACAACCCGCTCCGCCACGGAACGGACCATGAGCTGCCGGAAGAGATCGCGGCGGGCAGCGACGAGCCGAGCCGACGGGATCGGTGGAACGCGTCGGCGGCGCCGAGCTATGCGCTACCGACTGAGACCTGGCGCGAGGTCGTCGCACGCCGGCAGTACTACGCCAGCCTGCGAGCGAGACTCGGCGCTGGCGAGGTCGACAGCGCGGCCGACCTGGTGGCGTTGAACCTCAACTTGCAGCAGCTCGGGCTTGACTTGATCGAGGATTGCGACTCGCCTGCATTGCTGGGCAGCATCTACGCCGCGCTCGAATCGCTAAGCGTGCTCGATCCGACCTGCGGCTCAGGCGCCTTCCTGTTTGCCGCGCTCAACATCCTCGAGCCGCTCTACGAGGCAGCCCTGGAGCGAATGGAAGCCTTCTTGGTCGACGCCGACGCAGACGACGCCCGGCTGGCCGAATTCGCCGCCGTAATCGATCGCGTCCGCGCGCATCCCAACCGCGCGTTCTTCACGTTGAAGAGCATCGTCGTTAACAACCTCTACGGCGTAGATATCATGGAGGAGGCAATCGAGATCTGTAAGCTGCGCCTCTTCCTGCGACTAGTCGCGCAGGTCTCGAGCGTCGAGCACCTTGAACCGCTGCCGGACGTCGACTTCCACGTCCGCGCGGGAAACACCCTGGTCGGTTTCGCCAGCCTCGCTGAGGCGCGAGAGGCCATCCAGGGCGGCGCTCAGGCCCGCCTCGACGTCGCCGACGCGCTCGTACGAATCGTCGAGCGGGCGGCCGATGCCGATGCCGCCTTCGAGCGCTTTCATTCTCTGCAACTGCAACACGGCGAGGCATCTGACGCCGAGCAGCGAAGTGCGAAGAAGGATCTGCGCTCCGTTCTCTCGGGGCTGCGTGGCGAGCTCGACCGTTACCTAGCCGGGGAATACGGCGTCAACGAGAGCGACGTGGACGAGCTGGCCGCTTGGCGCCTCAGCCATCAGCCGTTCCACTGGTTCACGGAGTTCTACGGGCTGATGAGGGGCGGCGGCTTCGACGTCGTCATCGGCAATCCGCCCTATCTCGAAGTCGGGCGACTGAACGGCCGCTATCGCCCCCTTGACTTCCGGACACTTGGGTGCCGAGACATCTACGCCTGGGTCGTGGAGCGGGCGGGCGCGCTGGCCGGCAGTGAGGGCCATGTCGGCCTCATCGTGCCCGTGTCGATCAGCTCGTCGGGCTCATTCGCCCCGCTGCGCGACGTGATCATGGCCGCGTCGGCGACGTTGTCGCTCTCCCACTTCGCCAACCGGCCCGGACAGCTCTTCGCCGGCGCCCAGAACCGGCTGACGATCTTTCTGCGCGCGCCGAGTGACGACGGGACACGCATCTTCTCCACTCGCTATTACCGCTGGGACAGTCGGCGCGGCGAACGGGAAAACCTGTTTGCGCTGCTTCGGTACGTTGAGCTCGCCGACCTTGCCATCGGGTTCCACGGCCTCTTCCCGAAGATCGGCACGCCCGAGGCTGCCTCGATCCTCCGCAAGATGCACACGCGACATACCGTCGCCGAGCGACTAGTTCGCCACTCCGAGCACTCCATCTACTGGGTACGCGTGCCGGGCTACTTTTGCCAGTTCTACCTCACCCCGCCGATGGCGCGCCCCGAGGCCGGTGGTCCGGCGCGCGTAAGGGGAGAGGTCAATAGCGTCTTCCTTCCCGACGAGCGCACGCAACGTGTGCTGCACGCCGTGCTAAACAGCTCGACCTACTACCAGTTCTACGTCGCTTACTCCGACGGACGCCACATCAATCAGGCCGATGTCCGGGATTTCATGTTCGACTTCAGCGGCATTGCCGGGTCAATCGTAGACAAGCTAGTCGCCCTCTCTCATCAACTCGAAGAGGCCACTCGGGAGCACACGTCTCTCTGGCGGAAGAGCGGCCTCCTTATCGACTCACTCGACTCCCGGCCATTGAAGCCACTCCTCGACGAGATCGATGTCGTCTTGGCGGAGCACTACGGGCTCAGTGACACCGAGCTCGACTTTCTCGTGAACTACGACCTCAAGTACCGCATCGGCAGCGACGAGGAGACCTGACGCGCCGGCTCTACGTCTTGACTACCTCCTCGATCCGCACGACCGCGTAACTCGGTGGATCACCTTCCCCGTCGCATCTCACGAGGCTCGGATACCACGCCGCATTGAAGGGATGGTCGACAACAACCCAGTGGACCACGCCCGATACGACGACCTCCGCCTCCACCTCCGTTCGAGCAGCTGCCGCCGGGTCGACTGCGATCTCCATTGGAACATGGAAGCGAACCGCAGCCGTCCCTTTGCGCCGAGAATGCGCCGATTGTGAGCCAACTGTCCCGACCCCGGGCGGTCGAATCGCGAGCGGCGGGTCAACGTAGGGTCAACAAGCAGGCTCGAACCGGGACGAACTCTCACGAGCCGAACCCACGGAAGCATGCGGGTTCAGCCACAGTCCCGAGCCAGCGCGAGTCTGTGGGCAGCCACTCTTAATCCCAAGGTCGAAGGTTCGAATCCTTCACGGCCCATCCCCGCGGCCGGCGCCCGACTCCTGGAGCCCTTCCCGGTAGGCCTCCAGGCGGTCCGCGAGTTCGCGTGGGCGGCTCAGGGTGACGTAGTGGCCGCCTTCCGTCTCGTCCGGGACGATCCCGAGGCGCTCGCGGGCCACCCGCCGCATGAAGTCGGCCGTGAACATGCGGTCGTCGCGGCAGAGCAGGAACCTCGTCGGCACATCTGGCCAGGCCTTCAGGGGCCACGGCTCCACCATCGGAGCCTCCGCCTGGTCCCGCTCCCGCTTGCGCGCCTCCTCTGCCAGCTCGCGCGGGACGTCGTGGTAGAAGACATCGCTCTCGCCTGAGTCCTCGTAGGCGGTGTTTGCCCACCATTCCATGCCCGTCTCGCCCGGCGACGGCACCATCCCGGCGACCAGGACGAGCAGGTCGACGGCCACGCGAGCGCACACGAGCGGAGCGGTGAAGCCGCCGAGCGAGTGCGCCACGACGACGAGGTCGCGGCGAGCCTGGACGGCCTCCACGACTGTGTCCACATACTCCGAAAGCCCGGCCGACTCGTCCTCGCTCGGCAGGTCCGGCGCTACCACGTTGTGGCCGCGGCCGCGCAGCTCCTCCTCCACCAGGTGCCAGTCCCAGGCGCTGCCCCCGCCCCCGTGGATCAGGACGTACGTGGCCACGTCCGCATGCTACGGATCCGCGACCCAGTCCCCCGCGGCCTCGTGGGTGCGGGCGGTCGTCAGGCGGCGTTTGTCGGAGCCGTTGCGGCGCATGATCCAGACGTCGTTGCTCCCGCGTGTGAAGCGGGTGAACGCGATCCACGCGCCGCCCGGTGACCAGATCGGGCCCGCGTCGTCCACATCGTTCCCGGTCAGCCGTCGCAGTCGGGATCCGTCGGCGCGCACTGCGTAGACCTCGCCGTCCTCGCCGTCCCAGACGGTGAACGCGATCCAGGCGCCGTTCGGCGACCAGGCCGGCGAGCCGAGCTGGCGGTTCGAGCGCGCGAGGCGCTGCTTCCCGCTGCCGTCCGGGCGCATCATCCACAGGTCGCTGCTCGAGGCACGCGAGCGGATCCAGGCGATCCGGCCGGTCGACGACCAGGTCGGGTCGAAGTCCTGGGCCCGCGCGCTGGTGAGCCGATCGAGCCCGGTGCCGTCGAAGGCGACAGCGTGGATGTCGGCGTTCCGCCCGTCGACGTAGCGGACGAAGGCGAGCCGCCGGCCGTCCGCCGCCCACGCAGGGTCGGCGTCGTCCACGCTGTTGGAGGTCAGGCGCCGCCGCCCGCTGCCGTCGCTGCGGACGACGAAGATCTCCAGCGAGCCGGTCGCCAGGCCGGCCTCGTGTGCGATCCGCCCGCCGCGCGGCGCCCACACTGGATTGGCCTCCGCCAGGCCGGTGCGCGTCAGGCGCAGCAGGCCTTCTCCGTCCGTGGCGATGCGGTAGAGATCGTCGCTCCGGTCGCCGCGCCGGCGCACGAAGACGAGGCGCTGGCCGCCGGGGGCGAACGAGGGGCTGACGTCGTCGACCCCGCCCGACGTGAGTCGCTCCTTGTCGCCGCCGTCGCCGCCCATGATCCAGAGGTGGGACGACGTCGGTCCCTGGCTCGTGTAGGCGATGGTGGCCGCGCCGGCACCCGCTACGAGCGTGGTCACGGCAAGCCCTGCCGCCGCGGCGGCCGCCGCCAGGAGCCGCTTCGAGTCGGGCATGCCCTCGCCTCCGGGTTATTGATACACCGGCCTGCCTCCGGCGACAAGGGCCGGTTCGGCCCTCCGCCGGACCTGACAGGATTGCGGCCGTGTTGATGCGCCTGCTCTTCGCGTGGCTCTCCAACGTGGTCGCGCTCTTCGTGGCCGCGTGGATCGTCCCGGGCGTGGGCTACGGCGACGACTTCTGGGTGCTCTTCATCGCGGGCCTCGTCTTTGCGATCGCGAACATGTTCGTCCGCCCGCTCGTCATCCTCCTGGCCCTCCCGGCGGTGATCCTCACCCTCGGGTTCGCGCTCCTGCTGATCAACACGTTCATGCTCTACCTGACCGACTGGATCGTCCCCGACTTCGAGACCGGCGGCTTCTGGTCGACGCTCGGAGCGGCGGTGATCGTCTGGCTCGTGAACATGGTGCTGAGCGCCGTTCTGCGCCCGGACGACCGGCTCGCAGCCACGTAGGTAACACCCCATTTGCGCGCTCAAGCGGTGGCGCCGCCGCGCCGATTTCTCTGCCGATGGCCCCGGCGCACCGATTCCAGGCCCTGCTCGACCTCTCGAGGGCGCTCTCCTCGAGCCTCGACCTGCGCGACGTGCTGCGCGAGTTCGCTGCCCGCGCGGCCGAGCTGACCGGCGCCACTGCCGCCGAGCTCTCGACCTACGACCCGGCGCGCGGCGTCCTCGTGATGCTCGTCGAGCTCCACCACGGCCGCGACGAGATCACCGAGCGGGGCGGTCGCGTCTACCATCTCGCCGACTTCCCGGCAACGCGGCACGTGATCGAGGCGCAGGAGTCCGTTCAGATCCGCGTCGACAACCCCGACGACGACCCGGCCGAGCGCGCGCTCCTCGAGGCGCAGGGCCAGCGCTCGCTCCTGATGCTGCCGCTCGTGGCGCGGGGCGAGACGATCGGGCTCATGGAGATCGTCGACACCGAGGACCGCTCCTGGGACGACCCCGACGTCGAGTTCTGCCGAGCGCTCTGCGACATCGTGGCCATTGCGATCCGTAACGCCGTCCTCTTCGCCGAGCTCCAGGAGAGCGCGGCGCGGGACAAGCTCACGGGTCTCTACAACCGGCGGCTCTTCGAGGAGCAGTTCGAGGCCGCGGTGGCGCGCAGCCTGCGGGCCGGCGAGGACCTCACGCTTCTCGTCGTCGACCTGGACGGGCTGAAGCGGATCAACGACCTCGGCGGCCACGGTGCCGGCGACGTCGCGTTGCGGGCGCTCGCCGATGCCCTCCGGGCCACGATCCGGGCGACCGACGTCGCCTGCCGGCTCGGCGGGGACGAGTTCGCCGTCATCCTCCCGGGCTCGAATCCCGAGGATGCGGTCAAGGTGGCCGAGCGCGCGCAGGACGCCCTGGCCGAGATCGGCCGCGGGCAGTACAGCTTCTCGGGCGGGATCGCCCGCGTGACGCCGTCCCAGTCGGCCGCCGAGGACGTTTACCGCTCCGCCGACCTGACCGCCTACCGCGCCAAGGCGGCCGGCGGTGCCAGGACGCTGCTCGCGGTCGAGACGAAGGCCTCCGCCGAGGCCTCCTAGCCGGCGGCGAGCCTCAGCCCGGTCGCCCTGCCGTGGCGCTCGAGGTCGAGGTGCGCGTCCGCATGCTCGACGAGCAGGGGGTCGTGCGTGGCGCAGACCACGGCTGCCCCGGTCTCGCGCGCGAGGGCGAGGAGAAGCCGGGCGACGGCGAGCGCGTTCGCGGCGTCGAGGCGGGCGGTGGGCTCGTCTGCGAGGAGAAGGCGCGGCCGCGCGGCGAGCGCGCGGGCGACGGCGACGCGTTCTCGCTGGCCGCTGGAGAGGTCGCCGGCGCGTCTGCCCGCGACTCCTGCGAGGCCGACGGCGGCGAGGGCCTCGGCCGCGCGCGCGGTCGCCTCGTCGGGCTCCACCTCGCGGAGCGAGAGCCCCAGCTCCACGTTTTCCGCGGCGGTCAGGAACGGCACGAGGCCGACGTCCTGGCTCACGAGGGCCACGTGCTCGGCGCGGAAGCGGGCCCGCGCGTCGCGGCCCAGCGAGCCGACCGCCTCGCCCAGGACGAGCACGTCGCCTGCCGTGGGCACGTCTAGCCCGGCCAGGAGGTGGAGGAGCGTCGTCTTGCCCGAGCCCGAGGGCCCCGTCACCGCCGTGAGCCCGCCTCCGGGGAAGACGGCGTCGAGCTCCGCGAGCGCCGTCGCGGCGGCAGCGCCCTCGCCGTACGTCCGGCTCAGCCCGCGGACCTCCGCGACGACGGGCCCGTCGGCGGTGCCGCCAGCGGACGGTGCCTCGGCGGCCTCCGGCACGGACGCCTGCTCCGACCCCGGGAGGGGCGCCAGCAGGATGCCCTCCTCGTGGAGGCGGGCGGCGGCGTGAGTGTGGATCCCGGTGCGCCGCAGGAGCTCCTCCGAGAGCCGGAGCCAGCCGCCGCGTCCGACGACGATCGCCTCGTCGCGCCCGTCCGCGAGCGCCGCTTCCTCGCTCACGCGCCCATCGCGCACGCGGACGATCCGGTCGGCGATGGAGGCCGACTCGGGGTCGTGGCTGACGATCAGCGTCGTCGTGCCGCCGTCGCGCGCCAGCTCGGCGATCGCGTCGTAGACGAGGCGCGCGTTCGCGGCGTCCAGCTCGCCGGTGGGCTCGTCGGCGAGGAAGAGGCGCGGGCGGTGGGCGAGGGCGGCGCACACGGCGACCCGCTGCTGCTCCCCGCCCGATAGCTCGCCCGGACGGGCCTCCGCGCGGTCGAGGAGGCCGACCCGCTCCAGCAGCTCGCCGGCGCGCGCGAACCGCTCTCGCCGGGGCGCGCCCGCGAGGCCGAGCTGGAGGCCCACCAGCTCTCGCACCTCGAGCTCGGACGCGAGGGCCCGCCGGTAGTGCTGGTCGGCGTAGCCCAGCGCCTCGGCCCGGTAGCGCGCCCGCGCTCCGCGGGAGAGACGGCCGAGGTCGCGGTCGAGCACCCGGACAGTCCCGGCCGTCGGCCTGTCGAGTGCGGCGAGCATGCGGAGCAGCGTGCTCTTCCCCGACCCGCTCGGCCCGAGGACGACGCACACCTCGCCCTCCCGTACCTCGAGGGTGAGGCCTTGGAGCGCGACTACACCACCCTCGGGCGCCGGGTAGACGCGGAAGAGGTCGCGGATGTCGATCGCGCTCGTCATACGCGGCGGGAGGCGGCGGCGACGAGGACGGCGGCTCCGAGCGCCCCGCCTGCGAGGGCGGCTACGAGCACCGGCCAGGCGACCTCGGGGCGCAGCGGCAGGTCGCTCGCGCGGGCGTCGGCGGTCACTGCCACGAGGTCAACGACGAGGAGGCCCAGAAGCGCCGCCGTCACCAGGCCGCCGGCGAGCCCTACCGCCACGACGACGAGGCTGCGCAGGCGGACGACACGGCGGAGGAGAGCGGGACGCGCGCCCTGTGCCTCGAGGTCCTCCAGCTCGCCGCGCTCGTCGCGCACATCCGAGACGACGCCGAGGAGAACGCCGACGAGCGCGAGGCCGAGGGCGACGAGGGCGCCGGCGACGAGGGTGAGGAGCGTCCCCCGTGCCAACGGGTCGTGGCGCAGGGACGACTCGAGCGCGGCGCGTGATTCCAGGCTGAGGACGTCGAAGGGCGGCTGGGCGAGCACGGCGGCGAGACGGTCGCGTGCCGCCTGTGTCTCCGCGGCGAGCCAGACCTCGTCGGCGACTGCGACCCCGGGACGCTCGGCGTTCAGCGCGGTCCCGAGCAGGCGGCGGTCGGCAACGACGAAGTCTCCTCGCGTGCCCGGGAAGCGCTCGGCAACGGCCGCCACGCGCACGACCACCTGCTCGCCGCCGACCCGGAGCGGCAGCTCGCCGCCCGACGCAGCAGCCGCGACGGCCGGCGAGGCGATCACCGGGACGGGAGTCGCGTCCGTCGGCTGGCGGGGGCGGAAGCGGCTGGCGGCCTGCTCGGAGAGCGTCCCGCTCAGCCTGGCGCCCTCGGTGGTCGGCGAGGCCTCGAGGCCGTTCACGCCCAGCCAGTCCTCGTAGTCCCTCAGGGTGACCGTCTCGCCGGAGCCCGTCCGCGCTGCCAGCAGGCCGAGGGCCAGCTGTAGCCGGAGCGGGACCCCTTCACCCCCGCGCTCCTGCACGCGCGCGGGCGGCGTGACGGTGAGCGCGACGACACGACCGCCCCGCGCCTCCGGCGGGACGGGAGCCCGGAGAACACTCCCGCGGCGGTCCGGCTCGCCGAGCTCGAGCTGCGCGTAGGCGCCGCTCGGCGTCTCGACGCTGGCCGTCACGATCACTCCGAATCCGCGCGCGGGAAGCTCGAGCGTCGTCGCGTTCTCGGGCACGACGGGCCCGCGCGGGCCGGAATCGGCGGGAGGCCGGATGCGCGCGGCCAGCTCGGTCGGCTCGAGGGCCGCGAAGTCGTCGCGCCAGCCGCCGAGCGCCGGCAGGGCGTCCGCGTCCAGCCCCAGCACGGCGATGCCGGTTCGCCCGGTTCGGCTCACGTTGCCTGCCAGGCGCAGGACCGGCTCGGCCCGCACGTCGTCTCCGAGAGCGGAGAGACGTTCGGGCGGCGCGGCGTCGACGACGGGGATGAGCCGGGTGAGGTCCTGCCGGAGGGTGAAGTCGAGCGGGACGGCGTACGCGGCCTGCTGCTCCTGACCGCGCGCGAGCGTCGAGCGGTAGCTCTCGGCGAACACGGCGAGGCCTACGCTCACGAGCAGGAACGCAGCGGCGACGGCCGCGTGGCCCGGGTGGCGCGCGAGCGAGAGCGCAGCGAGCCGGAGCGAGACCGACCGCCGTCGCGTGGCTCGCTCGAGGAGGAGGAGTGCCGGCCGGAGAAGACGGGCCAGGGCGACCGCGGCGACGAAAGTGACCAGGGCCGGCAGCAACACGAGCGCGACGGTGCTCCCGGACTCGCGTGCGAGAGCCTCCCCGTCGAGGTCGCCCCGCGCCAGGGTCAGCGCGACGACGCCGGCCGCGGCGAGCGCGGCCGCGTCGAGGGCCGAGAACGAGCGCCCGCCCAGTGCGACCGGCCGCGCCCGCAAGGCCGCGACGAGCACGACTGCAAGGGCCGCTGCCACGGCCGCCGCGGCGGCGAGGCCTGCCGGGGAGAGCGTGGACTGGGCGAGCACCTCTTCGACCGGAGCTCCCGCCCGCGAGGCGACGAGCGCGCCCACGCCGGTCCCCAGGGCCCAGCCCACCACCGTGCCGACCAGTGCCACGACCGCCGCCTCCGCGGCGGTGAAGAGCGAGAGCTGCCAGCTCCGGGCACCGAACCAGGCCAGCCGTTGCCGGGCAGCGTCGACGTCTCTCCGCATGCTCACGGCGGCAAGCACCGCGAACGCGAACAGGAGCGCCGCCGACTCGCCGCCCACGAGCAGGAGCCGCCGTCCGGCGACGTCGCTCGCGTCGGAGGCCTCGCGCAGCTCCTCCACCGGCGCGGTCAAGTCGAAAGCACTCGAGCGGCTCTGGAGACCCGAGCGCGCGCGCACCACGTCGCCGGCGAGCGCGTCGGCCTCCCACGCCCGTACCGATCCCTCGGCGAGCGGCACGACCCACGAGTAGCTCCGGTAGACGGGGTCGAGCACGCTCGAGGCGGCGAGCGCTTCCACGCCCTCGGCGAGGACGAGCGGGGCGGGAGGCGGCCGGTGGTACCCGAAGGCGTCGCGATAGAGCGGGCTGAGGGCGACCCGGCTGCGGTCGTTCTCCGCCGGGGCGATGAAGTCGCCGAAGAGCACCGGCGAGGTGACCGCCGCCTGGCCGACCTCGACGAGACGGAGGCCGGGGACGTTCGGAATGCGACCCTCGCCGCGGAGGCGGACGACCTCGCAGCGCCCGGGCTCGCAGGCGCGCGGGAGCCTGCCAGAGCGAAGCGTCACCCACTCGCCGAGGCCGTCGACGGCGCCCAGACCGAAGAAGTCGCCCGCGATCGTGCTCTCCCGGAAGAGGACGAAGGACGCCGGCTCGGCGGGGACGACGTCCGCCAGCGCTTCCCGCGCCGCCCGGTCGAGCGAGGCGTAGCTCTCGGTCGACTGCCCCGTCACGCCGAACCAGCCGGCGCGTATCGCCCGCTGGGCGGCCGGGATCTCCTCCACCGCGCGACCGAGGCTCTCGTCCCTGGCCACCACCGTGCCGGCAAGCACCGTGGCGAGCATCGCCGCGCCGGCCGCCACGCCTCCGGCGGCGAGGAGCGCGGTCGTCGCGCGCCGGGAGAGGCGGGCGGCGGCCAGCCTGAGCGGATAGGCGAGCCTTCGCGAGGCGCTCACAAGCCAACGCTGCCTGCACGGGCGACCGCCGACCAGTCGGGCTGCTTCGCGCGTGGTTAAGCTGTGCTTATGCTCGACGTCCGCCGCCTCCGCGTCCTTCGCGAAGTCGCGCTGCGCGGCTCGATCGCGCGGGCGGCGGAGGCGCTGCGCTTCACCCCGTCCGCGGTCTCCCAGCAGGTCGCCAAGCTCGAGCGCGAGGCGGGCGTCCCGCTCGTCGAGCGCGGCCCGCGGAGCGTCCGCCTGACCCCGGCCGGCCGGCGGCTCGTCGAGCACGCCGAGGCGATCCTCGAGCGGCTGGCCCAGGCCGAGGGCGAGCTCCGCGAGCTCGGGGGCGCCGGCCCCGCGCTCCGACTCGCCTCGGTCACGACGGCCGCGGTCAGCATCCTCCCGGAGGCGCTCACCCGCTTCGCCGCGGCGCGCCCGGACGTGGAGGTCGCCGTCGAAGAGGCCGATCCGCTCGTCTCGCTCGCGCGCCTCCGCACGCGCGAGGTCGACCTGGCCATCGTCTTCGAGTACGACCGGGTCCCGCTGCCCGTGGACTCCCGGGTGACGCTCGAGGTGCTGCTCGAGGAGCCCCTGCGGATCGTGCTGCCTGCCGGGCACGCCGCGGCGAGGCAGCGTGTCGTGCGGCTGCTCGACCTGGCCGAGGAGGCGTGGATCCGCAGCACGCCGCGCTCGTTCTGCCACCCCTTCACCGAGCGGGCCTGTCAAGCGGCCGGGTTCGAGCCGCGCTTCCGCGTCGAGGTCGACGACTACGCCGCCATGCAGGAGCTGGTGGCATCCGGTGCCGGAGTTGCCTTCGCGCCCGACCTCGGCCTGACCCGCGTGAACCCTGGGGTGGCCGTGCGACCGGTTGCCTTCGGTCCCAAGCGGCGCATCCTCACCGCGTCTCGAAGCGGCGAGGAGCGGTCCGAGGCAATCGCGCTCATGCTGGATGCGCTCCGGCAGGCGGTCGCGAGCCGCGAGCCGCTCTTCCCTGCGGCGGCCGACGCTTCCTGACGCGCGGCGTCCGGCGCCTCCGCCGAGCCCGATCCGTAACCTGGACCGCGTGAGCCGGAGCCTTCTCGCCGTCGCGGCGCTCCTCGTTCTCGTCGCCGCCGGGTGCAGCGGCGGCGGGCCGGAGGAGGACTCCGGCATGCCGCCTCCGGAGACCGCCCCCGAGCCGACCGGGACGGGAACGACCGACACCGGCACGGGCGGCACGACGACGGAGGGGCCCGACGAGCCCGGCGACGGCGGCCCGCTGCGCCTCGAGGAGGTCGCCTCCGGCCTGAACGCGCCGGTGCACGCCGCGGCTGCGCCCGGCGAGCCGGACCGCCTCTACGTCGTCGAGCAGGCAGGCCGCATCGTCGTCCTGGAGGACGGCGAGATCCTCCGCGAGCCGTTCCTGGACATCGTCGAGGACGTCCGGAGCGGCGGCGAGCAGGGTCTTCTCTCCGTCGCCTTCCACCCGGACTACGAGGCGAACGGGCTCTTCTACGTGAACTACACGAACCTCGTGGGCGACACGCGCGTGCGCGAGCTCGAGCGGACGGCGCGGGGCGTGGACGAGAGGCGGATGCTCCTCTCCATCGACCAGCCCTACGCGAACCACAACGGCGGGCAGCTCGCCTTCGGGCCGGACGGGCTCCTCTACGTCGGCACCGGCGACGGCGGTGCGGGCGGCGACCCCGAGAACCGGGCCCAGGACCCGTCCAGCCAGCTCGGCAAGCTGCTCCGGCTCGACGTCGACGACCCGGACGCCGAGTGGGAGATGGTGGCCTACGGCCTCCGCAACCCGTGGCGGTTCTCAGTCGACCGGCTGACCGGCGACCTCTGGATCGGGGACGTGGGCCAAAACGCGATCGAGGAGATCGACTTCGTCCCGGCCCGCCGCGTCGGCGACCTGCTCAACTTCGGCTGGGACGTCTTCGAGGGCACGCAGCAGTTCGAGGACAAGGAGCCCACGCCCGGCGGGCCGCTCGTGGAGCCGATCAGCCAGTACACGCACGAGTTCGGCTGCTCGGTCACGGGAGGCTTCGTCTACCGCGGCAGCGAGGTCAGCCGGCAGGCGCGCGGCCGCTACTTCTACGGCGACTACTGCTCCGGCCGCGTCTGGAGCATCGCGCGCTGGGAGGGGGAGATCTCGCGCCGCGGCCAGGGCTTCCAGGTGCCCGAGCTCACCTCGTTTGCCGAGGATCTCGAGGGGGAGCTCTACCTCATCTCGGCCGAGGGTTCCATCTTCCGGCTCGTCTCGGCCAACTGAGCGGAACCGGCCGGCGTCCCGCGGTGTAGAAGAGGCGCAGTGGGGGACCGGCCACTGGCAGACGGCGACCTGGTCGCACAGGCGAAGCAGGGCGACACACGTGCCTACGGCGCACTCATCCAGGAGCACCAGACGATCGCGTTTCGC